>JANMWG010000417.1:0-12185 GCA_031393885.1 Betaproteobacteria bacterium | reverse complement strand
CATCGAATCAGCAAGGACCGGAGGACGCATGAAGATCACCGCCATCGAAACCATCCAGCTCGAGGAATTTCCCAACCTGCTGTGGGTGCAGATCCACACCGACGAGGGGTTGGTCGGGCTGGGCGAAACCTTCTATGCGGTGGCGCCGGTCGCGGCGCACATCCACGAAACCTGCGCGCCCTGGCTGCTCGGCAAGAATCCGCTGCAGATCGACAAGATCTCGCATCACTTCCTCGACACCTACCTCGGCTTCAACAGCGTCGGTGTCGAGATGCGCGCGGCATCGGCCATCGATATTGCGCTGTGGGATCTGTTCGGCCAGGTGACGGGCCAGCCGATCTACCAGTTGCTCGGCGGGGCCTCACGCGACAAGGTGCGGGTCTACAACACGTGCGCGGGCTATCAGTACGTCCGCGCCAAACCGACGCAGGGCACCGACAATTTCGGACTGCCATCGAAGGCCGACCGGAAGAAACGTCCGTATGAAGACCTGCAAGGCTTCCTCACCGATGCCGGCACGCTGGCCGAGAGCCTGCTGGAGATGGGTATCACCGGCATGAAGATCTGGCCCTTCGACACCGCGGCCGAAGCCACCAACGGCAGCTACATTTCGAACGCCGATCTGAAAAAGGCGCTGAAGCCATTCGAGAAGATTCGCAAGGCGGTAGGCGACAAGATGGACATCCATGTCGAGTTCCATTCGATGTGGCAGTTGCCAGCCGCGATCCGCATCGCCGAGGCGCTCGAGGAGTTCGATCCGTTCTGGTACGAAGACCCGATCAAGATGAACAATCTCGACGCGCTCGCCGACTACGCGCACCGCACCAACGTCTGGGTGACCGCGAGCGAGACGCTCGGCACGCGGTGGGGTTTCCGCGACCTGTTCCAGAAACAGGCGGTGTCGGTATGCATGCTCGACGTCGGCTGGACCGGCGGCCTGTCGGAATCGAAGAAGATCGCCACCATGGCCGAAGCCTGGCACCTGCCGGTGGCACCGCACGACTGCACCGGCCCGGTGATGCTGACAGCCTCGGTGCATCTGTCGATGAACTGCCCCAACACCCTGGTGCAGGAGATGGTGCGGGCGTTCTACTACGACTGGTACCCGCAACTGGTCACGCAACTGCCACCGGTCAAGGACGGCTTCATCACCGCGCCGGCTGGCCCCGGACTCGGACTGGCGCTGCTGCCCGGAGTCCTCGAGCGCAAAGATGCGACGGTGCGGCGTAGCGGGGCGTAAAACCGGGCAGACTCGAATGTCGCAGGATCATCGGATGACGCACAGCGAGAAAGTAATAGCCCGCCATGCAGGCCTGACCCTCTACGCTTTGAGACACTTGGTGCTGGTCTTGACGGTTGCCGGGCCGATGCAGACGGGGCCGACACTGGCTGCACTGGAACTGCGGGATATCAACGGCAAACCGGTAGCGACGGGCAGCGCAAGGGCTACGTTTGCCTACGACACGGTGCTCGACGCCACCTGGTATCTCACCGCCAACAACAGTGGATTGAGCTGGGATGACGCCATGAGCTGGGCGGCTGAGCTCGCCGTCGGGACGTTCAGCGGCTGGGCGCTGCCGACCGCGGACCCGGCGTGCGGCGACGGCCAGGCCTACGCCTTCGAATGCACCAACAGCCAGATGGGGGAGCTGTGGTACACCGAGCTGCGTACTTGGCGGGTCAGGCCTGCATAACTGCATTATGTAGCTTCTCTGATAAAACCTTCGCCACCAGTTCCCGCTCCACCTCAGCAGTGACCGCGACCGGCCTGTGATTGAGGGCAAGAGCGCAATAGCCAGTGATGCAGGCCTGACCCCAACAGGAGTTTTAAGCTGGCATGGCACGGAGCGGTGGCGCAACGGTGATGGCGTCGCGTTCACCTTTCCGATGCTGTTCGGCGCACGCGTGATGCAAGGCGTGATGGGCGCGTCGATGATCCCGTTGTCGCAGTCGCTCGTCACCGGCATCTATCCGCCGCAGAAGCGCGGCCTCGCCCGCGGCGTCGGCAACCGGTGGATGTCACCGGCCTCGGACTGCCGGTGCTCGGGATGGGATCGATGGCGTTCTTCGGCACCGTGCTCGTGCTGCCGCTGTGGTTGCAAAGCTACCAGGGCTACTCCGCGCTGTGGGCCGGCCGGACCATGGCCTTCGGCGGCATGCTCGCCGTCGTGCTCGGCCCGGTGGTGGGCGCCAACCGCCGTTCGGACCCCACGCGGGTGGGCGCTTACGAGCGTGACCACCGAAAACCGGGCGGGGGCTGCGTAAGTTTGCCGAAAGCAAGCGAGCCTACCATGCGCTTCATCACAACGGTTCGCTGGATGAGCGCAACGCAGCGAGTTTACAGGTATCGACTCGTGGGAGATGAACCGATGGGCGCCCGGATTTCGCAATTGCCAGTTGCCAGGGAGTCGTACCGCGAGGTCGCGGCGCAAGTGGTCGGGAGCCAGGTCGTTCTCGATCTGTACGACTGTGAAACCGAACACCTCGACGATCTTCCGTGGGTCCGCGAAACCCTGGTCGAAGCTGCACGGCTCGCGCGAGCGACCATCGTCCAGACCTGCTTTCACAAGTTCTCGCCCTGGGGTATCTCCGGGGTGATCGTGATCGCCGAATCGCACATCGCGATCCACGTGTGGCCCGACAAGAAGTACGCCGCGATCGACGTATTCACGTGCGGCAGCGATCTCGGGCTGACCGCCGCGGTCAACTATCTCGCCACGTCATTCGCATCGGGTCGCGTCGTCCAGCGCAGCTTCGATCGCGGCGGGCACGCGTGATGGGCGACGTGGGCAACATGCAGTGGCCCGCATCCGATGAGCCCATCGTCGCCTCGGCGGGTGGCCGGTTCTTCGTGGAGACGGTCGATGGCGACGAGCACCGGTTCCGGATCGATGATGTCGTATTCGAAGGCCGCACTGCCGTGCAGCATGTCCTGCTGGTTCGGACGTCGCAGCATGGCCTGATGCTGGTCATCGATGGCGACCCGCAATCGGCGCAGGCGGACGAATTCATCTACCACGAAGCGCTCGTGCAACCGGCCATGCTGCTGCACCCGAACCCGGGGCGGGTGCTGGTTGTCGGCGGTGGCGAAGGCGCGACACTGCGCGAGGTTCTGCGTCATCCGTGCGTCGAGACCGTCACCATGATCGACGTGGACCGGGAACTCATCGAACTGTCGCGCGCCCGTCTCGGCTCCTGGCACCAGGGTGCATTCGATGATCCGCGCACCGATCTGCGCATCGTCGACGCCCTGCAATTTCTTCATGATGATCCCGGCTGCTTCGATGTCATCGTGGTCGATGTGTGTGACTACGTCGAAGGCACCGCCGCGGCCAACCTTTACAGCGCCGATTTCTTTGCCCATTTGCGCAAGGCGCTCACGCCGAATGGCATTCTCGCCATTCAGGCGGGCGCACTCGGTTCGGCGGAGCCGCACGGCACTCACGCGCAACTGTGTCGTCTGGCCGGGGCGAGCTTCGGTCGCCCGACGACCTATTCCACCTACATCGGCTCGTTCTGGACCGAATGGGGCTTCATGCTGTTCGGCGCCATACCCGACGATGCCGGCGCCATTCCCGTGCAAGTAATCGATGATGCGATCGCCGCCCGTGGGCTGACTGCGCATTTGCGCAGTTACGACGGCCGGACCCATCGGCGCATGTTCAACCTGCCGCGCCATATCCGTGATGGGCTGCAAGCGAATGATCAGACCGCCTTCGGATAGTCCTTCGCGGCCGGCGCGGCGCGCGTCGACCGTCTGAAAACCGCTGCGATTTTCCGGTGCCGAGCATTCACCCGATCATGCGAATCGTCCTCCTGAGCGTCGCGCTCTCGCCGTTCACGCCCGTGGCACAGGGTCAGGTCAGTGACGACGACGAATCCGACGACGATGGCACGGGCCTGCGGTTGCGCGCAGGCTTGGTGAGCGACTACGTGACCCGCGGTCTGACCCAGACCTGGCATCGTCCGGCCGCGCAGGCGAGCCTCGACTACAGCCGCAAATCGGGTCTGTACGCGGGCACGTTCGTCTCCACAGTCAGCCGCGATTCCTATCCCGGCGGCGCGGTGGAAACCGACCTCTACGCCGGGTATGAACGCGAGTTGACCGACAACTGGAGCGTCGCCGGCGAAGGTGTGGCTTACCTCTACCCGGGTGCCGATTATCGCAATGCTCGCTGCAACGTCTTCCCCGGATGTCCGTCGCAACGATTCGACACCACGCAACTGCGAGTACGCTCAGCGTGGGACTGGCTGAGCACCCGCTTCAGCTACACGCTCGGCGACCATTTCGGCGACTCCGCGCGGACCGGCTTTTCCGGCAGCACCCGCGGGACCTGGTACTGGGAGTGGGGTGCGCGCAAGCCGATGCCATTCGCGCCATCGTGGTCCCTGGAGGGGCATCTCGGCTATACGCACTATGGCGTTCGCTTCGACGACCCGGTGCTCGGTTCCACCAATCCCAGCTATTGGGACTGGCGGCTCTCGGCCAGTCGTCCGCTAGCGGGCGCGTGGGCCGGTTGGCGCATAGGTATCGCCTATACCCAGGCGAGCAATCGCAGGTTCTACGACGGCGAACGCTCGCTGATCGGGAACGCGACCACCGATCTCGGCCGGCCGGCGCTGTTCGTCGGCATCCAGTACCAGTTCCGGTGATGACCGTCGACAGCAGGTCGCGGCGGCAGTTCTGCCGGCTGTTCGGAACGGCGCTCGCCATTCCCGCCTGTGCACGACACGGGATCGCGGCGGGCCCGGTACCGAGTCGTCGCGACCGGCTCGTGGCGGCGCGAACCTGGATGATGCAACTCGACGATCTGGACGAGCCCGACGCCGTGGCGCGGCTGGAAGCGACCACCTATCCGCTGCTCGTCCTCGAAGCCGGTCTCGATCTGCGCGACGATCCGTACGACCCGCGACCGATGCTGTCCCGCCTTCGCACGACGCCCGCCGGGGCCACCCGGCTGCTGCTGGCAAATGTCGATGTCGGCAACGCCGAGTCGTCCCGCACCTATTGGCGCACCGACTGGTCGGCACCCACGCGCCACGGCCCGGGGCGCCCGGACTTCCTGCTCGGGGTCGACCCGGACGGTTGGACCGGCCTGTATCCGGTGGCATTCTGGGACCCGCGCTGGAAAGCACTCTGGCTCGGCGAAGACGGGGCGATCGCCCGCCTTGCGCGCGCGGGCTTCGATGGCGTCTGCCTCGAAGGCGTCGACGTGTACGACGACGATACGGTAGCCGCCGAAGCCGAACGCCGACGCATCGATCCAGACGACGAGATGATGCAGTTCATCGAGGAGATCAGAGCCGCGGGTCGCCGGGTCACCCCGGATTTCCTGATCGTGCCGTACAACGCCCACTACCTGCTGGACAGCGATCCGGTCCGCTACACGCGCGCGATCGACGCGCTGATCGCCGAAGACACCTGGTTCAACGGCCAGGCGGAAGTGGCATGGGAGGATGCACGTGCCGGCGATCTGCCTCAACGCCACGACGGTGAAGAGTCGACGGAACGCCGGCTCGCGCAATGCCGCAAGTTCATGGATCGCGGCGTGCCCGTGTTCTCCGTGGACTACTGCGTGTCGCGGACCAACGCGGCATTCGTGTATCGCGAGGCGCGCAAGGCCGGGCTGCGGCCACTGGTGACGCGAGTTGCCCTGTCCCGGCTCACCGACACGCCACCAGAAGCATTCCAGCAATGAAATGCCGACGCGAAGCCATGCATCGCATTCGACCAACGTCCCGACGAGGCCAGCAACGATGAGTGAGAGCGTTCCGTTTCCGGAAGTGGTTCGGCCCTATGCCTTGCCACCTCTGCCGCAGGATTGCTTCTACGTCGAACCCGAGGATCCGGCGGCGGCGGGCGACGGCGGAGTGTGCATCACGGAAGCCTCCGATCCGTACGACACCTACCTGTATCGTGCGCGACGGATCGTGCATCAGAGTCGTACGACCTTTCAGCACGTGGTGATCGCGGATACTTACAATTACGGCCTCGCCTTGTTTATCGACGGTGCAATCCAGAGTTCCAGCGAGGACGAGGCCCTGTACCACGAGATGCTGGTGCAGCCAGCGATGCTGCTGCATCCGCTACCCCGCGATGTGCTCATCATCGGCGGTGGCGAAGGCGCCACTCTGCGGGAAGTGCTCGTGCACGGCACCGTGCGGTCCGCGACCATGGTCGACCTCGATGGCGAACTGGTCGAACTGTGCCGCGAACATCTGCCGCAATGGCATCGCGGCGCCTTCGACGATCCGCGTGTCAGGCTGGTGATCGACGACGGCCGGAAGTTCGTGGCGGAGGACGACGGGTTCTACGACGTGGTCGTGATCGACGTGGTGGACATGCTGGACAACGGCCCCGCGCAAGCGCTCTACACGGTCGAGTTCTACCAGTTGCTCCGGCAACGACTGCGGCCCGAAGGCATCGTGGTCGTACAAGGGCTGGAATTCTCGTTTCTCGACGACAAGGCCCATGCCGCGGTGGTTCGCACCCTGCGCACCATGTTTGCCGAGGTGCACAGTTACCAGACGTTCATTCCGTCATTCCTGTCGGCGTGGGGCTTCGTCATCGCGTCCGACTGGTTCGCGGCGACAGACCTGCAACCGGAACCTTTCGATCGGACCATCGAGTCCCGCCTCGGCACCCAGTGGCTCGATCACCTCACCGGTGACTACCTGAAAAGCGCGTTCACGCACGACAAATGGACCCGGTTCCTGCTCTCGCAACCGGGGCCGATCCTGCAGGACGGCGTGCCGTTCATTCCGCCGCCCGATATCGAGGAACTCGACGAAACCATGCTGCGGTTTCCGGTCGATCCGACCGCCCGCCTGTGAACGCGCAGACCGATCTCTCACGACCGGTCGCACTGCGGGTGCGGTTTCCCGCAGCAAGCGGTTTACCATCGGGCTCGCGTTTCGACCGGCATGCACTCGCGCCGCCGATCATCGAGGAATTGGCGACCGACATCCTCCTCGAAGGGTTGGCGACCGCCACCGCTGACGACGTCCTCGACGTCATCGTTCTACCGTCCGGGCAGGCGGAACTCCTCCCGCTCCAGCGCACCGTGGAGGCATGGATCGCGCAACCGTCTGCCGGCAAGCACGCATCGGCGCCGATCGAGCTGGTGTTTCGCGGTGACCGGATCTGCTGGCGACCGGACCGCGCGATGGTCATCGTGGCCGGCACGCGCCGCGAGGAAGTCGTCGCCGGGCTGGTGGGCTTCGCCCGCAACGAACTGGAACTGCGGCGGCTGGAATCGGAAACGAGCGAAAAGCTCAGCGCCGCGGCAGGCGACGTCGATCTCACCCATGCGGTCGTCCGGGCCTCGCTGTCGCGGCAGGCCCGCGTGAATGCCATCACCGTCTGGGCCGCGCAGGCGCGCATCCGCTTTACGCTGCTCGAGCCGACCGTTGCGAGTGGTGCTGCGGCTTTGCCGCCACCGTCGCTGCGACTCGCTCGGGAGCTCGCAGTCCAGTCGGAAGTCGTGGAGCGGCTTCGCGTACTCGACGATCAGCTCGAGGTGGTGGCGGACCTCTACGAGCTGGCGAACGATCGTCTCACCGAGTACTCGTATTTCCTGCGCGAATACCGTCTCGAACGATGGATTCTGCTCGCGCTCGTGGCCGAGCTCGCTTTCTCTATCATCGGGTTGTTCGTCTGACGGGCGCTCGAAGCCCGTCGGAGACTGTAGGCATGCGCCGTGGCCGGTCAGAGGCCCATCACAACAGCCGGCAGCAATCGGCCCGCAGCAGCGCCCGGCCAGCCTCGTCGACACCGGCATGGTCGAGATAGAGCGCCAGGATGCCGTGATCGGCGTGCCGCAGCACGTGAGTCGCGGAGGGTAGCTTGCCGCTGGCCACCGAGAACACCAGGGTGAACTGGTCGACGCTCGAATCCGAGGCGTGGGTGACGACACGCTGTAGCAGCAGGCGCCCGGGGCCATGCTCACCCACCACCTCGAACGCTTCGCCGATGCGCTCTTGCCAGGCAACCACGCTACCGTTGTGAACCGAATCGCGCGCCATGCGGGCCGAGGCTCCTGGCGACGCCGTTGCGACCGCGGCCGACCACGCGTCACCGGCCAGCAATGCACCACCGGTTGCCAGCAGGAATTCACGCTTGTTCATCGCACACCTCCATCGTTTTCGTTGGTACGCGGCGCCAGGCCATGCGCTGGTGCAGCCCGTCGGGTTCACCGACCGGCTGGAAACCGAGCCGGGCATACAGGTGTCGTGCCTGGTTTCCCGACTCGACATGGATGGTCACCGCGCGTCCGGTTACGTCGGCCTCGTTCATCAGGCGTTGCAGGCAGCGTGTGCCGATGCCGCGTCCGCGCCAGTCGGCCAGCATCGCGATATCAAGAACATGAATCGCATCGGGACGATGGTGCAGCCATAGCCGGCCGACATCATGGTGCGTCTTGTCATCGTGCGCCTCTATCACCGAGTACTCGGCAGCCGGCCAGTGCGCCCGATAGTGGGCAGCCTGCGCCTGATATTGCATGCGCACGAACGCTTCGCGCCGCGGTTGATCCCATGCGGTCAATGCCAGTTCGTGGACCCGGGTGTCGGCGTACACGCGCAGCAGGAATTCGTCATCCGCCGCGGTGACAGGCCTGAGTACCAGATCGATCGGTGAATCCACGATCGGACGTTTCATGGACGGTCGGTGGGGTTACCGTCACGGCCGCGGCGGATAGATGCCCTGCAGCGCAATGCAGAAGTTCAAAGCCAGGGCGGGTTGGCGGTTCTCGTGCGGTTGCGACTGACCTGCCTGCGCAAGGGACGACGCCGCCATCGCGGCGATGGCGCCGCCGGACCGATACGCGGGAGCCAGGTTGTGCGTGGGCGCCAGCGCCGCACCCGCCGGACTGGTCGTCGAGGCGGACGACGCCGCGCTCAGACCGTGCGTGTGTTGTGGCATCTGCGCGACGCTCAACGCAACCGTCGCGGATCCGCCTTGATCGCCGAGGGTGCGGTCGGTGAGGCCAGGGCCCTGACCGGTGCCGATGGCAAAGCTGCCCGCCAGGTTGGGCAGGGCAAAGGTGCTTCTGCCGTTGCCGCCGAACGTGGTGCCCAGCAGCGAAAACAGCGCCTGGTTCTGTTGGATGGGCAGGACCTGACCATCGCAAGTTGCCCAGCCGACGGGGGCAAAGTTGAACCCGAACATGCGAATCTCGGCGACAAAAGGATCTGCCATTTTGTGCTCCTCAACCCTGCGACGGGTAGACGCCTGTCAATGCAATGATGTAATTGAGCGCAAGAAAAGGGGCCATGTTCTCGTGCGGCTGACTGCCGCCGACAGCGGGGATGGCCTGCGCCGACATGGGTAAGGGCGGTGCGCTGGTGCCGTACACATTGATCGCCGTCGCCGCCAGCACGCCGCCACCCGGCCCCGCTGCGGCGTTCGCGGGCGTGGATGAGGCAACCAGCGTGTGCGTGTGGGGGGGCAACCTAGAGGCATTAAGCGTCACCGTTTCGGCACCCCCGGTGTCGCCCATCGTGCGCGCGGAAAGTCCTGGGCCGGTGCCTTGATGGATTGGTACCCTGCCACGCAGATCGGGCAGCCCGAAAGTCGTCTGACCATCGCCACCATAAGTGGTACCGATCAGTTGGAACACGGCATCGTTGCCGACGATCGCCACCAGTTGGCCCTGGCAAAAAGCCCAGCCGCCTGGCGCGAAGTTGCCAGCGAACAGTCGGATCTCACCGTAATAGGGTTGTGACATTTCCGAATTCCTTTCGACCCTGGTCTCGGCGCCCGACGTTCATCGGACGGCAACGGACTACATGATGAGCTGGCGGCATCTCAATTGCGCGACGGGAAGATTCCCGCGATCGCAATGATGTAGTTCACGACGGTGAACGGCTGCATGTTCAGGTGAGGCTGACCGCCGCCGGTGACGGTCACCGCGCCCGGGTTCATCGGCACCGGTGAGCCTGGCGGCTTCGCGTAAAGCTGCGGGCCTCCGCGCGGCCGGGCAGCCAACAGATTGGCAGCCGCCCTGAAGTCATTGGCGAAGTCGGTGGTGGCGTTCAACGCGTGGGTATGTGCAGGCATCTGCGCCGGGGTCAGGGTGACTGCCTCCACGCCGACGACCTGGCCCTGGGTGAGATCGCCCGACACGTGGACCGGCGTGCGGCCGCGCAGATCGGGCAGGGCGAAGTTGGTTCGCCCATCGCCGCCGTAGGTAGTGCCCAACAGCGAAAACAACGCCTGATTCTGGTTGATCGGCAGCAACTGCCCATCGCACTTGGCCCAACCCTTTGGCGGGAAATTGAAGGCGGTGATGGTGATCTGGCCCAAAAACGATGCGGACATTGCTGACTCTCCGAATCTGGATATCGCTCAGCAGCAATGCCTGCCGGATACGGACTTCGCATCGGCAGACAACGAACGCTGAGCTGTGGATGACGACATGTCAGTTGAAGACCGCCTGATAGCGGACACCGGATGCGTCGGCGCCGACCGGTACCAGAAAAATGTCGAGTTCGGGCAGGCGGGCATGCGCCAGGCGATAAGTGCGCTGGGGCAGAATCGGCGCCGGCGGCCCGGCGAAAATCAGCGAGAACGGCTGCCGGCCATTGAAAGTTGCGGTGCCCAGCGGCACGGCTTCGACCAGCTCGGTGGACAGGTCGGCAACATCGTCTCCCTGCAACCAAAAGCGCTCGCCGCAAAGGCCGGCGAAGTCATCGAGCGTCAGCATGACAAGGGCTTTGTCAGGCGTCCCAGGAACCGCCCGCGACCTGCGCCAATGCCCACCGCCGCGAGTCCCAGGAGCAGCATCGCCCAGGTTGAAGGTTCCGGCACCGCCCGGGTCAGCAGGTCGATACGGAACTCGCCGAACGCGTTCGACGCGCCGTTGCCTCTGTCAGCTAAAACGAGATCGTCGAGGTTGAACGACACCGAGTGAGGCGTCACCAGTGAGACGCCGATACCACTCACCACGCCGCTGAAGCCGGCATCGCCGAAACCGTCGAAGGCAAAGACGTTGACGCCGATGATCGCGCGGCCGGTGACGGACAGGCCGCCGAACTCATAGCGTGCATGCGCCCCGCCAGCGCCGAAGTAGCCGGTAATGACGTCGGTGCCGGCAACATCGCCGGCGGCCACATGCAGGAGGATCGAGTTGTCGACGAACTGGATCGATTCACCCGGCAGCATGAAGGTGCTGCCGATCGTGCTGGCATCGCCGGCCGCGACGCCTACGATCGGGTCGATGCTGTCGGTAGCGTCGATTGGGGTCCGATCGATGAAGATCCCGCCCGGCGCGATCAGACTCACCGATACCGGAGAGTCCAAGGCCGCATGGGCCGGCCCCGAAACCACGGCCACCAGCGCAATACCTGCCCCACAGATGCACCGCCGTATGAATCGTGACAATTTGTGTTGGTTCATGCTGGCTCCGGAGCGCATCGCACTGTTCGACAGCCTCATCAAAACACGCGCATGCAGCGAGGTCAACCTCCCAAATGCGTAAGATCGGGTCGACCCGATCTTATGCCGCGCCGATATTCTCCCGGTTTCCGGTCAAGCGTCTTCCGCGCCAATAGCCACCTTGCCGAACCAGGCCTCGATGCTGATCAACCCCGCTTCCCTCGCTGCGCGGCCCTGATCCTTTGGGGGCAGATCCGCCTGGATGAGATCGATGCGCTTCCAGCCTGCGAGGGGTGTGGGGCAGTCGGCGCGCGGCACGTAGCGTGACGCCTTCACCTTCTCGAAACGATGTACGTAGCGCGGGCAATTGGGCCATACCTCCGTCACCTTCACGCGCACCACCAGTTGCGCCTCGACGAACTCCATGAGCAACGGGTCGTTCGGATCGATGCTCGCTTCGCCCTGCACGCGCATGCGGTTGGGCGTGGCGAAGTCGATGAACAGCATCCCGACCTTCGCGTTGCCGGCGATATTTCCCGCGGAGTAGAACATGCCATTGCCGTCGAACAGCGGGAACGCGATGGTCCTGCTGTCGACCGCGCGCACGAAGCCCGGATCGCCGCCCTTGTACGACACCGTCGGCCGGCCCTCGTGATCGATGGTCGACAGAAAGAACATGTCGCGGCTCTCGATGAACGCGCGGTCCATGTCACCCAGCTCGGTGTGGACGGCGAGTTCCTCGACCTTGTCGGCAATACGCCGGGTGTCGTGCTGATCCTGCAGGACGCGATGTTGCGGCCCATACAGA
>JANMWG010000371.1:0-3428 GCA_031393885.1 Betaproteobacteria bacterium | reverse complement strand
GCCAGGTCCTGGACTTCCTCTACGACCTGATCGCCGACTTCGAATCAGCCTACGCTGCTCAGATCCTGCGGCACCGGCATGCCCAGGCACAGGACCAACGCGACCGCAGGCAACTACCCTTGTTCACCGGGCACGACGCCGATCCATTCTGACCTCTTGAAGAGCCGCCGCCTGCCAGCGGCGGCGTCACGCCGACCGACCCTCAACTACCCTGATCAGAGGGCCATCAAAGAGCGGGCTCATGCTCACTGCGCCCAAACAGCAGAACATCGAGCGTAGTGGTCTCGCAGTGATATCGAAGGACCATGGGGTGCGGCGCTTTCACGCTGGACTCTGCCCAACGCACGCTCGCTGCCGCAACCGTGTCGAACAGATAGGAATAGCGGCAGTCGTACACCCGTTGGCAGCCGTGGCACACGGACGCGTTCGTCAGGCAACTGCGCTCGCGTAGAACCATGCCGAATGCGCTTCGCCATTCGTTCGTGGTTACCGCCTGTGCCTCGGCTTCGCCTTGGAAACGGAGTCTCAATCCTGCTACGTGCAGGGCCTCGACACCCGATCCAGAGCTTGCGTTTGCTTCACATGCGTCGGACTGCATCGCCGCCCCCCCTTCTGGGGCATAGCGTAGCTCATCGACTCTTGTACACAAGCGTCGCAAGCTTGAGATGCAAGCTGCGGGGCCGTGCGATGGCACCCCAGCTCGGGCCTCAATGCTTCAGCCACATCGCATCGCTCACCAGGCACATGCCGCCGAAGCGCTTGAGCAACGGTTTCAGTTCAGCCATCAGCGGCGGCACCATGGGGTCGTGGCACACCACCAGCACCGAGGCGTTGCCGAACTCCCCAGCGGCGCCATCGCCGCTCTGGAAGCCGCGGTCGCCCTTGCCGCCGAGACCGCGAAACACGGTGTAGGCGCCCACCTGATGACGATCCAGGATCTCGGTCAGCTCGCGCAGGAGCAGCTCGGAGACGACGATCTCGATTCGCTTGACGGCTTCCATGGTTCAGGTCCACAGGGCGCTCAGCACCGTGAAGTACAACGGAATGCCGATCGCGATGTTGAAGGGAAAAGTGATGACCAGCGACATGCCGAAGTACAGGCCGGCGTTCGCCTCCGGGATGGCATAGCGCAGCACCGCCGGCACCACGATATAGGAAGCGCTGGCACCGAGCACCGAGAGCAGGAAGGCATCGCCGAGACCGAGACCGAACAGACGGGAGAACATCGCCGCGAGCGCCGCGTTGAACAGGGGCACGAGGATGCCGAACGCACTCAGGAACGCGCCGTTGGCGCGCAGATCGCGAGCGCGGCGCGCCACCAGCAAGCCCATGTCGAGCAGGAAGAAAGCGAGGATGCCCTTCTGGATCTGGCCGATGAACGGATCGAGCATCTTCTTGCCGTCGGCCCCGGTGACGAATCCGATGAGCAGGCTGCCCAGAAGCAGCATCTGTGCGCCATCGGTGAAGGCTTCGTGCAGAATCTTGCCCACCGAGGTCGGAGCCGCAGGCGCGCCATCGGCCTGCCTCGCAGCCTGGCTGCGAACGATGTTGGCCAGCACCACCGCCATGATGATGGCGGGCGTCTCCATCAGCACCAGCGCCACCGCCATGTAGCCACCGAAGGCGAGTCCGTGCCGTTCGGCGAAGCCGACTGCGGTGATAAACGTGACCGCGCTCACCGAGCCATAGGTGGCGGCGATCGCCGCGGCATCGAACGGACTCAGGCGCCGCCGCAGGATCAGGAATCCATAGGCCGGCACGATGAACGCCATGATCGTGGCGACGAGCATCGCGAGTCCCATCGTCGACGTGAATCCGGTCTCGGAGAGGCTCACGCCGCCCTTGAACCCGATCGACATCAGCAGGTAAAGCGAGAAGAACTTGGCGATCGCCGGCGGCACTTCCAGGTTGGAACGCACGCCGCCGGCGAACAGGCCGAAGAAGAAGAACAGGATGGCAGGGTCGAGGAGACCGCCGACCAGCTTGAGGTCCATTTGCATAGCGCCCGTCGGTTGACGGCACGAACTCTATGCAGCCTGGATCATCGAGTCCAATCGATTGTTGTAACCGTAAGCATCGACCTGCGTCTATCGTCTGACCGGTGGCCGGCGTGCCACCGACGCGGGCGCCGGATCGGCGCCGGACTCGAGCGCGAAGCTGGCGCCCGGGTATTGGCCGAGCAACCGCTTCAGGGCGGGCAACGTGTCGCGCATCTGATCGCGCAGTACCCACGGCGGATTGATCACGAAGATGCTGCTGCCGAGTATGCCGAAACCACCGGGGTCGGGCTCGGCCACCGTGAGCCGCAGGTGCAACCATTCGGCCGGCACCACACGCTTCAGGCGATCGACCAGCGCCTGCGGTTCGCGCCGCGTCAGCACCGGAATCCACACCATGAAGATGCCTTGTGCAAAGCGATGCAGACCTTCGCGGACGGCGTCTTCGACCCTGGTGTAGTCGGTCTTGATCTCGTACGAAGGGTCGATGAACACCAGACCGCGGCGCGGTGGTGGCGGCAACGTCGCCTTGATCGCCGTGTAGCCATCGACCTGTTCGGCGCGCGCCTTGCGATCGCGCCCGAAATTCGCCTCCAGGATGGCGAAGTCGGTGGGGTGAAGTTCGTACAGCCGCTGGCGGTCGTCGTCGCGCAGCAGTGCCCGCACGATCTCGGGCGACCCCGGATACCGGCGCAGCGCCCCGGTGTCGCCGTTAAATGCTTTTACCAGCGCCACATAGTCGGCCACCAGTGGCGGCAGGCCGGTTTCGTCCCACAGGCGCCCGATGCCGGTGGCGAACTCATCGTGCTGCGTGGCATAGCGGGAATCGAGCCCGTAGCCACCCGCACCCGCATGGGTGTCGATCACCCAGTACGGCTTGTCTTTCTGGTTGAGATAGCGCACGACGGCAATCAGCGCGACGTGCTTGAGCACGTCGGCGTGGTTGCCTGCATGGAACGCGTGGCGGTAGGCGAGCATGGCTTACCGCGAATCAGACAAACCGCTTAATGATTGTCGCGGGGGACGCCCTTGGTGGTCGAGATGCGCTGATACTTGACTGCCGGCTCCAGCACCATCCCGGTCGACAGCTCGCCGACGATGCCGCGCTGGATTTCCTGCCACGGCGTCTGGCTGTCGGGAATCGGGAAGCCACCGCGTTTCTTCAGCGCCGCCATGCGCTTGGCGTATTCGTCTTTGGGGATGAGCACGTTCGCGGTGCGCTTGTTCAAGTCGATGCGAACGCGATCGTTGGTCTTGAGAATCGCCAGACCACCGGCGCTGGCCGCCTCCGGCGAGGCATTCAGGATCGATGGCGAACCCGACGTGCCCGATTGCCGGCCGTCGCCGATGCACGGTAGTTCGGTCACGCCGGCCTTGATGAGCTTGGCCGGCGGCTGCATGTTGACCACCTCGGCGGCGCCGGGGTAACCC
>JANMWG010000515.1:0-3329 GCA_031393885.1 Betaproteobacteria bacterium | reverse complement strand
CTTCCGGCAACGACCACGGTCTGGGCCGGTTCTGCACCTCCGCCACGGCCTGGTAGCGGATGCTGAGCGGGCCGGCGGGCGCCGCGAGCTTGAGCAGGCGATTGCCGAACACATCGTTGTGCCGCACCAATGACAATGGCGGCAGCGTGGTAAGGGTTTCCTCGACGATGCGTTGGTCGGCATTGTCGACGGCCTCGATGTTGAACACGAAGGTGCTCGGTTCGAGAACATCGTAGTTGAGTTCGCAGTCGATTTCGTGAACGGTGCTGGTCATCGCGTCGGTTCCTTGCGGTGGTGGGACGGCGGCTCGATGGATGAGCGCTGGAAACCATGATGCCGAAGGCGCGCGAGGAAACCCATCGGATGGCACGCCTGAAGTGTGTTGGACAACACCGACTGCATGGCCCCCGGCGTAAGTGGCGCTAATCCAGACGCACGTCGAGCGGAATGAAGCAACTGACGACGGTGCCGCGGCCACGGACACTCTCCAGGGTGAGCCGCCCGCCGAGCGCCACCATGCGCTGGCGCATGCCGACCAGCCCGTGCTTCTTCACCTGCGAGGCCGTGGCCAGATCGAAACCCTCGCCGTTGTCGGCGATACGCACCGAGACGCTGTTCGCGGTGCGCGTGAGACCGACCTCGATTTCAGTCGCCTTGGCATATTTGATGGTGTTGGTCATCGCCTCTTGCACAATGCGGAAGAGGGCGATCGAAATGGCCGGGGCGAGCGGAGCCGCTTCGTCGATGACGTGGTGGTAGCGGATGTCGGCGCGCGTGCACGTTTCCTCCACGTACATCTGCAAGGTCGCCGTGAGCCCGAGATGGTCGAGCGCGCTCGGCCGCAGATCCTCGATCACACGCCGCTTCAGCTCGATGCCGCTGTCGAGTGCGCTCATCACGCTGCGCACCTTGGCGTAGACGTCGGCACTTCCTTCCGGCAGCTTCGACAGCACCAGCGACAAGCCCATCTTCGACGACGTGAGAATCGCACCGAGTTCATCGTGCAATTCTTGTGCAAGTCGACCGCGCTCGTGTTCCTGCACCTGCTGCAAGTTGATGCTCAGACTCGACAACTCCTGTGTGCGCTCGCGCACCGTGCTTTCCAGCCGGTCCCGGTGATCCGCGAGTTCATGCGAGAGATCACGCTCGCGGCGGATTTCGCGCAGGCTCCGACGCGCGAACACTAACAGCGAAACGATCGTGAACAGCGCCAGCGTCGCGATGCTGATACGGGAAATCATCAGATCGCGCTCCCACTGGGCAGTACGCTCCTTGATCCATGCCTGACGCTCGGCGCTCATGCGCGAGACCTGGTCCTCAATCTGCGTCATCTTGATCTTGCCCACGTCGGAATTCACCAGCTTCATCGCGGCATCCATGCCCTCGAACTGGTAGAGCTTCAGGGTCGACTCGATCTCGCCCAGTTTCTCGCCCACCAGACGGGCCAGCACGAACTGGTCCTTGGACGGAATGCTCCCCGAGCCGGCCTCGCGGGTTTTTTCGAGCAATCCCACCAGCGCCCGCTGCGAGTGCTGGTAGGGCTCGAGATAGGCATTGTCGCGAGTCAGCAGAAAGCCGCGCTCCCCACTCTCCACCATGGCGGTGTGTCCCAAGACATCCGACAGTACGGCGGTCAGCCGCACCGCGCGCAGCAGCGCTTCGTTCTCGCGAGCAAAACGATAATGGCTGGACTCCGACACCACCAGCATCACGATGGACAACGAAAACCCACTGGCGAGCCAGGCGATGGTCCAGGCCCGGCTGCGATTCTCGCGAAGCTTGTTGAACAATTCGCGTATTTTGACTGCCATGGGTGGTACCGCTGAAACGACAACCCGCATTATCGACTGCCCCGCCTGCCTGCTGGCGTATTGGGTGAAATGCGATCATCGGCGCGCCTGCCGCGACGGCTCAACGGCCGGCGAACCGGCGCGCCACAATGCGCTGGACCAGCAACATGCCGAGTTTGCCGTACCACCCCCGCCGCAGCAGCAGCATGCCGGCAATACCCAATACGATGGTCTTCGGATGCGCCAGCACATATTTCATCGTGCGGCTGCGCGGAAAATCGCCGGCCGGCGTCTCGACCAGGGCCGCCGCCTGTCGGCGATTCAAGGCCGACAGCCACCGCAGACGCTGCACCCGGATGCGCACCAGGATAGCTTCTTCGGTATCGTGGGGGGAACCGTCCGAATTCATAGCCACTCCTTTACCAGCCGCCAGTCTTGGGCAAGTTCGGCACGCGACCGGGAAAACGCCGCCTTGCCCCGGCTTGCCGTCTTCAGCAAGGCGGTGATCGTGACCGCGCACATGACGATCATCGCGAGGGCAACCAGCCCTGCGACCAGCGCCCGTTGCGGCGTGTCCCAGAACCATACGATGACCGCCAGCCCGACAAACATGAAAGACAGGGCCACTAACGCCATCGCTGCGAGCACCAGTATCGCCAGCATCTCGAGCCGTGACTTCTCCACCTGCCATTCGATATGCAGCAACGCCACCCGCGTCTCCGCGAATTCGGCCGCCTCGGCAGCGAGATCGCGCAGCAGCTTCATGGGCCGCGCCAGTGCTTGTTCGAACATGTATTGGACTCCCCCTTAACCGGCCGACGACGCCGTCCGGATCGGGAGGTGACCCGGACGGCGCGGCGGACAACCGCCTGGTCAGATCAACGGCGTGATATCAACATTCCCAGAGCCAGGCCCACCAGAGCGGCCATGCCGGCCACTCGCCACGGCTCCTTGTGTGCATACTCGTCGGTAGCGTGCGCTACGTGCCCCGCCTGCCGCGATACCTTGCGGGTGGCATCCGCCATCGATTCGCGCGCGGCCGACATGCCGCGCTCGATCTTCTGCCGGATCGCACCCACGTCAGGGTCGTTGCGCAGCTCGGGCTTGGCCACGAAATCGAGCACATCGTTATAGAGGTCGGTCAGTTCGTTCTTGACCGCACCGCCGGCTTCACGGGCGACGCCTGCCGCCGTGTTGGCTGCATGACGCGCATCGCGCCCAATGCTGTCGGCTGCGGCAGACGCGTTGCGCTGCAGGTCGCCAGGAATACGATCGAGAGTTTCGGCAGTTGTCATGTCAAATCCCCTTGTGGTTGTCGACGGAATCGATCCAGCGCTCGGACACGGCCCGCTTCTGGAAACGGGCGATCTGCTCGTGCGCTTCGTCCCGGCCGATGCCGTACTGCTTCTGGATCGCGCCGGCGAGCTGCTCGCTCTTGCCCGCGATCACATCGAGCTCGTCATCAGTCAGCTTGCCCCAGGTTTCCTTGGCTTTGCCCTTCACGACTTTCCAGTTGCCTTCGATCTGGTCCCAGTTCAT
>JANMWG010000512.1:0-14511 GCA_031393885.1 Betaproteobacteria bacterium | reverse complement strand
GTCGGTGATATCGGTGCGGGCGAGGATCGCGACACCGTTGTAGGTCTTCTGACCGGAGAATGCGACCCGGTAGCCGGCAGCCTCGATCTCGGCCACCGGAAAGCGTGAATCCTCGAGCTTGGTTTCCTGGAGACAGACGACCTCCGGCGCTTCCGCGGCGAGCCAGGCGATGAGTTGCGGCAGCCGGACCTTCAGCGAGTTGACGTTCCAGGTGGCGAGTTTCATGGCATTTCTATCTCGTTGATCTTACGGCCAGACGCACTGGCTTCGAGCTCGGCGCGCAACGCCATCGGCGTCGGCACGCTCGCTGCGAGCGTCGGCTCGGCGGCAGGTCTGTTCATGCGAGCAGGTCCACCCCGGGAAGGCGGGCGGCGCCGGCGTCGAAGGTCACGAAACGGCTGCGGCCGAGGTGCGCGGCGCGCGCCGCGAGCAGGCAGTCGGCGAAGTCGGCGCCGGGGTGCTGGGCCCAGACGTAGAGCGCCTCTTCCACGGTGGGCAGGTGTTCGAACTCGACATCGCCGCTTTCGAGCAGCGCGGTGAAGGCGCCTGCGATGCTGGCCTTGTCGAGCCGGTAGCGGCTGCGCAGCACCCACTCGGTTTCCAACAGCGCACCAAGCACGATCAGCACCGGCTCTTCGGCGGCCGCCGCTTGGCCGACCAGACGCCGCGCGGCCGTGTACTGCGCCTCGTCGTCGCGGACGAGCAGGCGCACCAGCACGTTGGTATCGATGGCGATGCTCATCGCGCGGGTCGCTTCGTCGCCTTCGTCGTTTTCGCGCCTGCCGTCGTCTTGAACGGGTTCATGTCCTCGACGGAGACCTTGGGCTGGCCGGGGCGCGTGAGCGAGCCCGCCAGGTCGGCCAGGCGCCGTGTCTTCGGCCGCATGACGACAGTACCGTCACTGAGCATCGTGAAGGCCATCTTGTCGCCGGACTTGAGCCCGAGCCGGTCGCGGATTTCCCGCGGCACCGTCACCTGGCCCTTGGTCGTCATCGTGGTGGCATCCGCCATGCCGAACCTCCAGGCATTACGAAAGCACGTAGCGTAATACCAGGGTGCGGCAGCGTCAACGCGGCGGACGGTTCCGCCTGCCCGTGCGAGCGCGGACTAGGTTGAAGAGGTCGGACTGGCTTCCTTGTCGATGATGAGGTTGAGAACTCGGCCCTGCCGTTCGCAGTCGCCAGAAGTCTTGTGTAGATTGATGTGTGAGGAGACACACATGGCCACCAATCTCTCACTCGATCCGAAGCTGATCGAACGCGCGCTCGAAGTCAGCGGCGAGCGTACCAAGAAAGCCGCGGTCACTCTGGCACTGCAGGAATTCATCGCGCGCCGCGGGCAGAAACGCCTGATCGAACTGATGGGCAAGCTCGAGTGGGACAACGCGTTCGACTACAAGGCGGAACGGTCGCGGGAGTGACGCTGCTCGTCGACACCTGTGTCTGGTCGCTTGCCTTCAGGCGAGGCCAGCCGCAGACGTCGCCGCAAGTCACCGAACGGTACGACGCCCTCGCGGGCGAGGAGATCGTGGTGACGACCGGCATCGTGCTCCAGGAGTTGCTTCAGCGCTTCAGCGGCGCTCGGGCACGCGACGACATCATCGAGCGCTTCGCCGCCCTGCCACTGATCAGCCCGGATCGACAGGATCACATCGATGCCGCAATGTTACGCAACGCCTGTCGTAGAGCCGGTGTTCAGTTGGGTACGGTCGATGCGCTGCTGACGCAACTTTGCATACGCCATGACCTCACCCTGCTCGCCACCGACAACGACTTCGTTCATGCGGCTGCCCACTGCCCACTGCCCGCTGAAGGTTTGGAAGTGACGCGTCGCCCCTTGTCTCTACACGGCGACATCATCGGCAGGGTGTCGAACGCCGTGAGATCGAAGCGCAGTCACCTCGCGCCGATATCCGGATTCGCCGCGCGGGGCGGGGCGGACTCCTCCGAATCCGATGGCGCGGGTGGCGCGGGTGGCGCGGCTTCAGGCGCAACGGCGCCCGCTTTCCCTCCATCGGACTTGCCGGCATCGGGCTTCGCGATGTCAGGCTTGCCAGCCTCCGCCTTTGCCGCGGCCGCGGCTGCGGCTTTCTGCTTTGCCGCCTTCTCGGCAGCGATGGCGGGCGGCAGGATCGAGGTCTTCGGGTACCCGGCGGCGTCGAGTGCATTGGTCCATTCGCCGGGCTCGAACCCCTTGACCGCGCTGCGGCCCACCAGCATCAGCGGGACCTCGACCGGGCCGCCGGTGAACCTGGCCATCTCCTGCTGGATGACGGGATCGCGCGCATCGCGATCTTCGTGCGGCACACCACGCTTGTCGAGCAGTTGCCGCGCGGCGTCACACGGCGGGCCGCAGTCGCTGGCGTAAAGCACCACCGGAAAGGTCTTGACCGCGAGTTGCAACTCGTAGGGGAGCGGCAGCGCCGGCGGGCGGTCACCCAGCTTCTTCTGCTCGATACTGCGGGCTTCCTTGGGCGGCAGCTTGTCGGTGTAGAACACGCGCCCGCTCGGGTCCACCCAGCGGTAGAGCTGGCGCGCGCTGGCCGATGTCGTCGCCATCAGCACCAGGGCCATGCAGAAAACGATCGGTTTCATCAGGTTCTCCAGCCTCGCGTTCCCCACGTCCGAGGCGAGGCAACAGGCAAATCGCGAAGCTGAAATTTCAAGCAGGGACCATGCCGCTGTGTCGCAACAGCGCATCGATCTTCGGCGCCCGGCCGCGGAACGCGATGAACGATTCGAGCGCGGGCCGGCTGCCGCCGGCACCAAGCACCTCGCGTCGGAAACGGGCTCCGATCGCCGGATCGAGCACACCGTTCTCCTCGAACAGGCTGTAGGCATCGGCCGACAGCACTTCGGCCCACTTGTAGCTGTAGTAGCCAGCGGCATAGCCACCGGCGAACACATGCGTGAATCCGTGCGGAAAGCGGTGATACGACGGTGGCATCATCACCGCCACTTCGCGCCGAACGGCATCGGCCACGTCGAGAACACTGTGGCCGGCGGCGGGATCGAAGCCGTGATGCACCTGCATGTCGAAGAGCGCGAACTCGAGCTGGCGCACGGTCTGCATGCCGCTCTGGAAGTTCTTCGCCGCGAGCATCTTGTCGAACAACTCACGCGGCAGGCTCGCGCCGGTGTCCACGTGTCGTGTCATGTTGCGCAGGACATCCCACTCCCAGCAGAAGTTTTCCATGAACTGGCTCGGCAGTTCGACGGCATCCCACTCGACGCCATTGATGCCGGACACGGCGAGATCCTCAACCAGCGTGAGGAGGTGATGCAGGCCGTGGCCGAACTCGTGGAACAGCGTGATGACGTCGTCGTGCGTCAGCAGCGCGGGCTTGTCGCCGACCGGCGCCGAGAAGTTGCAGTTCAGGTACGCCACCGGCAATTGCAGTCCGTCCGGGCGCCGGCGCCGGGCCATCGCTTCGTCCATCCAGGCACCGCCGCGCTTGCTGGCGCGCGCGTACAGGTCGAGATAGAAGCGTCCGACCGGTTGTCCGGCCTGGTCGCTGATCCGGTAGAAGCGCACGTCCGGACTCCACAACGATCCCTGGTCCGGCGCGATCGACAGGCCGTAGAGCGCCTCGACCACGCCGAACATGCCGGCGATCACGCGCTCTTCCGGAAAGTACTGCTTCAGTTCCTGGTCCGAGAAGGCATACCGGCTGACCCGCAACTTCTCGGAGGCCCAGCTGATGTCCCACGGCTGCAGGTCGGACACGCCGAGCTGCTCGCACGCGTAGTCGCGAAGTTCGGCGAGGTCGCGCTCGGCGAATGGTTTGGCGCGGCTCGCGAGGTCGCGCAGGAAGGCGCTGACCTGCGCCGGTGATTCGGCCATCTTCGGCTGCAGCGACAACTCCGCGAAGCTGTCGAAACCGAGCAGTTGCGCCTGCTCGCGGCGCAGCGCCAGCGTTTCGGCGATGATGGCCGAGTTGTCGAACTTCGCATCGCCGAATTCGGAGGCGCGGGTGGCATAGGCGCGATACATCAGCTCGCGCAGCGGCCGATGTTCGGCGTACTGCATCACCGGCAGATACGACGGCATGCGCAGCGAGAACGTCCAGCCATCGGCGCCCGCTTCGGCAGCGGCCTCGCGCGCCGTGGTCAGCACGTCTTCCGGAATGCCTTCGATCTGGCCTGCGTCGGTGACCAGGTGGGTGAAGGCGTTGGTCGCATCGAGCACGTTGTCGCTGAAGCGGGCGCCCAGTTCCGCGAGCCGTTCGGCCACCTCGCGAAAGCGCGTCTTCCGGTCCGCTGGAAGCTCGGCACCGCCGAGGCGAAAATCGCGCAACCGGTTATCGACGATGCGCCGGCGCGTTGGCGACAGCATGGAAAAAGCGGCGTCATTACGAATCGCGCGGTAGCGCGAGAACAGGTTCTCATCCTGCGCGAGCTCGGTGCCGTACTGCGAAATCCGGGGCAGGTTGGCGTTGTAGATCTCGCGCAGTTCGGGCGTGTTCATCACGGCGTTCATGTGACCCACCTGGCCCCAGGCGCGGTACAGCCGCTCGTTGGCATCTTCGAGGGGTTGCACGAATCCATCCCAGGTTGCCGGATCGGTCTGCGCGGAAAGCCGCGCGACCAAGGCGCGATTCTCGGCGAGCAGGTGGTCGATTGCCGGCGTGACGAGTTCGGGCGTGAACTCGGCGAAACGCGGCAATCCGGAGAAATCGAGCAGTGGGTTCATGGTGCGGAAGACCGGAGAATGAGAGAGATCAGATGGTGCCGGTCGCCTCGTGTACAACCCGGCCGCCAACAACCGTGTGGCGCACCCTGCCCTGCAGCTCGTAGCCGGCGAACGGCGTGTTCTTGCCCTGGCTCGAGAGCGCGGCGGGCTCGACGCGCCACCAGGCCTGGGGATCGAACACACACAGATCGGCAAGGGCACCGGGAGCCAGGCCGGGGGCTTCGAGGCCCAGAACAGCCGCCGGACCCGAGGTCAGGCGCGCCAGCGCCGCGGGCAGGGAAAGCGACGTGGCCGCAGCCCATTTCAGGGTCAGCGGCAGCAGCAGTTCGAGTCCGGTCGCGCCCGGCTCGGCTTCGCCGAACGGCATCTGCTTGCCGTCTTCGTCGACCGGGGCATGATCGGAGCAGACGGCGTCGATGACGCCTTCGACCAGTCCGCGCGCCAGCGCATCACGATCGCGCAGCGACCGCAGCGGTGGTGACAGGCGGCAGTTGGCATCGAAGAAGCCGATGTCCATTTCCGACAGATGCACGTGATGCACGGCTACGTCGCAGGTCACCGGCAGACCTTCCGACTTGGCCGTGCGCACCATGTCGACCGCCCCGGCGGTGGACAGGCGGCACAGATGCACCCGTGCGCCGGTTTCGCGCACCAGCAACAGGATCGCCGCCACGGCGACGGTCTCGGCCAGGGCTGGAATGCCCGGCAGCCCGAGGCGGGTGGCAACTTCGCCATCATGCGCGACACCGCCGCGCGCCAGACCCGCGTCTTCGGGGCGCAACCACACCGCCTGGGAAAACGTGGTCGCGTACTGCAAGGCGCGCAGCAGAACGGTGAGGTCGGCGAATGGCCGGTCATCCTGGGAGAACGCGACGCAACCGGCTTCGGCGAGTTCGGCCATCTCGGTCAGGCGCTCGCCCTCGAGCCCCTGCGTCAGCGCACCCAGCGGATGCACGCGCGCCAGTTTCAGGCTGGCGGCGCGGCGGGTCAGCATCTCGACCAGGCCGGGTTCGTCGAGCGGCGGATCGGTATCCGGGGGACAAACCAGGCGCGTGACGCCCCCGGCCACGGCAGCCGCCAGTTCACTCTCCAGCGTGGCGCGGTACTCGAAGCCGGGTTCACGCAGTCGCGCCGAGAGATCGATCAGGCCCGGCATCACCATGAGGCCCTGCGCGTCGATCGTCCGCTCGGCAACGAAACCCAAGGGCGCCGTGCCGACGGCGGCAATCCGCTCGCCAGCGACGAACAGATCAGCCCGCCGCTCGGTACCGGCGCAAGGATCGACCAGCGTGCCGCCACGGATGTGGAGATTCACCGTCCGCCCCCTCGGGAGGAGGAAGGCGGAGCGCAGCGCACCTGTGAAGCGAAGGGGACTGCGCCGGGCGGCCAGCGGCCGGCGTCCGCTGGCCTTCGGCAGGCACGGACAGTCCGCAGGGACTGTCCATGTCCGGCCTCAGTCCGCAAGCGAACTGCGCCCCCTCGGGGGGAAGGCGAAGCGCAGCGCAGCCTGGGGGGGACCATCTAGTTGCCGGCGACGATGGCCATCACGGCCATGCGCACCGCGAGACCGAACGTGACCTGCGGCAGGATCACCGACTGCCTGCCAGCGGCAACGGCGGACTCGATCGCGACGCCGCGATTCATCGGCCCTGGATGCATGACGATGGCGTCGCTCGCCGCCAGCGCCAGGCGCGCGGGTGTCAGAC
Organism: Betaproteobacteria bacterium; assembly: GCA_031393885.1. Classification (GTDB taxonomy): domain Bacteria; phylum Pseudomonadota; class Gammaproteobacteria; order Burkholderiales. The sequence continues at coordinate 8,113 of JANMWG010000512.1, read as the reverse complement.
CGTACCACTTGAAGTACTCCTGGGCGGATGGCAGCAACGCGCCGTTCATGCGCTCGTTCTGCAACCGCAGCATCATCACCACGTCGACGTCCTTCAGTCCGGTGGCCATGTCGTGGTGGACGTGGACCCCGAGCTTCTCGACCTGCGTCGGCATCAGCGTGCGCGGCCCCACCACCCGCACTTCGGGAACGCCGAGGGTGGTGAGGGCGTGAATCTCGGACCGCGCAACGCGCGAGTGCAGCACATCGCCCACGATCGCGACCTTGAGTCTGCTGAAATCGCCCTTGAAGTGGCGGATGGTGAACATGTCGAGCAGCGCCTGCGTCGGATGAGCGTGGCGGCCGTCCCCGGCGTTGATCACATGGATCTCGGGCGCGACATGACGCGCAATCAGGTGTGGCGCGCCGCTGGAGGCGTGGCGCACCACGAACAGGTCGGCGTGCATGGCGGCCAGGTTGGCCACGGTATCGAGCAGCGTCTCGCCCTTCGATTGCGACGAGGTGGCGACATTGAGGTTGACCACGTCGGCCGACAGGCGCTTGGCGGCGATCTCGAACGTGGTGCGGGTGCGGGTCGACGATTCGAAGAACAGGTTGAACACGGATTTGCCACGCAGCAGCGGCACTTTCTTGATCTCGCGCTCGGTGACCGAAGCGAACGAGCGGGCGGTGTCGAGGATATGCACCAGGATCGCCCGCGGGAGCCCCTCGATCGAGAGCAGGTGCCGCAGTTCGCCGCCGGCGCCGAGCTGGGGATTACCCGTCACTTTCGCTCCCGGTCAGCGACAGCGACAGCGACAGGCGTCCGTCGGCGCCGATGCCGAGTACGACGCTGTCGGTGGCCGCCACCTGCATGGCACCACCGACGAACGCCGCATCGATCGGCAGTTCGCGGCCGCCGCGATCGACCAGCGCCGCGAGCCGCACGCGGGCCGGACGTCCGTAGTCGAACAACACATTGAGCGCCGCGCGAATGGTACGACCGGTGTAGAGCACATCATCCACCAGCACGATGTCGCGCCCCTGCACCTCGAACGGTATCGCCGAGGGCTTGACGCCGGTCTTGAGGCCCCTGCGCTCGAAGTCGTCGCGATAGAACGCCACATCGAGCACGCCCAGCGGGAGTTCGAGGCCGAGCATGCCGTGCAGCCGCTCGGCGACCCAGACGCCGCCGCTGTGGATGCCGATCAGTGCGGTGCCGCGATCGACCTCGCCGCGCATGGCTGCCGCGAGCTGTTGCAGCAGTGCTTCGGCGTCAGGCAGCGACACGCAGCGACTCGAAGAAGGATTGCAGGATTTCGCGCGCCGCCGCCTGGTCGAGCAGCGGCTTCTGCCGGCGGCCGCGAATCCCCTGGGCGGCAAGATCGCGGCTGGCGGCATCGGAGCTGAGGGTCTCGTCGGCGAAGCAGACCGCGAGCCCGAAGCGGCCCTCGAGCTGCCGGGCGAAGCGTTCGACCGCACTCGCCAACTCGTGCACACCGCCGTCCGAACGAGCCGGCATGCCCACCACCATGAGCACCGGACGCCATTGCGTCACCAACTGCCCGATGCGGGCGAAGCGCGCGGCCCGGTCGGGTTGCGCCAGCGTCTCCAGCGGGTGGGCGATGCCCAGCAGGAGTTCACCGACCGCGACCCCGGTGCGCCTGAGCCCGAAATCGAAGCCCAGGACGCTACCCTCGGCCGGCATGGCCGGCGATGGACGTGCGATGGCGTGCCCCACCGAGCTTTCGGCCGGCATCATGCGTGGCCGGCGGCGTCCGACAGGCTCAGGAGATCGATGCCCAGCAGGCTCATCGCCGCGGAAAAACGGTGTTCGGCCGCGCAGCCGAAGATGACCTGCGGGTCGGCAGCGACGGTCAGCCAGGCGTTGCGACCGAGTTCGTCTTCGAGTTGCCCGGCGGCCCAGCCGGCATAGCCCATCGATACCAGCATCTGCGCCGGACCATCGCCTGCCGCGACTGCCTGAAGAATGTCTTTCGAGGTGGTCAGGCCGACGCCGTCTTCGATGGCCAGCGTCGACTGCCAACCGCCCACCGGCCGATGCAGGACGAAGCCACGGTCGACCTGGACCGGGCCGCCGTAGTAGACCGGTTGGTCGCCCATCGGGTCGCGGGCGAGATCGAGATCGATCTGCTCGAACAACACCCGGAGCGTCATGTCGGTGGGACGATTGACCACGACCCCGAGGGCGCCCTGCCCGTTGTGCTCGCAGATGTAGGTGAGCGAACGGGCAAAGTTGGGGTCGGCCATGTTGGGCATGGCAATCAGGAAATGATGGGTGAGATTGAGCGCGTCCACCGCCGCATTCTACCGCGCGCCCCCGCCCGCGGCCGCTGGTCCGACGCGGGTTGCGGCGGGGCACGGAGTGATAACATCTGTCAGGAGGGTTGGCCATGCTGGCGCCCGCAAACGCAGGTTTTCCCGGCAGAGAAACTCTGGCAACCGAGCAGGAAATAGCGGGTTTTCTGGCCGGTGTGGAGCGCCGGGCCTACAAGCTCGCGCTGTTCGCGGTGCGCGATCAGCATTCGGCGCTCGACATCGTCCAGGACTCGATGTTCAAGCTGGCCGACCGCTATGCCCGCAAACCGCCGGAAGAGCTTGCGCCGTTGTTTCAACGCATCTTGCAGAACACGATTCGCGATCACTACCGGCGCCAGAAGGTGCGGTCGATGTGGACCACGCTGCTGTCGTCGCTGTCACCGTCCGGGGAAGAAGATCATGATCCGCTCGAACACCTGCAGGGCGACCCGGACGGGGACAAGCAGACCGGCCCACAGGAACTGGCCGAACGCAGCCAGACCCGGCAATCCATCGAGGAAGCCTTGCAGCAGCTCCCGCCGCGTCAGCGCGAAGCCTTCGTGCTCCGTTACTGGGAGGAGCTCGACGTCGCGGAAACGGCCGCCGTGATGGGCTGTTCGCAGGGCAGCGTAAAGACGCATTGCTCGCGTGCCTGCCATGCCGTGGCCGCCTATCTGCGCAGCAAAGGACTGGAACCATGAACGAGAACGAGTTCGGTGCCCGTGTCGCCCGCGCCCTCGATACCGGGCTGGAAGACATCGAGCCGCCCGTGTTGCGACGACTTGCCACCCTGCGCGAGGCCGCGGCTGCCAGAGTGCGCGCTGCGGAGACCGTCGGCGGCTTCTCGCCAGCCGGCGTGGCCGGGCTCGGCAACCTGCTGCGGCCCGCCGGTTTGCGGCGCCGCCTGTTGTGGCCGGCGCTTGCCCTGGTCGCCGGCTTGCTGGTCAGCTGGTATTGGCAGCAGGTCATCACCGCGCCGGCCGAGGGCGAGGAGATCGAGCTGCTGGCCGATGAACTTCCGCTCGACGCTTACATCGACAAGGGTTTCGACAAGTGGCTTCGCGCTTCCTCTCAGCACTGATCTTCGCGCTGGCGCTGGTCGCCGCGCCAACCCGGGCCGCCGACACCGCAGCCGCGCCATCCTGGGCGCAGCTCGGGCCCCAACAGAAGGAATTCCTGGCGCCGCTCGCTGCCGACTGGGACAACATGGTTCCCGAGCAACGGATGCGCTGGGTGATGTTCAGCCAGAAGTACCCGAGCCTTCCCAAAGAAGAACAGGACCGGATTCGCGCCAAGATGCAACACTGGGTCGCCCTCACCCCCGACCAGCGCACCCAAGCGCGGCGGCGCTGGAAGGAGATTCAGCAACTGCCGCCGGACCAACGCAAGGCGGTGGCGCAGAAATGGCTCGAGTACGACAGCCTTCCCCCGGAATCGAAAGAACGCCTGCGCGCAACCCCTAAGCCGAAGCAATAGCGATGACCAAAGCGGTTATCGCCAGGCCACCGCCGGCCGGCCTGTGGCGGCGCTTCTCGGCCATGGTCTACGACGGGTTTCTGCTGACCGCGCTGGTGTTCGTCGGCTCATGGCTGTTCCTGAAGCTGTTCGGCGACGCGACCCAGGGTCCGCTGCGGCACCTGTACCAACTATTTTTGCTAGGCCTTTGCGCCTGCTATCTCGTCTATTGCTGGTCGCACGATGGGCAGACCCTGGCGATGAAGACCTGGGGGCTGCGAGTGGTCCGCGACGACAGCTCACCGCTGACGCTCGGCAGTGCCCTGCTTCGCTTCGGGTTGGCGCTGGGCAGTCTGGCGCTGGCCGGTGCCGGGTTTCTGTGGGCACTCGTGGATCGGGACCGGCAATTTCTCCACGATCGTCTCGGCGGCACCCGAATCGTCCGCGCACCGATATAGCAATTGCAGCGCCCAGCAGCCTTGGGGGTGGGCGTAACCTCGGCGAATCGCAGCGCTGCTGAACGAAGGGCCAACCGGAAGCGGAGGGGCAGCGCCCACAGGGTCCCCCGAGGACGCTGCGCCCCCCTCGGGGGGGAAGGCGGAGCGCAGCGCAGCCTGGGGGGGGACGTCACCTCCGCTCAGCGACGCTCCACGCGATACAACATCGCGAACGCCGCCACTAAAAACAGCAGGGTCGGGAAAGCGGCGCTGAACAGTGGCGGCCAGGCGTTGAGCAGTCCGAGGTGTCCGAACAGCCGGGAGGCCAGATGGAAGCCCAGCCCGAGCATGATGCCGGCGAAGATCTTGGCGCTGATCCCGCCGTCGCGCGCCCGGATGTAGGCGAACGGCAGCGCCAGGATCATCATCACCACCACCGCGAGCGGATAGGTGATCTTGCCGTAGAGGGCGATCTCCTGGCGCTGCGTCGCCTGACCGTTTTCCCGCAGGTGCTCGATGTAGTTGAACAAGCCGGTTAGCGACATGCGCTCCGGCACAACCATGAGCACATCGAGAATGCCGGGGTTGAGCACCGAGGTCCATTCGCGCTCGGCATCGCGCCGTACCGAAGTGCGATCACCGCTGAAGTCGGTGCTCACGACATCCTTCAGGACCCAGTGGTTGCCGCCGCGAAAATCACCGGCGCGCGCTTCGCTGATCGACTCGAGCCGATACTGGTCGTCGAACGCGTAGATGCGCACGCCGCTCAGGACCGCATCGGTGCTCACCTGTCTCACATTGACGAAACTGCGGTAGTCCTTGACCCAGAGGCCCGAGCGAAACTCCTGCGCCACGACGCCGGTGTTGCGCGAGCGCAGCAGCAGTTTTTGGGCTGCTGTCTCGCTCAACGGCACCACGAACTCACCAATCATGAAACACGTCGTCGCGAAAGCGAGTCCGAGGGGCATGATGGTGATCACCATCGACATCGCCGAGACGCCGGAAACACGCATCACGGTGTATTCGGAATTCGCCACCAGTTGCGCCAGCGCGAACAAGGTGCCGAGCAACGCCGCCACCGGAAACAGCTCGTAGGCATGACCGGGTACCGACAGCGTGACCTTGAGAAGGGCCAGCCACAGGCTGTAGCGACCCTTGCCGAGATCGCCCAGCTCCTGGATCAGGTCGAAGAACGCGAACAACATGAGCAGGCCCGCGAACACCAGCGCGGTGGACGCCAGCACCTGCTTCGTGACATAGCGTCGCAAGGTTCTCATGACTTGCGCAACCGGAACAGTGGTTCGACGGCCATGCGCCGCCACATCAGGAACACCAGCACGCCCGCCATCAGCACGTGCACCCCCACCCAGCCGACCAGTGGCGCGACCTTGCCCTGCCCGACCCACGACTGGGAGATCGAGATCAGGTTGCTGTAGGTCATGTAGAGCAGCACCGCGAGGATGAGGTTGAGCGAACGGCCGGCGCGCGGATTGACGAAGCTCATCGGCACCGCGAGCATCGCCAGGATCAGGGCCGAGATCGGCAGGCCGCAGCGCCAGATCAGTTCCGCCTGATTGCCCGCGGTCGGGTTGTCGAACAGTTCGACACTCGGGGTCGAGCCGGTCGACGGCAGGTAGGCGGTGGACTCCTGGGTCTCGATGCGCACCGCGTAGCGCTCGAACTCGGTGATCTTGTACTCGGCCGAACCGGGTGTTCCTTCGTAACGGCGTCCGTGCTTCAGCACCAGGAAGCGATCACCGTTGGGCATGGTCTCGGCGAAGCCGCGCGAGGCCACCATGACCCCGATCTGCTCGTTCTGGCGCGAATGCACGAAGATATTGGCCACCATCGAGAGGTCGCTGGTGAGTTTCTCGACGAAAAAAACGCGTTCACTGTGCTTCGACTCCTTGAACACGCCGGGCGAGATCCCGGCGATGTCGTCGCGGCTCTCCATCTGGTGCCGGAACTCCTCGGACTTGCGCACCGCCCACGGCGACAACGCCAGCGACAGCAACGCGATGGAGAACACGAAAGGCATGGCGAACAGCAGCACCGGCGCGAGCCATGCCTGCAGGCTGCGCCCGGCGGAAAACCAGACGATCATCTCGGAATCGCGGTAACTGCGGCTGAGCGCGGCGAGCACCGCGATGAACAACGTGAGCGACAGCAGCACCGGCAGATAGCGCAACGCCGCGAGCCCCAGCAGGATCATGACGCCATCGGTCGGGATCATGCCCTGCGCCGCCCAGCCGAGCATCCGGATCAATTGCGTCGTGACCGTGATCATGAGCAGCACCACGAACACCCCGAGCCCGGTATTGGCAAACTCACGCAACAGGGCGCGCTGGAAGATCACGGCTTTGACTTTTCGCGAACGCGGCGACGATAATTTGCAGGTTGTATGGCTAACCCTCTAGCGTTTCGATGGTAACAGGAGCGACCGTGGAATTCAGCATCAGGCAGGCCCCGGCAGACCGGGTGCGCAGCGCGTGTGTGATCGTCGGCATCTATGAAGGCGGCGCGATGAGCCCCGCGGCAAAGCTGGTCGATCTGGCCGCGTCCGGACACCTCGCCAAGCTGGTCCGCGCCGGCGACGTCAAGGCTCGCAGCGGGGCCTGCACGCTCCTGCATGGTCTCGCGGGCGTGACGGCCGAACGGGTACTCGTGGTCGGCCTGGGCAAGGACGGCGACCTCACGCTCAAGGGCTTCCGCGACGCCGTGGCAAGCGCGGTTCGCGCGACCGCCGCGTCGGCCGCCAAAGAGGCGATGCTGTTCGCAACCGAATGGAACGTGCCCGCCTGCTCCGCAGCCGAGCGCATCCAGCACGCGGTCGCGGTGGCGGCCGAGTCGCAGTACCGGTTCGATCAGCTCAAGAGCAAGCAAGACGACGACGCGCCAAGCCTGTCACGCCTGATCCTCGCCGCCATCGACAAACCCAGGGCGGCCGACGCAGCCGCGCTGGTCCAGGGCGAGTCGCTCGCGGCCGGTGTCGCCCTCGCCCGCGATCTGGGCAACCTGCCGAGCAACATCTGCACACCCTCGTATCTCGCGGAGCAGGCGGTCAAACTCGGCCGCCAGTTCCGCTTCAAGACCACGATCCTCGAGCGGAAAGACACCGAGAAACTCGGCATGGGTTCATATCTGTCGGTGACCCGCGGCAGCGCCGAGCCGCCGAAATTCATCGTCATGGAGTACGCCGGCGGACCGAAGAAGCAGAAACCGGTGGTGCTGGTCGGCAAGGGCATCACGTTCGACACCGGCGGCATCTCGATCAAGCCCGCCGGTGACATGGACGAGATGAAATACGACATGTCGGGCGCCGGCAGCGTGCTGGGCACGTTCCGCGCGATCGCCGGCATGAAGCTCGGCATCAACGTGGTCGGCCTGATCCCGGCGTGCGAAAACATGCCGAGCGGCACCGCTACCAAGCCCGGCGATATCGTGACGTCGATGTCGGGCCAGACCATCGAAGTCCTCAACACCGATGCCGAAGGCCGCCTGGTGCTGTGCGATGCGCTCACCTACGCCATCCGTTACCAGCCGGCCGCGGTGATCGACATCGCCACCCTCACCGGCGCCTGCGTGATCGCCCTGGGCCACGTCGCGAGCGGGCTGTACGCCAACCGCGACGAACTCGCCGCCGAACTCGCCGCCGCCGGCGCCGCCGCCTGGGATCGTGCCTGGCACATGCCGCTGTGGGACGACTACCAGGAGCAGATCAAGAGCCCGTTCGCCGACATCGCCAACATCGGCGGCCGGCCGGCCGGCAGCGTGACCGCCGCCTGCTTCCTGTCGCGATTCGCGCACGACTATCCCTGGGCGCACCTCGACATCGCGGGCACCGCCTGGAAATCCGGGCGCGACAAGGGTTCCACCGGCCGGCCGGTGCCGCTGCTGACCACGTTCCTGATGCGACGTGCCGCG
>JANMWG010000356.1:0-16751 GCA_031393885.1 Betaproteobacteria bacterium | reverse complement strand
CACGTGCTGCCCGCGCTGATCCGCAAGATGCACGAAGCGCAACAGCGCGGCGACGCCGACGTCGTGGTCTGGGGCACGGGCACGCCGCGGCGCGAGTTTCTCTACAGCGACGACTTGGCCGATGCCTGCCTGCTGCTGCTGGGCTTGCCCGACAAGCGGTTCGACGCGCTGCTGGCCGGGTACCAGCCGCCGCTGGTCAACGTGGGGTGCGGGGAGGATGTCACTATTCGGGAATTAGCCGAGACAGTGGCGAAGGTGGTCGGATTCCCGGGGCGGCTCACGTTCGATGCCGGCAAGCCGGATGGCACGCCGCGCAAGCTGCTCGATGGGAGTCGCATGACCTCGCTTGGCTGGCGCCAACGGGTCGGACTGGAGGAGGGCATAGGGCGGGCGTATCGGGATTTCCTCACGAAGTCTCAAGAGTAGCCCACGGCTTGTTTACTGCCGACCCAGAGCGGTTATGGGCTGCTCGCGGGCGGGCGTGGCATCGAGGCGTCACAACATCCTCTCGGCGTGCTCGATTCGACGTTATTGCCGTCAACCGCGCGGATGATGCTTGCGGTGCAGCTGCTGCAACCGCTCGCGCGCCACGTGGGTGTAGATCTGCGTGGTCGACACGTCGGCGTGGCCGAGCAGCATCTGCACCACGCGCAGGTCCGCGCCATGGTTCAGCAGGTGGGTGGCAAAGGCGTGGCGCAACGTGTGCGGCGAAATGTCGGGGGCAATGCCGGCGCGCAACGCATAGCGACGAATCAAATTCCAGAACATCTGGCGCGACATCGCACCCGCGCGTTCGGTGACGAACAGATCGGGTGACGATCGACCGCGCAGCAGGCCGGTGCGGCTGTCACGGAGATAGCGCGCGAGCCAGTCGAGCGCGATCTCGCCGACCGGGACCAGCCGCTCCCTCGCGCCCTTGCCCAACACCCGCACCACACCGGCATCCGCATTCACCTGGGTCACCCGCAGCGTCACCAGTTCGGTCACGCGCAGACCGGTCGCATACAGCAGTTCGACCATGGCGCGGTCGCGCAGTCCGAGCGGCAGATCAGTATCGGGAGCGGCGAGCAGCGCTTCGACATCGGCTTCGGTCAGGCTCCTGGGCAAGGTGCGGGTCACCCGCGGCGCCGCGATGTCCAGGGTCGGATCTGTCGCCAGCACGCCCTCGCGTCGCTGCAGCCGGTAGAACCGCTTCAGGCTGGACAGCAGGCGACTCGCCGACGAGGCCTTGATGCGAGCCACGTAGCGGGCGGCGAGGAACCCCAGCAGGTCGGCGTGCGTTGCGGCCAGTGGGCCGTGCCCGCGCTCCCGGCGCAGCCAGACGGCGAATTGCGTAAGGTCGCGCCGGTAGGCGGCGAGCGTGTTCGCCGACAGGCCATCCTCGAGCCATAGCGCATCGCAGAACGCGTCGATCATCGGCGCATCCTCGGTGGCCGCGCGGGTCACGATGCGGGCTTGCGGGTCCGGTGCCAGTGCCAGGCGACGGCGAGCACACCGAGCGCGAGCCCGACACCATCGGTCCATCGCGCCGAGTAGGCCAGCAGCAGCCCGGCCACGATCAGCGCCACGCGTTCGGGCAGCGTGAGCCGCTCGCGCAGCCAGCCCTGGGCGCCGGCGGCGAGCGCGAGTATCCCGAGGATCGCGGTGATGGTCACCACCACGATGTTCGTGGCATTGCCGGCCAGCAGCAGACCGACGCCGTCGGGGGCGAGCACGAACATGAACGGTGTCACGAATGCCGGCAGCGTGTACTTCCACGAATGCAACGTGGTGCGGTACGGATCACCACCGGTGATCGCGGCCGCGGCGAACGGACTCAACGCCGTCGGCGGCGATACTTCGGACAGGACCGCGTAGTAGAAGATGAACATGTGCGCCGCGAATTCAGGCACGCCCACCTGTACCAATGCCGGCGCCGCCACCACGGCGCAGATGATGTAGGACGCTGTGACCGGCACCGCGAGACCGACGATCCATACGATGAGCGCCGTGTACACCGCGGTGAGCGCGCGGCTACCCTCGGCGTAGTCGATGACGATACCGCTGAACTTGAGGCCCAGGCCGGTCAGCGTGACGACGCCGACGATGATGCCGGCCGCGGCGCAGGTGGCGGCAACCCCGAGCACGCTGCGCGAACCGTCGGCCAACGCCGCGACCAGTTTGCCGGGCATCAGCGCCGTGTCGCGGCGCAGAAAGCTGGAACCCACGGCGAGGACCATGGCCCAGAACACCGCCATCATCGGCGAGAAGCCGAAGATCATGAAGGCGATGATGGCGATCAGCGACAGGAAATGGAACCAGTAGCGCCGCACCAGAACGAATGTCGACTCGGCCGGCAGTTGCATCTCGACCGCGCCGATGCGCCTCGCGTCGAGTTCGACCATCACGAACAACGACAGGTAGTAGAGCAGCGTTGGAATCACCGCCATCCGGATGACATCGAGATACGAGATCTTCAGGAACTCGGCAATCAGGAACGCGGCGGCGCCGAGCACCGGCGGCGACAGGATCGCGCCCAATCCGCCCGCGGCGAGCAATCCGCCGGCGGCATCGCGGCTGTAACCGGCACGCGCCAGCAAGGGGTATGCGACCGAGCCGAGCGTGACCGTGGTGGCGACCCCGCTGCCGGAAGGACCACCGAGCAGGAAGGAGCCGAGCACGACCGCTCGACCAGCTGCCCCGGGGCGTTTGCCCATGACGGACAGCGCGAAATCGATGAAGAACCGGCCGGCCCCCGAGCGCTGGAGAATGGCGCCGTAGATGGTGAACAGGATGATGAGCGTGGCGCAAACGTCCACCGGTGAGCCGAAGATGCCCTCCATCGTCATGGCCAACTGGCCGACCAGCCGCGCGAGATCGTAGCCGCGATGGGTCCAGGGCGGCGGCAGATGCGGCCCGGCGAAGGCGTAGGCGACGAACGTCAGCACCACCACCGGCATGATCCATCCGGAAGCGCGCCGCACCGCCTCGAGCACCAGCAACACCAGCACGACACCGACGAAAAGATCGGTGGTCGTCGGTTCGGTGGCGCGATCGGAGATGGCGTCCCAGTCGCGCAGCAGATAGCCGGCGACCGCGAACGAGGCAATGGCGAGCAGCCAGTCCCACGGCATGATCCGGTCGCGAAAGCGCGCGGCCACCGGCAGGGTCAGGAACAGCAGCGCCAGCATCAGCCCGACGTGCCCGACCCGCAGCAGCGGCGCGCTCACGACATCGACCACTGCATACAGATGCAGCAACGAGGTGAAGACCAACGCCGCCGTGAGCACGTTGCGAAGACCCCCGCCCAGGCGATTGGCCGCGCCGTCTTCCTGCTCGACGAAGCGTTCGGCTGCGGCAAGCTGCTCCGCGGTGACAGCGGCTGCGCCAGGATCGACTGCGGGCCCGTTCGCCATGGTGAAGTCGGTGTCCGGACCGGTGACAGATTCTAGTGGACGCTCAGGCCCTTCTCGGCGAAGTAGCGCGCGGCGCCGGGATGAAACGGCAGTGGCGATGCGCCGCTGGTCTGCCAGTCGAGCGACAGAGTGGCGAACTCCTTGTGCACGGCAACCATGTCGGCCTTGCGCTCGAACAGCGTTTTGACCACGGTGTAGGCAACGTCGTCGGGCATGGAAGCGTTGGCAACCAGCACATTCCACACGTTGGCGTTGCTCGTCTCCTGAGCGGAGCCGGTATAGGCCGATTTCGGGATGACGCTGCGGCTGTACAGGGGTCCATGGCGCTTGTTCATGGCATCGACCGCGTCGCCATGGTCGAGCAGGCGGATGGTGACTCCAGGGGTCGCGGCCAGATCGGTGATCGCGGCGGTGGGCACGCCACCGACCCAGAAGAAAGCGTCGATCTTGCGATCCTTGATGGCGTTGACCGACTCGTTCACCGACAGGCGCTCGCGCCTGACACGATCGGTGAGCCCGAAAGCATCGAGCACGCGCAGTGCCATGATCTCGGTGGCACCACCGGGGGAGCCGACCGAGACGCGCTTGCCGTCCAGATCCTTCATGGTGGCGATGCCCATCGCCTCGGTGGTGACCACGTGCATGCGGTTCGGATACAGCACGGCCAGGGTGCGCAGCGGCAGCTTCTTGCCGCTGAACTTTTCATTGCCGGCGTAGGCGTCCCAGGCGGCATCCGCCATCGAGAATCCGAGATCCGCCTTGCCACTGCCGACCAGCTTCAGATTGTCGATCGAGCCGCCGGTCACTTCGGCGGTCACCTGCCAACCGGGCACGGTGCGCGAGAGAATCTGGGCCAGGGCGCCGCCGAGAGGGTAGAACACGCCACCGGTGTTGCCCGACCCGATCGACAGCGTGAGCTTCTGCGCTGATGCCGACGCTGCGAGACCGGACAGCAGAAGGCCGATGCAGATGCGTCGCGACAGATTCATGAGGCATACCGGGTTGACGTCGAGCCACCGATTGTAGCAATCGGGGTATCGACATTGATTCCGCGGCGCGATGACATTCAGGTACACGCCGGGGTGGCCCACGGGGTCGGGGCCAAAATGACGAAGGCGACCACCAGGGTCGCCTTCGATGCGCTGCGGTTGCGGCGGATCAGGTGGCCGCGGGCGTTACGACCGCCGCTGCCGGCACCTTGCGGGCCGTGAGCTTCTCGCGAATCCGCGCCGACTTGCCGGAGCGTTCGCGCAGGTAATAAAGCTTGGCGCGGCGCACGGCGCCACGACGCTTGACCTCGATCGAGGCGATCAGCGGTGAGTAGGTCTGGAAGGTACGCTCCACCCCTTCGCCCGACGAGATCTTGCGGACGATGAATGAGGAGTTCAACCCGCGGTTGCGCTTGGCGATCACCACGCCTTCGTAGGCCTGGACCCGCTTGCGCTCGCCTTCGACCACGTTCACGTTGACGATGACGGTGTCTCCCGGCCCGAAACTGGGGATGGTCTTGCCGAGCCGTCCGATCTCCTCGGCTTCGAGTTGCGCGATCAAGTTCATTTCGTATCCTGCCTTTCGCTATTCCTGTATTCGGTCCGGAACTCGTCCAGCAGTGCCTGCTGTAACGCATCCAGTCTCATTGCCTGCATCAACTCCGGACGACGCAGCCAGGTGCGCCCGAGCGACTGCTTCAACCGCCACCGCTCGATGTCGGCGTGATGCCCTGACAGCAGCACCGCCGGCACTGTCATGCCCTGGTAACTCTCCGGTCGCGTGAAATGCGGATGGTCGAGCAGACCCGTCACGAACGAGTCGCACCGGGCTGAATCCTGGTCGCCAAGCACGCCTGGCAACTGCCGCACCACACTGTCGATCACCACCATGGCGGCCAGTTCGCCGCCCGACACCACATAATCGCCGATCGATATCTCGTCGTCGACTTCGCGCTCGATCAGGCGCTCATCGATCCCTTCGTAACGGCCGCACAACAGGACCAGTCCGTCCTGCGCCACCAGTTCCATCACCAGCGCGTGCTCCAGCCTGCGCCCCTGTGGCGACAGGCAAATCACCCTCGGGCGCTCGACGCCCATTTCACGCTGCCTGCCGCGCGCGGCACCGACGGCGCGCGCGAGCGGTTCAGCCATCATGACCATCCCCGGACCGCCACCATAGGGGCGATCGTCGATGGTCCGGTAGGCATTGGCGGCGAAATCCCGCGGGTTCCAGGTAGCCAGTGCGTAGGCGCCCTGTTCTCTTGCCCGGCCCGTCACACCCCACGCCGTGACCGCATCGAACATCTCCGGAAACAGGGTGACGATGTCGAACTGCTTCACGTCATCAGAAATCCGGCTGCCAATCCACCCTGATCATCCCGTCCGCCGCGTTCACGCCGTCGATGTAGGCGGCCACGAACGGGACGAGAACCTCTCCTGCCACGCCTTCCACCTCGACCGCGAGCACGCTGTGCGCGCCGTTGTCGAACACCTTCACCACCTTGCCGAGAACGACTTCCTCCCGGTTGACGACTGCCATCCCGACCAGGTCGGTCCAGTAGTATTCCGCCTCGCCGCTGGCCGGCAGTGCCGCCCGGGGAACCGCGATGTCTTGCCCTCGCAACACGGATACCGTTTCCGGCAGGTCGAATCCGGCGAGACGCGCCACGATCACCTTGCCGTGGACAGCGCCTTCCAGCACTTCATGGGGTGCCCAGTGTCCGTCGCGACCGATCTGCCACTGCGGAAAGTCGAGCAGCGAACCGGTCTGCTCGGTGAACACCTGAACCTTGACCCAGCCCTTGATGCCGAATGGGGCGACCACTCGCCCCATCACGATCAACCGGTCGGGATCAGACCGCTGCTGACTTGGCAAACTGCTTGACGAGGCGAGTGACGGTATCCGACAACTGTGCCCCCTGGCTCTTCCAGTGGCTCACTCGTGCCGGATCGAGCCGCAGCTTCGCGTCCCCGGCGTTGGCCACGGGATTGTAGAAGCCCACCTTTTCGATGAACCGACCGTCGCGCGGCTCGCGCGAGTCGGCGACGACCAAATTGAAGAACGGCCGCTTTTTGGCGCCGCCGCGTGCCAGACGAATCACTACCATGGGTTATCCCGGAAGGCGAAAAAAGAGGCGGAGTCTACGCCCCGGCCGCTGGCCTTGGCAACCCCGAAAACCCCGAATCCCGGCCCGGGCGGGTTCGGCCAGGCCGACTCCCGGCCGGTCTACCTCGCGACCGCCGGCGCCTGATTGCCGAACACGTCGTCGAGAAAGCCGATGATCTCCCCGGTCAGCAGGTCTTCCTTGCCTTCGAAGAAATGCAGCGCTTCCGGCACCACCACCTGCCGCGACCGGTTGATTTTCAGGATCTGCTTGCGGCGTTCACTGGCGCCGACCTGGGTCACCTCCCAGTCCTTGCTGCCATAGATGTCGAGCACCGGAATCTTGATGCGGAACATCTCCTCGAGGCCGTTGATGATGCCGACGAAGGCCCAGGCCTTGACCATGGTGTCCTTGGTGTTGATCAGGTACTGGTTCGCCATGGTGGCACCGAGGCTGTGCGAGACGATCGCGACATTTCTGTAGCCGTGGGCATTGAGCCACGCACCTGCGACGTGATAACGCTCGGCGGCATCTTCATAGGTGGGGATGTAATCGCCGATCTTGGCGCCACCGCCCAGCACCGGCAACTGGATCGACAGCGTCGAATACCCCTTCTCGGCAAGCTTGACGCGCATCACCCCATAGAGCTCGAAGTCCGGATTCCAGCCGCGCCCATGGCCCAGGATGATGGCGCCGCGGGCATGCTCGGCTTCGGTCCAGATGCCGAGAAACTGGTGCTGGTTCGCCTGTTCCAGCCACACTGCCTCGCCCACGACGAGCCCAGGCACGATCTGGTCGGACCAGCGCTTTTCGCGGTAATAGTCTTGGGACTGGGCCGGCGCGGACAGCAACAGCAGCAACATGACAAGCAGGGCTCGCATCGACGACTTTCTTGGGGGGGTGGGGTACAGCGCGGGGCGACACGATTCTATCCGACCAACCGGCGGTGACCGCGTTCATGTTGTGCAATGCGCAACAACTGGTGGGGGCCGCCCCCGGACCGGGCCGGTATACTGCCGTCGGACCCTGACCTGGAGATTGGCGATGTTACGTAGCGTTACTTTGGCCTCGATGGCCTTGGCCCTGGGCGCCATGCTGGGCCAGGTGTCGGCCGGCGACGGCGATCAGGAGTTGCTCGCCACCGCGCAACAGTTGTTCAAGCCCTTGCCGGCAGACTTTGCCACGCCGCAACGGATGCTCACCGCCGAAAAGATTGCATTGGGCCGACAACTCTTCTTCGAACCCCGCGCTTCGCTCGACGGCACCATGAGCTGCGCAGCCTGCCACCAGGCCTCGCTCTACGGCACCGACGGCATCCCGAAGTCGTTCGGTGTCCAGAACCGCGCGATCCCCCGCAATGCGGCTACGGTGCTCAACACCGCCGGGCAGTTCGTGCAGCACTTCGGTGGCAACCGTCAGGATGTCGAGGAGCAGGCGATGCGGGCACTGCTGAGCCCGCTGGCCTACGGCAACCCCGACTATGCCACCGCGATGGCGCATCTCAAGGCGATCCCCGGCTATGGGCCGCTGTTCGCCGCCGCGTTTCCCGGCGCCGCCGATCCCATCACCGCGGAGAACTGGGCAACCGCCATCGGCGCCTACGAACGCACCCTGGTGAGTGCGGGCGCCTTCGATCGCTATCTCGGCGGCGACACCGCCGCCCTGCCACCGCAGGCACGGCGCGGATTGGGCACCTTCATCGCCACCGGCTGCGCCGGCTGCCACAACGGGGCCCTGGTCGGCGGCACCATGTTCCAGCGTTTCGGCGTCACCACCGACTACTGGACCCAGACCCACAGTGCCGACATCGACAAGGGCCGTTTTGTCGACACCAAGAACGACGCCGATCTTTATATCTTCAAGGTGGCGCCGTTGCGCAACATCACTCGCACTCCACCCTATTTTCACGACGGCTCGGTGGCAACGCTACCGGAGGCGGTTCGCGTCATGGCCAAGACGCAACTGGGCAAGGACCTCGAGGCTGCCGACATCGCCGACATCGTTGCCTTCCTCGACAGCCTCACCGGTGAGATCCCGCAGCACTTCCGCGAAGCCCCGATCCTGCCACCGGGCTCCTTCGTCGCGCTGCCCGCGAAGTAGGTATCACCGGGAAGGGAACAACAAACGCTCGGGAAGCGACGGAACAGCGCCCGCAGGACCGCAGCAACGGCGCCTCCCCCTCGCGAAGCGGTGAACGAAAGGCGCCTGCGAAGCGGAGGGGCAGCGCCCACAGGGTCCCCCGAGGACGCCTTCCCCCTCGAGGGGGAAGGCGTAGCGCAGCGTAGCCTGGGGGTGGGCGTCAACTCCGCGCAGCGCAGCCTGGGGGTGGGCGTCAACTACCGCATCTTCATGCCGCGCATCATCTTCTGCATGCCACCACCCTTCGACATCATCTTCATCATCTTCTGCATCTGCTCGAACTGGTTGAGCAGCCGGTTCACTTCCTGAACCGAGACGCCGGCGCCGGTGGCGATGCGGCGCTTGCGCGAGGCCTTGATCAACTCGGGCCGGGTGCGCTCGAGCGGTGTCATCGAGTCGATGATGCCGACCGTGCGCCCCACCACCTTGTCATCGAACTGCGCGCTACCCGCCTGCGCCGCCTGGGTGAGCTGCGCCGGCAGCTTGTCCATCAGGGCCGACAGCCCTCCCATTTTGCGCATCTGCAGCATCTGGTTGCGGAAGTCGGCCAGATCGAAGCCCTTGCCGGACTTGACCTTGCGCGCGAGTTTCTCCGCCTCGACCATATCGACTTCGCGCCGGACGTCCTCGATCAGGGACAGCACATCGCCCATGCCGAGAATGCGCGAGGCCATCCGATCCGGGTGGAACGCCTCCAGTCCGGTGAGCTTCTCGCCGACGCCGGCAAACTTGATGGGAGCGCCGGTCACCTGGCGCACCGACAGCGCCGCACCACCACGCGAATCGCCGTCGAGCTTGGTCAGCACCACGCCGGTCAGCGGCAGGACATCCGCGAACGCCTTGGCGGTGTTGACCGCATCCTGCCCCTGCATGGCATCGACCACGAACAGGGTCTCGACCGGATTTGCAACCGCGTGAATCTCGCGGATCTCGCGCATCATCGCTTCGTCGACGGCGAGGCGGCCGGCGGTATCGACGATCAGCACATCGTGATAATGCCGCCGGGCCCAGTCTTGGGCGGCGCGGGCGATGTCGGTTGGTTTCTGGTCGACCGTGGACGGGAAAAAATCTGCTCCCGTCTGGGCGGCAAGCATCTCGAGCTGGGTGATGGCCGCCGGGCGATAGACGTCGCACGACACCAGCAGCACCTTCTTTTTCTGTTCCAGCAGCAGGCGGGCGAGCTTGCCGGCCGTCGTGGTCTTGCCGACCCCCTGGAGACCCGCCATCAGGATGGTTGCCGGTGGCACGGCCGCGAGGTTCAGGGCCGCATTGCTGCCCCCCATCAGCATGGCGAGTTCGGTGTGCACGACGCCGATCAGCGCCTGGCCCGGGGTCAGGCTGCCGATGACTTCCTGCCCGAGGGCCTTGTCCTTGACCCGGGCGATGAAGTCTCGCACCACCGGCAGCGCAACGTCGGCTTCGAGCAGTGCCATCCTGACCTCGCGCAGCGCCTCCTGCACGTTGGCTTCGGTCAGGCGCGCATGGCCACGGAGCGTCTTGATGACGCCGGAGAGACGATTGGTGAGGCTGTCGAGCATGAGCGTTCCGGGCGAATGGTGACGGGGCGGGAGCTATACTCACCACTGGTCAACGGCGTCACGGGACGCGCGACATACCCGCCCGCGAGATGGTTTCGATTCTACCCCACGTCATTGCAGCCCTCCTCTATGCCGGCCTGGCCGTCGCCTTTCGCCTGCGGCGCGCGCCGCACCCGGTCGCCACCGCGGCGCCGGGGCTCCTGCACCATGCGGTGCTGGTGCCGCTGGCGCTGCAGACCTGGCTGCTCTACCGCGACGTCTTCTCCGGTCCGGACATGTACATGGGTGTGGGCACCGCGATCTCCATGATCGTGTGGCTGACGCTGCTGATCTACTGGACCGGCAGCCTGCTGTACCGCATCGAGGCCATGCAATTCATGGTGCTGCCGATCGCCGCGGTGGCCGTGCTGCTGCCCCTGTTGCTGCCGCCGTCGAAACCGCTGATCAATGCCGCCATGCCGGCGTTCCGCTGGCATGTGGTGATCTCGATGCTGGCCTACAGCTTGTTCACGATCGCTTCGCTCCAGGCGCTGCTGATGACCGTGGCCGAAGCGCGATTGCGAAGCGGCGTGATCGCACCGGCACAAGGCAGGCTGCCGCCGCTCCTGACCATGGAAAAGCTGCTGTTCCGGGTCATCGCCGCCGGTTTCGTGCTGCTCACGTTGTCGCTCGGGAGCGGCATGCTGTTTTCCGAAGAGCTGTTCGGCAAGCCGCTGCAGTTCTCCCACAAGACCGTCTTCGGCATCGCGTCCTGGCTCATCTTCGGCGGCCTGCTGGTGGGCCGATGGCGCTGGGGCTGGCGCGGCAAGGTCGCGATGCGCTGGACTCTGGCCGGCTTCGGCACCCTGGTGCTGGCCTACCTGGGCAGCAAGTTCGTGCTCGAAGTCATCCTCCAGCGCTAGCGTCGCGACCGCCCTTTCGTGGACGACATCTCGACCGGGTCGCTGATCGTCGCGCTGATGGTCTTTCTGGTGTTGTCGGCCTTCTTCTCGATTGCCGAGACCAGCATGATGGCGCTCAACCCCTATCGGCTGAAGTATCTGGTCAAGACCGGCAACCGCGGCGCCCGTCTCGCCGCGCAATTGCTCTCCCGCACCGATCGCCTGCTCGGCGTGGTGCTGTTGGGCAACAATCTCCTCAACGCGGCGGCGGCGGCGGTGGTCACCTACCTCACCTTCCGCTTCTTCGGCGAATCCGAGCTCTCGCTCTCGCTCGGCACGCTGGTGGTCACCTTCGCCATCCTTGTCTTCAGCGAGATCACGCCGAAGGTGATCGGCGCAACCTATCCCGAGCGCATTGCCCTGCCCGCGGCCTATGTGCTGACGCCACTGCTGAAGCTGGTGTATCCGGTGGTGTGGTTCGTGAACCTGTTCGTGCGCGCCCTGCTGCGGCTGCTGCGGCTCGAGACCGGCCCCGACGCGCAGGCGCACAAACTGACCCAGGAGGAACTGCGCACCCTGGTGCTCGAGGGCGGCCACTTCCTGCCGCAGAAGCACCAGAAGATGCTGCTCAACTTGTTCGACCTCGAGTCGATCGCAGTGGAAGACATCATGGTCCCGCGCAGCCAGATCGAAGCCATCGACATCGGCGCCAGCGCGGAAGAACTGCGGCGGCAGGTGGGCACGTCGAATCACACCCGGATTCCGGTGTACCAGGACCGGATCGAGAACATCGTCGGGGTCCTGCATGTGCGCAAGTTTCTCAACATGGCGGAAGCCGACGATCTGTCGCCGGAACGCCTGCGACAGATCACCCGCGAACCGTATTTCGTGCCGCTCGGCACCTCGCTCCTGACCCAGCTACAGAATTTTCAGGAACAGCACGACCGCATCGGGCTGGTGGTGGACGAATACGGCGAACTCATGGGGCTGGTCACCCTCGAAGACATCCTCGAGGAAATCGTCGGCGAGTTCACCACCCAGTCACCGCTCGCAACCAACGTTCGCTTCCGGCGCCAGCCGGACGGCAGCATCATCGTCGAAGGCAGCAGCCTGCTGCGCGATCTCAATCGCAAGCTCGGCACGCATTTTCCCATCGGCGGCCCGAAGACCCTGAACGGCTTGATCCTCGAGCATTTCGAAGACATTCCGGAGGCGGGTACCAGCATGAAGCTGGGCGACCAGCCGCTGGAAATCGTCCAGATCCTCGATCGCGTGGTGCGATCCGTGCGTCTGCTCCCGCGAGATCCGCGGTAGCCCGACGGGCTGGCCGCGGGAAGCGGCTGGGGCTTTACAGCGCCGCGTGATAGGCGCACTATTTTCTTTAATTTCAGTTTCTTAATGCCTATTTTTCAAGCATTCTCAAGACCGGATCGGATTCGTGATCCGGAAGCGGCGATTCCGCGCCCGCGCTAGCGCGGGGAGCCCACGGACGCACGCAAGCCCCAAAAGGAACGACATGGCAACGGCAACCGCGGCGGCGAGCCGCAAGAACGAAGTCAAGGAGTTCACGTTCCTGTGGGAGGCACGCGACAAGACCGGCAAGATCATCAAGGGTGAAATGCGCTCGACCGGCGAAGCGGTGGTGAAATCCACGCTGCGCCGGCAAGGTGTCCAGGTGGTCAAGGTCAAGAAGCGCCGCAGCGGCAGCGGCGGCAAGGTCACCGACAAGGACATCACGCTGTTCACCCGGCAGCTCGCCACGATGATGAAAGCGGGCGTGCCGTTGTTGCAATCGTTCGACATCGTGGGCAAGGGCCACGCCAATCCGGCGGTCGCCAAGCTGCTCATGGACATCAAGATGGAAGTCGAGACCGGCAACAGTCTCACCAACGCCTTCCGCAAGTACCCGCTGCATTTCGATGCCCTGTTCTGCAACCTGGTGGCCGCGGGCGAGCAGGCCGGCATTCTCGACAGCCTCCTCGACCGCCTCGCGACCTACAAGGAAAAGATCGTCGCCATCAAGGGCAAGATCAAGTCGGCGCTGTTCTACCCGATCTCGATCATCGTCGTGGCCTTCGTCATCACCGCGGTGATCATGATTTTCGTGATCCCGGCGTTCAAGGATCTGTTTCAGAACTTCGGTGCCGACCTACCCGCGCCCACCCTGGTGGTGATGGCGATATCGGACTTTTTCGTCAGCTACTGGTATCTGATCTTCGGCGGCATCTTCGGCGGTTTCTGGTTCTTCTTCTACAGCTGGAAGCGCTCGAAGAAGATGCAGATGGTGATGGATCGACTGTTCCTGCGTCTGCCCGTGTTCGGCGACGTCATCCGCAAGGCCACCATCGCCCGCTGGACCCGCACCCTGTCGACCATGTTCGCGGCCGGCGTTCCGCTGGTCGAAGCGCTCGATTCCGTCGGCGGCGCCTCGGGCAACTACGTCTATGTCGAAGCCACGAAGAAAATCCAGCTCGAGGTCTCGAGCGGCACCAGCCTCACCGTCGCCATGCAGAACTCCGAGGTCTTTCCCAACATGGTGATCCAGATGGTTTCCATCGGCGAAGAATCCGGCTCGCTCGACGGCATGCTGAGCAAGGTTGCCGACTTCTTCGAAGCCGAGGTCGACGATGCCGTGGAAGCGCTGTCGAGCCTGATGGAACCGATGATCATGGTGGTGCTGGGCACCCTGATCGGGGGCATGGTGATCGCCATGTATCTGCCGATCTTCAAGATGGGCCAGGCCATCTGACCGCGGTGCCGCACCGCGAACGCCAATCGGCGGGCTCCTGCGGGAGCCCGCTTTTCACGCCTGCCACGGTGAGCCATCCATGACCGGGTTCATCGAGGCGCTCCAGGCATCGCTGCCATTGCTGATCACCTGCTGCGCTTTGCTCGGCCTTCTGGTCGGCAGCTTCCTGAACGTCGTGATCCACCGGCTGCCGGTGATGATGCAGCGCGAATGGGATGCCCAGTGCGCGGAGCTGAAGGGCGAACCCGCGCCCACCCCGGAACGTTTCAATATCGTCGTGCCACGATCGCGCTGCCCGCAGTGCGGACATGGCATCGCCGCCCTCGAAAACCTGCCTGTGGTCAGCTGGGTCGCGCTGCGCGGTCGTTGCAGCGCCTGCGGCACCGGCATTTCAGCACGCTATCCGTTGGTCGAGGCGCTGACCGGCGTCTTGTCCGGCTATCTTGCCTGGCACTTCGGTGTCGGCCTGCCATTGCTGGGCGCGCTGGTGTTCTGCTGGGCGCTGATCGCGCTGGCGTTCATCGATTTCGACACCACGCTGCTGCCCGACAGCATCACGCTCCCGCTGCTCTGGATCGGGCTGCTGCTGGCGCTCGGTAACGTGTTCGTTCCGCTGAAAGACGCCGTGATCGGCGCGGTTGCGGGCTACCTCGCGCTGTGGTCGGTCTATTGGGGTTTCAAGCTGCTGACCGGCAAGGAAGGCATGGGCTACGGCGACTTCAAGCTGCTGGCGGCGATCGGGGCGTTCGTCGGCTGGTCGGTGCTGCCGCTGGTGATTCTGCTGTCATCGATGGTGGGCGCGGTCATCGGCATCGGACTCATCGTGTTTGCCCGCCACGGCCGCTCGGTACCGATCCCGTTCGGGCCCTACCTCGCCATCGCCGGCTTGATCGCGCTGCTCTGGGGTGCCGCGATCACGCATGGCTGGCTCCAGGCAGTATGACCTCTCATCGGGCACTGACATGACCTTTGTCGTGGGGTTGACAGGGGGAATCGGCGCCGGCAAATCGGCGGTGGCCGAGCGCTTCAGCGCTCTGGGCGTGGACATCATCGATACCGACGTGATCGCCCACGCCCTGACCGCGCCCGGTGGCATTGCCGTGGACGACATCCGCGCGCATTTCGGCGATGCCTACATTGCCACCGATGGAAGTCTGGAGCGCGAGCGCATGCGCGCATTGGTGTTCTCCGATCCGCAATCGAAGCTGGTGTTGGAGGCGATGCTGCATCCGCGCATCCGGGCCCAGGTCGAGGCGCGAGTCGAGGGCTCGACCGCCCCCTATACGATGGTGGTGGTGCCGTTGCTGGTGGAGAGAAGCAACTATCGCAACCGCGGCTGGCGCATCGCCGTGGTCGACTGCCGCGAGCAGACGCAGGTCGCCCGCGTGATGGCACGCAGTGGCCTCGCCCGCAGCGAGGTGCTGCGTATCATGGCGAACCAGGTATCGCGCGCGGTGCGCCTCGAGACGGCCGACGATGTCATCGACAACGACGGGCCGATCGACCGCCTGGCGCCCCAGATCGAGCGCCTGCATGCCGTCTATCTGGGCGGCGCGGCTGGTGGATGACGTCCCCCCCAGACTCCGCTGCGCTGCGCCTTCCCCCCGAGGGGGCGCAACATTCCTCGGGGAACCCTGCGGATGTTGTCCCTCCGCTGCCCAGTATCCCTACGTTCGAAATCCCATGGCTGCGCTTCGCCTTCCCCCCGAGGGGGCGCAACATTCCTCGGGAAACCCTGCGGATGTTGCCCCTCCGCTTCCGAGTCTCTCCGCGTTCGACATCTCAAGGCTGCGCCTGTGGCGGATAAAAATCTCATCACCTGCATGTTTGCTTACGCCTCCCGTTTGACCGATACTCCGGCGCAATTCTCGAACCCCGGGTCCGCGCCGTGATCAGCTACGAGTTTCCGCTGAACGAACGTGTCAGGACCCTGCTTCGCCTGGAAGATCTCTACCTCAAGGTGGAGTACTTCGCCGGCCGGAACGACGGGCACGAACACCACGCGGCCATCGTCACCTTGTTCGAGATTCTCGACGCTGCCGGGCGCGCCGACCTCAAGTCGGAACTGATGCAGGAACTCGAACGGCAGCGCCACAACCTCGAAGCGCTGCGGGGCAACCCGGCAATCGCTTCCGACGCCCTGAATTCGGTCCTGGGCGACATCGACCGGGCGGTGGCGAGCCTGTTCCAGGCCGCCGGCAAGACCGGGCAGGAATTGCGCGAAAACGAATGGCTGATGAGCATCCGGCAGCGCATCGGCATCCCCGGCGGGGTCTGCGAGTTCGATCTGCCTTCCTATCACTACTGGCTCAACCAGAGTGCGGAATTGCGCCGCGCCGACATCGGCCACTGGCTGGAGCCTTTCCTGCCCCTGAAGGACGGCATCCGGATCGTGCTGAACCTGCTGCGCGAGAGCGGCAAGACGAGCGAGGTTCAGGCGCCGCAGGGCGTGTTCCAGCAGATGATGGGCGGGAGGCTCGCGCAGATGCTGCGGGTATCGCTGGCAGAGGCCTACACCTGCGTACCGGAGGTCAGCGCCAACAAATATGCGCTGAACATCCGCTTCGCGCACGCGAGCGGCGCCGATCGCGGCAAGACCGCCGATGCCGACGTGGCATTCACCCTCACCTTCTGCAATCTTTGATCGACCATGGGCAACACTCCCCAGCGTTCGCGACTGGTCGCGTGTCCGAAGTGCGGCCGCACTGCCGAGTGGTCCACGGAGAATCGCTGGCGCCCGTTCTGCTCGGAGCGGTGCAAGATGACCGATCTCGGCGCCTGGGCCACCGAGGCCTACCGCATTCCGGTCGAGGCCGGAGACGAGCCCGAGATACCGCCTGAAATGGACTAGCAGGACGTCCCCCCCAGGCTGCGCTGCGCTCCGCCTTCCCCCCGGGGGGGCGCAGTTCGCTTGGGAGCGGCCCGGCGCAAACTGCCCCTTCGTTTACCGTACTG
>JANMWG010000352.1:0-31805 GCA_031393885.1 Betaproteobacteria bacterium | reverse complement strand
AACGCAACCCTGTAATCAACGCTCAGGTTTCCCTCATCCCCACCCCTTCTCCCGGAGGGAGACGGGAGCAGGAGACACCCCGGAGGGAGAAGGGAGCAGGAGACATCCCTCTCCCCTCGGGAGAGGGACCGAGGGAGAGGGACGCTGAGCAATGTCGCTACTCAGGCAATCCGTTGCATCGCCACAGAGCGACCGAACGACAACGAGGGGAGGAAATCGACGTGGCAAATCCGCGGTGGAAACAGCGCCCGGCCGGCTCGACCTGGGGTGACTTCGGTCCGGACGACGAACTGGGCCGCATCAACCTGCTCACGCCGGAGAAGGTGCGCCAGGGCGTCGCCGAAGTGAAGGAAGGCATCAGCTTCGGCCTCTCGATCCCGCTCGATTATCCTGGCGGGCGCGTGCTCAATCCGCGCCGCGGGCCGCCCGAGCTGGCGCCGACCTTGCGCATGGGCAAGCCCAACATGAACTTTCCCCTGCGCAAGGAAAACGGCCACAGCACCGACGTGGTCTGCGATGACCAGGTGCTGCTCACCCTGCAGTACTCCACTCAGTGGGATTCGCTGGCGCACGTGGGCGCGTGGTTCGATGCCGACGGCGACGGTGAGCCCGAGATGGTCTACTACAACGGCTATCGCGCCAACGAGCACATCGTCGGCTCGGTCATCCACCACGACGACCATGAGGAAGAATGCGGGGCGCACCTCGGAGCGCTCAAGCTGTCGATCGCCAACTTCGCCGCCAAGCCGATCCAGGGCCGGGCGGTGATGCTCGACTTCTATGCGCACTTCGGCCACCAGCGCCGTGCGCTGTCGTTCGACGACGTGCAGCGCGTGATCGATGCCGACCATATCGAGATCGACACCGGCGACCTGCTGGTCATGCGCACCGGCTACACCCGCCTGATCATGCAGATGGATCGCAAGCCCGACATGGCCCGGCTCGATGCCGCGGCAATGGGACTGGACGGACGCGACGACCGCCTGTTGCAATGGATCACCGATTCTGGCATCGCCGCGATCTGCGCCGACAACTACGCGGTCGAGTTCTATCCGCCGCGCGACCTGCCGGGCGCCACGCCGCATCTGCCGCTGCACCAGCACTGCCTGTTCAAGCTCGGCGTACCGCTGGGCGAAATCTGGTGGCTCGACGATCTCGGCGAGTGGCTGCGCGCCAACAAGCGCACACGCTTTCTGCTGACGGCGCCGCCGCTGCGGTTGCCGGGCGCCGTAGGTTCCCCGGTGACGCCGGTGGCGACGGTCTGACGCACGATCGGGGACAGCTCATGGGGCAGACCTGATCGGCGACATTGCTCAGCGTCCCTCACCCTCGGTCCCTCTCCCGAGGGGAGAGGGATGTCTCCTGCGTCCTTCTCCCTCGCGGGATGTCTCCTGCGCCCTGCGCCCTGCTCCCTTCTCCCTCCGGGAGAAGGGCCGGGGATGAGGGAAACCTGAGCGTTGATGGCGGGGTAATCGCTATTCGCAACCCCGTCAGTCATCGAATGCAGGTGGGGGCACAAACCCGCGATATTCCTTCTCGAGCAGCCGCGCGAGGGCGATGCACGTCAGGTCGCCGTATTGCGGCCCGATGATCTGCACGCCCACCGGCAATCCTTCTGACGATAGCGCCGCGGGCGCAACGGTCGACGGCAGGCCCGCCATCCCGGAGAAGCCGGCCCAGAACATCTGCGTGGTCGACGGTTGGGGCTTGCCATTCACGCTCACCATGCGCTCCCAGCGCTCGCCTTTCTGGTTGTGCGGAAACGCCGGGGTCGCGGCCGGCGGGCACAGCAGCAGGTCGTACTCGCCGAAGAATTCGGCCCACTTCAGCCCGAGCTGCTGACGACGTTCGTTCCAGTGCAGCCACTCGCGATGACGCATGGTGCTGCCCTGGAGCATCCATGCCTCGTAGCCGGGCGCATCGGGCTCGAGCCGGCCGGCGCGTGCGACATTGCCGGCAAAGGTCTTGTCGTCGGCGCCGCGCGATGTGGCGGCGCGGAGCAACTGGATGAAGACCCGATGCGCTTCGGCCAGGTCGATGTCCGGACGTGCCCGGTCGCTCACCTTCGCGCCGTTGCGTGCCAGGAAATCCGCGAGGTCCTGGATGGCGCCCGAAATGCTGGCATCCACGGGGGCCGTGTCGGCGCTCGGCAACACCCCGACCTTGAACTCGCGCAGCGACTTTTGCCGTGCCTTCGGTAGCGACAGTTTCCAGCCGATGGCATCGATGTCGTCGGGGCCCGCCATCACCCGCAGCGCGATCTCGAGGTCGCGCGCGCTGCGCGCCAGCGGACCGACCACGGCGATGTCCTGGGTCGCGACCTGACCCGGCAACGACTGGCCGCGCGTCGAGCAGATGCCGTACGTCGGCTTGTGCCCGTAGACCCCGCAGTAGTGGGCCGGGTCGCGAATCGAGGCGCCGATGTCGCTGCCGGCTTCGAGGCCGGTGAGCCCAGCGGCCAACGCCGCCGCCGAGCCACCGGACGAGCCGCCGGGCCCGCGCGTGAGATCCCAGGGGTTGCTGGTGGTGCCGTAGATCGGGTTGAACGTCTGCCAGTCGGCCAGCATCACCGGGACGTTGGTCTTGCCGAACAGCACCGCACCGGCGGCGCGGAACCGGGCGACGGCCAGCGCGTCGGTAGTTGCCGTGTGGTTCTGGAGTGCCGTCACGCCCCAGGTGGTGGGTAGGCCGGCGACATCGAAAGATTCCTTGATGGTCATCGGCACCCCGTGCAGCGGCCCCCAGAGATCGCCCTTGGCAAGCGCACGATCGGCGGCCTTCGCGCGTTTGCGGGCGCGCTCGCGATCGAGCACGACGATCGCATTGATTGTTTTGCCATGTCGTGCGCCGCGAGCCAGATAAAGGTCGAGCAGTTCGAGGCAGCCGATCTTCCGGTTGCGGATGAGCTGCGCAAGGCGGTAGGCCGGTAGGAAGGCTATGTTCATGAAGACTCCAAGGCGAAACCCGAAGTAGAGCAGGGGAGGGTCGGGCCGCACAAGATGTGCGGCCGTTGCAGGCAAACGGAATACGCCGCCGGAATGTTGCAGAATCCGCTGGTGGTCGCGGACGCTGGCCGGAACCGGTGGCGTGGCCGCGTCGACACTAACTACGCGTGGAGGGTCTCGCGATGCGTATCCTGATGGCTTACGACAGCACCACCGAGGGGCAACGGGCGCTGTTGGCAGCGCCGGAGATCGCGCTCCTGCCGCACGACGAAACCCATCTGCTGGCGGTGCTGCCCATGCCCGCCGGCCTGTTTCTCGCCGAAGGCTATGTGCCCGGCGAGATTATCGACCAGGAAAAGGCGCATGCCAGAGCCCTGCTCGATGCCGGCATCGCCGAACTGGTGCGGCGCGGGTTTCCGGCCAGCGCGCACATGACCTGGGGTGAGCCGGTCGAGGAGATCTGCAAGCTCGCGGCCGAACTGCGCATCGAGCTGGTGCTGGTGGGCCATCCGCGGGCAACCTCGTTTGCCGCCCGCTGGTGGCGCGGCTGGGTCGGCTCGTCGCTGCTCGAACAAAGCCCCTGCAGCTTGCTCGTCTCGGTCTACTGAAGCCGGAGCGCAGCCTGGGGTGCCAAACAAAGGGACTTCAGAAACGAGGGTGTCACCTTCCACAGGGTCCCCCGAGGACGGGGCGCCCCCTCGAGGGGGAAGCCGCAGCGCAGCGCAGGCTGGGGGTGGGCGTCACCTGCAGATGGATGCACCGTCCTTCCATCCCTGGCGGTACTGCGTGTCGGCGGCGTAGCGGGCGGGGTCGGCCGTGACGCTGGTGCGGCGCCTGGCAGCATCGCAAGCGGTGTTGAAACCGTCACGAAAGGCCGGCGGATAGCCGGCGAGGTTGTAACGCGCGGGTGGGTTCGCATTCGTGACGGGTTTGCCTGGCGCTATCTTGTCGCCGGTACCGGCGCAGGCGCCGACGATGGACACAACGGCGACCAAGGTGAGGCGCGCGATCGGGTGGCGCGGGCAGGCGCCTGTTTCCCTCGGGCCGGCGCGAGGGGCAAACGGCCACGCAAGACATTGCCTCATCGCGTGATCGATGCGATGCCGGCGATGCTGAGAATCACGACGGCGATTGCGGCGATCACCATCAACGGGAAGAGAAATTTGCCTCGACTGTCCATGCCCGGCCTTCGAATGGCGGCGACAACGCGCCGCGTTACTCAGCAGCAACGCGCGTGCCCATGCGCGGAGGACACGCAACTAGCGAACAGGATCAGTTGCTTGAACGATGACTCTCGAAAACGCCGTAACAGCGGATGTCACCGCTGCCCGACGTTTCGGTGAGCGCGCCTCACGCCGGCATCTTGAACAGTGCGGGTTCGAGATGATGCCGATGCAACAGCTTGTAGAACTCGGTACGGTTGCGCTTGGCCAGCCGCGCCGCATGGGTGACGTTGCCGTTGGTCATCTTGAGCAGGCGCGAGAGGTAGTCGCGCTCGAAGTGGCCGCGTGCATTCTCGAATGAATCGAGTTGCGCGCCCTTGATGCGAAGGGCATTTTCGACCAGCGACGTGCTGATGACCGCATTGGTGGTGAGAGCGACCACCTGCTCGACCACGTTGACCAGTTCGCGCACGTTGCCGGGCCAGTCGTATTGCACCAGAAGCGCCAGCGCGTCGGCGGAAAAGGCATTGACCGTCTTGCCGTACTTGCCGGCGATCTGCGACAGGAAATGGCTCGCGAGCAAGGGAATATCCTCGCGACGTTCGCGTGTCGGCGGCAGGATGAAGCTCACCACGTTGAGCCGATAGTAGAGATCCTCGCGGAACGAGCCTTCGCGGATCGCCGCTTCGAGGTCACGGTGGGTGGCGGAGATGATGCGCACGTCGACCGGTATCGTCTGGATCGAACCGACCGGGCGGATCGCGCGCTCCTGCAGGACCCGCAGCAGCTTCACCTGCAACGCCACCGGCATGTCGCCGATTTCGTCGAGCAGGACGGTGCCGCCTTCGGCCGCCTGGAACAGACCGACATGATCGCGCGTGGCACCGGTGAACGACCCGCGCGTGTGACCGAACAATTCGGATTCGAGCAGCGCTTCCGGGATGGCGCCGCAGTTGATCGCCATGAACGGCCGGTTGCGCCGCGGGCTGGCGCGGTGGATGGCTTGCGCGAGCAGTTCCTTGCCGGTGCCGCTCTCACCGCGGAGCAGCACGCTGGCATCGCCCACGGCGACGAGCTTGGCTCGCGACAGCACGGTCTCGAACGCGGGGTTGCGGGTGACGATGCCTTGCTTCCAGTCATCGTTGCCATCGCCCGCGGCGGCGGTGGGGGCCGACACCTGCGCCGCGCGTGTCACCTGCGCTACCAGATCACGTCCGTCGAACGGTTTGGGGAGATAGCTGAACACCCCGCGCTGCGTGGCCGCGACCGCGTCGGGGATGGTGCCGTGCGCCGTGAGAATGATGACCGGCAGGGCCGGATTGCTGCGATGGATCTGTTCGAACAACGCCATGCCGTCCATGCCGCTCATGCGCAGATCGGTGACCACCACCTGCGGCGTGGCCGCGGCGAGCATGGCCAGCGCGCGCTCGCCGCTTTCGGCGGTGACGACATCGAAGCCGGCCGATCGCAGACGAATGGAAACCAGACGAAGCAGGTCGGCATCGTCGTCGATTAGCAACACTTTTGCAGGAGATCGGCTCATTGTTTCCTCGTATTCTGATCTTTCAGAATCATAGCGCGCTCGACCTCGAGAAGTGCATCGAGTTTGCGTTGCAGCTCGTCGGATCGCTTCTGCTCGTCTTTCAGTTTTGCGGTCAGCGTTTGCGTCGCGGTGTCGGCCGCACGCCGCGTCTCCTCGATGCCGGCCAGCAGAATCTGCGCGAGTCCGCGCCACGGACTGAAGGCGGTGCCGTCGGGACGCATCAGCGGCTCGAGCAGGGGCACAGCCAGGGCATCGCTGCGCATCGGCGACCCGGGAATGAGATAGAGCAGGGCGAGTTTCAGTCGCGCCACTTCGGTGCCGGATGCGGCGAAATCGCGCTTCGCCTGCTCGACCTCAGGCTTGAGCGTTGCCGCCTGCTTCTGGCGCGCGGCGGTGTAGTAGCGCATCACCTCGTCTATCCCGACGCTGATCTCGACCACCTTGGGATCGCAGATGCAGGCCGCGGGTGGTTCGGGTATCGGCACCGGCGGCACCGGCGCCGGCACCGGCTTGTTCGCGAAGAGGCTGCAACCGGAAAGTACGATGGCGGTGACGATGAGGGCGGGCAGGAGCGGCGAGCGCCGTCCGCGAACATGGTCGCGCTGGCTCGGACCGGTCACGCCGCGGCGGCTTCCGGTGGGTCGATCTGCCGGACCCCGCCAGGCTGCGGCAGGCGCACCCGGATGCGGGTGCCGGGCCGATCGTCGTTGACGACCTCGACGCTGCCCTGGTGCGCGGTGACGAATTCCTTGACGATCGCCAGGCCGAGTCCGGTGCCCTTCACCGCGCTGCGATACGGCGCACTGCCCTGGAAGAACGGCTCGAAGACGCGCTCGCGTTCGTCGATGGCGATCCCCGGGCCCTCGTCGGCGACGTCGATCGTGAGCGCGAGATCCGCCACGCGTGCCTTGACCCTGACCCGGCCACCCTCGGGCGAGTACTTCACCGCGTTCGACACCAGATTGTCGACGATGGCGGCAAGCTTTTCGCGATCCGCTTCGACCACGAGCGACGGACAATCGACCTGAAAACGGATGCCCTTGTTCGCCATCGTGAGCCGGTGATGCTGGCCGGCGCGCGCGATCAGTTCGGCCAGCGGCACCGGCACCGGTGCGAGCGCGCTGTGCTGGAACTGCGCCGAGTGATAGCTCAGCAGATCTTCGATCAGGCGATGCAGGCGTTGCGTGCTCTGCTTCAGGATGGCGGCCACTTCGTGCTGGGCCGGCGTCAACTGGCCGACGACCTGATCCGCGAGCAGGTCGGTGCCTTCGGTGAGCGACGCGAGCGGGGTCTTGAGTTCGTGCGATACGTGACGCAGGAAACGCGATTTCTGTTCCTCGAGGTCGATGAGACGCAGGCGCATCCATTCGAGCTGCCGGCCGAGATGTTGCAGATCCTGCGGCCCCTGAACCTCGACCCGGGTTTCGAAATTGCCTTCGCCCAGCTTGCGGATCGCGGCGTCGAGCTGCGAGATCGGTCGCGAGATGAGGATGATCGAGCCGACCACGATGAACAGCGCTACCGGCACCAGCGCCACCAGTTGCCACATGATGAAGTTCTGCACCGATTCGGCCATGCGCTGGACCGCCGCCACCTCGCGTTCGACCATCAGCGCGCCGAGCTCGTCGAGGGCTTCCGCGCGTCTGGCCAGTGCGCCGAACTCGGAGAGGAGCGGGGTCAGGGCCGCGGGCCTTTGGCGCGCGGCCTCGACCGACGTGTTGATCTCGACCTCGCGCTGCTTCAGCCCCCTGAGCTGGCTGGTTTGTTCGGTGTCGAGGTGGAAGGTGCCCATGCGCTGGGCGGTGGCGAGGAAGTTGCCGCGGGCGTTCTCGTAGGCTTCGAGCAGCGTGGTGTCGTGAAGCGCCGCGAACTGCCGCACGCTGCGCTCCATGACCGTGACCTGCTCGATCAGGATGCCGCTCGCCTTGGTGGCCTCGACCGCCTGTTGCACGGTGCGCTGGCTGCGCTGCACGATCTCGTGGATCGACACCGCGTTGTTGACGATCGCGAAGATGAGCGGTAGCGCCACCAGCAGGAAGCCGGCGATGATCAGCTTGAGAAACGAGCGCGGGTAATAGCTGGTCATGGGTGGTCGGTGGCGCCGGCGGACCGCGTCATGGCTCTCAAGCCTCTCAGTCGGTGAAGGTGGTCTCCACCTGTCCGAGGGCGCCGAAGTCCGCTACCACGGTATCGCCCGGACGCACCGGAATCGGCGTCACGCAGGTGCCGGTGGTCACCATTTCGCCGGCGGCCAGGCCGGTGCCGAATCGCGACAGGGCGTTGGCGATCCAGGTAAGCGCGATGCGCGGATCGCCGAGCACCTTGGCACCCGTGCCTTCGCCGGCGGGCGCGCCGTTCACGGTGGCGCGCACGGCATGGCGCGACAAGTCGAGGCTGCGCCAGTCGATGCGGGTGGCGGGGCCCGGACTGAACCACGAGGCGCAGGCGTTATCGGCGATCAGTTGCGGCGCGCCGGCCGTGACGAAATCGCGGTAGCGGGAATCGGGCACCTCGATCGCCGGATGCAGCGACTCGACCGCGTCGAGCACCTCCGCCTGCGTGTATTCCGCCGCACGCGCTGGCAGCGCCACGCGAAACCGGAAGGCGAACTCCGCCTCGGCCACGCACATGAGGTTGCCGCGTAGGGAAAAAGTGGCCGGCGCCTGCCGGACGCGCCGCGACAGCAGCATGCCGGGCAAGGGCCCATCGACGCCGATATGGGCCTGGCCGGCGGCACTGGTCGCGGCGATCTTCCAGCCGAAGCGCGAATCCGCCGCGTGTCGCGCCACGGCCGCCTGCACCGCGAAGCCATCCTCGGGCGTGGCCGGCCGGACGTCGGCGGGAAGCAGGTCGAGACGCTGCTGGTCGCGCCAGGTTGCCCACAGCAGGGCGGCGGCGCGGTCGATGGCTTGCGGGGTGAGGGGCATGATCGATTCCTGTCAGTGCTCGAAGGGTTTGCCGAGAGCGCTGGCCCTCTCGAGGGGGGCGCAGCGCAGCGTAGCCTGGGGGTGGAAGTCACAGGCGGGCGTCGCAATCAGCGGCGCCCGCACAATATTGACCAACGGCTCGCCGCGGAACAGGCGGTCGAGATTCTGTGCCATCACCCGGCAGCGACGTCCGGCGAGGGCCTCGCTCCAGGCGGAGCCATGGGGCGTCATGACCACGTTGTCGAGATCATGAAATGGATAGGCGGAAGGTCGCGCTTCAGGTATTTCCGCCGAACCCTGGGCCGGATACCGGTACCACGTATCGATCACGGCACCGCCGATGCGCCGATCGCGGCACGCCTCGAACAGGGCTCGCTCATCGATGGTGGCACCGCGGCCCACGTTGATGATGACCGCGCCTGGTTGCATCGATGCGAACGCCGTGCGGCCGATCAGGCCGCGGCTCGCCGCGTTCAAGGGAAGGGCAGTCAGGACAAAGTCGGCGACGGATAGCAACTCATGGAGGCGGTCCATGCCGAAGCTTTGCTCGCACCATGGATCGGGTGGCAGCGGGGTTCGGCTGGCGGCGATGACGTGCATCCCGAAGGCGTGCGCCCGTTTGGCGACTTCGCGGCCGATGCGACCGTAGCCGACGATGCCCAGGGTCTTGCCATGGAGGTCGCCGTGGCGCGGCCCGGCCAGGAACGACCCCCACCAGCGACCGGCACGAAACTGCGCATGCATGCGCAGCACGCCGATCTGCCATTCGAGCATGGCTGCCATCACGTACTCGGCGATGCCGATCTCGTGCTCGAAGG
Organism: Betaproteobacteria bacterium; assembly: GCA_031393885.1. Classification (GTDB taxonomy): domain Bacteria; phylum Pseudomonadota; class Gammaproteobacteria; order Burkholderiales. The sequence continues at coordinate 22,409 of JANMWG010000352.1, read as the reverse complement.
CGTTGCAGACCGTGGCGGTCGGCGGTACGGCGGGGAGGTCGATGTCGTCGGTGCCGGCACCGGGCAGTTGCACCAGCCGCAGTTTCGGGGCTGGCGGGAAATCTGCCCGCCAGTTCATCGAGATCAGGGCGTCGGCACTGGCGAGTGCCGACGAAAAGGCGTCATGATTGCCGTGATCGGCAATCACCACCTGCCACGGCGTCGCGAGCAGAGGAACCAGCGGTGCGAGCCGGCCGTCGTTGTCGACAGCCTTGATGAGCAGGGTGGGCATGGGGCGGCGCGATGGGCAGACAACGGCTGATTTTAGGCGCTAAGAGCAGGCTTTCATAGGAAAACACCCGACAGAATCTATCTTCCTGGCGGTTTTCAAAGACCCCCGTCGCATGGTAGGTTGCCGCGGCCTTGCGCGGTTTGTGGCGATCGGCCCAACGGCGACTGGCACTATTGGTGCTGTCCGGCATTCTGTTCTGATTGGTGCTGTCCGGCATTCTGGTTCGACGCTGTTGCAGGTGTTCCGACGAGCTGGCGGTGCCAGCGGTCGAATCCACGTACTCATTGCTGTCAACAACAGGAGAATCCATATGGCCAAGGCACCCGCCGACGACGCCGGCAAGCCCGCAGAACAGCAGATGCCCAAGGTAAAGTGGGACACTGCCTCAATCAAGAGCACTTACGCCAACTTCTGCAATGCCACCAGCACGCGCGAGGAAGTGGTCCTCAATTTCGGGGTTAACCAGAACTGGGATCGCATGGCAGGCGAAGTCGAGATCGAACTCGATCACCGGATCATCCTCAGCCCGTTTGCCGCCAAGCGCCTGTCCGATCTGTTGCAGAAGCTGATGGCGGAGTACGAGAACCGCTACGGAGAGCTCAAGTAACGGTGGCTGCACCACTCGAGCAGCCCGCCATGGCCGCAGCCGCCGCAGCCTCTGGCGTGTCTTCGGCGCCCGGCTCGGCCGATGTGCTCGTCGTCGACAGGGCCGCCCCATGGACGGCCCTGTCGAGGACACCGTTCTCGTCCGCGCCCGGCGGTGCGTGGCTGACGCTGCTCGCGCAGCGCATCGACAATCTGCGCACCGCGGCGATCTACCGGGCCGACGCGCCTGGACAACCGGCACTGGTGGCGGGCTGGCCGCAGGATGCGCCGGTCAGCGACGAGATGGCCGACAGTGCTTTCGAGGGCTTGGCGCGCGGCGTGCCCCTGGCGCTATCCTCCATCCGTGGCTTTCATCTGGTGTGCCCGATCGCGGCTGGCAGCGGGGCCGTCGTGGTTGCCGAAGTCCCGCCGCTTGCCTTGCCTGCGCTGCAGGCGGCGCTCGACGAATTGCAATGGGGAGCCGGCTGGCTGGAAGCCGCTCTGAGTCGTGATGCCGGTGCCGGCGCCATGGCCCGCGCCGAGCGGCTCGAACTCGCCGCCCGCCTGTCCGAAGATATTGCTCGCGCCACCGATGCCCTGTCCGCCGCGTCCATCCTGGCGGCGGGGATAGCGGCGGCCTTTCCCGCCGACGCGGTCAGCGTCGGACTGAATCGGCGTGGCGACCTGTTGATCGCGGCACGATCGTCTGCGCCGACGCCCCGGCTGCGAACCGACGACGATCTGCTCGATGCGATGGCGGCAGCCATCAACGCCCGGCAGTCCCAGGTGTTGCCCGCATGCACGTCACTGGACACGATGGCACCCGAGGCCGGTTCCGGCGCCGTGGACATCGGTACCAGCGCGTCCGGCGCCGACCAATCCGATGCCGAATACCCGGACGCGGCCGGCATGCGGCCGGCCCGCGCCGCCACCCCGACATCCGGGATCGCCATTCCGTTGCTGGTGCTCGATCTGGCCGCCGGGGCCATTGTCGTCGAGAGCCAGGGCGTCGCCGGCTTCGATCCGGAAGTCGTCGCGGCGCTCGAAACCATCGCGCTCCAGGCGGCGCCACTGATCCAGGCGAAACCCATGTCGCGCCCGACGCCGGTGACCCCGGGTCGGCGACTGTTCGTCGCCCTGTTCGGTCCGGTGCGTTTGCGCCTGAAACTGCTGATGGTGGCGCTGCTGGCCGCGGCGCTGGTGCTGATCGGCGCCACCGGCAGCTATTCGGTTCCCGCCAGCGGTATCGTCGAGGGCGCGCCCTATCGGGTGGTCACCGCCCCGTTCGGTGGTCCGCTCGCGGAGGTTCTCGTCAGGCGCGGTGATCCGGTGGTGCGAGGCCAGGTTCTGGCGCTGCTCGACGATGCCGAACTGCAGGCCGAACGGCTCAGGCTGATGGCCGAGCGTGAGCCGGTGCTGGCCGCCCTGAAAGAGGCGAAGAACAATCGCGACACGGCGCCGCCGGAAGGACTCGACATGCGGTTGAAGGACATCGACGCGCGTCGTCGCACTCTCGAAGACCGGATCGGCCGCGCGCGTGTCGTCAGTCCGGTCGAAGGCGTGGTCGTCGGTGGAGTCGCGCTCGGCGCCGCGGGCAACAGCGTGCCGCAGGGCGAAGCGTTGTTCGAAGTGGCGCCGGTCGACAGCTACCGGTTGGTGCTCTGGGTCGACCGGCGGGAAGCCAGTCAGATCCGGGAAGGTCAGTCGGGAACGCTGCACATGGCTTCCGGCAACCAGGAACTCGGCTTCACCGTGCGCCGGCTCACCGCGGTAACGGCCCGGGTCGCGGGCCAGGCCCGCATCCGGGTCGAGGCTCAGCCGCAGGGGTTTCTGGGGGCAGCCGTCGAACCGGGAACCGAAGGCAGCGGTTCGATCGACGTGGGCCGTCGCAAGCTGGTCTGGATCTGGTGGCGCAACGCGCAGCGGGAATGGGGAGAGTTGTAGCAGTAACGCTCACCCCCAGGCTGCGCTGCGCTTCGCCTTCCCCCTCGAGGGGGCGCCCCGTTCCTCGGGGAACCCTGCGGACGGGGCCCCTCTGCTTTCGAGGTTTCTTCGGTCGGCACCCCCAGGCGGCGCTGCGCCTTCCCGAAGGGACGGGCCTTCGGATCTTCAGCGAACCAGAGTCACTTCCACCCGGCGATCCGGCTGGAGGCACGCGGCAAGCGCCTTGCCCTTCAGCGTGCTGCAATCGCCGGCGGTGGTCCTGGACTCAACCGACGCCTTGCCTTCGGCGGTGATCTTGGCGGCCGGTACGCCTGTGCCCACGAGGTAGCTCTTGACGGCCATCGCGCGCTGCATCGACAGCTTCTTGTTCAGAGCAGCCGAGCCGGTGCGGTCGGTGTGGCCGGTGATGGTGATCCCGGATACCGGATTGGCGACGATCTTGGCGGATACGGCGTCGAGTTCCGCCTTGGCGCCGGGCTCGAGCGCCGACTTGCCGCTGGCGAACAGCGTTTCGGCCCCGAGGGTGATCTTTTCCATGTCCGGCTCGCCCTTCGGCCTGGCCACGACCGGCGCCGCCTCCGCCCGGGGCGCCGGCGGCATCGGTTTGACCTCGGCCGGCATGGGTTCGGGCGTGATCTGCACGGGGGGTTCCGCCCGTGGCGGTGGCGGAACCGCAGGGCTCTTTTCCATCATCTTGTCTTTGTCGGATGCCATCCTGGGCTTGTCCGCCATCGGCCCGCCGCCGCATTCGGACAGCTTGTTCTGCTCCGACCAGTCGCCGGTGCGGACGCAGCCCGAAAAGCCGTCGCGCACCACCTTCGGGGTGTCGGCATCGAGGAACTGGGTATAGCCTTCGCGCTCGGTGTGAGCTTGCGCCGCGAACGCGAGCAGCAGCGTGGTCGCGCCAAGCGCCGACCACGGAAGATGCGGGACCGGGATGAATTTCATTGTTTTCATTCTCCTGAGAATCGATCGACGAAGCGCGCAGGCACATGGTCCGGAACCGGCAAAGGCATGCGACAACCCGCCGATTATATGTCTGGCCGATCTCACGCCGTGTTCGCGTGCCGCGTGCGGGGGCGTTTAGAATCCGGCTTCCGCTTTCGTTGCCGTCCCCCACATGAAACTCCCACCCCCAGGCTTCGCTGCGCTTCGCCAACCCCCTCCAGGGGGCCAGTGCGCTTGGGAGCGGCCCGGCGCGCACTGACATGCCGACTCGCCCGCTTGCCGATCCCCTGCTCGATCTGTTTCGCGGTACTGCGGTGGCTTCGCTTTCCGATGCCGTCGATGCCCTGCTCGGGGTGCGGGCCTGCATGGCACCCGACATGCGCCCCATCGTCGGCGCGGCTGTCGTCGGGCGGGCGGCAACCGCGTTGCTGCGACGCGCTTCGCGTGAGGTCTCGACCCGGGACGCCGCGATGCGTGATTCGGTGGGCATGATCGACGAATCGTTGCCGGGCGAGGTCGGCGTGATCGTCCTCGAAGATGCTCTCGATGTCGCCGCGATCGGCGGCCTGATGGCGGTGGCTGCCCAGGCGCGTGGCATGGCGGGCCTGGTGTGCGACGGTGCGGTACGCGACATCGCCGAACTGCGCGCGCTCGGCCTGCCGGTGTATGCGCGCGGCGTTTCGCCCGCCGCGTCGGTCGGGCGGATGATCAGCGTCGGTCGGCAGGTGCCGGTCACCTGTGCCGGCGTCCTGGTTCGCCCGGGCGACATCATCGTCGGCAGCGAGGATGGCGTGATCGTGATCCCGCACGAGCATGCCGAGGCCGTGGCGCGACATGCCATGGAGATCGACGAGCGCGAAGCGCGGATGATGCCGTTGATCCGCGAACATCGCGGCTTGCGCGCCGTGGCCGACAAATTCAACCGCGGGTGATTTCCCGACCCGTTTCGCAAGAGGCCGACGCCATGACCATCGATCTGAGAAGCGATACCGTCACGCTGCCATCCGCGGCGATGCGGGCGGCGATGTCCGTCGCCGACGTCGGCGACGATGTTTACGGCGAAGATCCCACGGTCAACCACCTGGAGAAATTCGCGGCGGAGTTGCTCGGCAAGCAGGCCGCGGTCTACGTCGCCACCGGCACCCAGAGCAACCTCATCGCGCTCATGTCGCATTGCGAACGCGGCGACGAATACATCGTCGGCCAGCAGGCGCACACCTACAAGTACGAGGGGGGCGGGGCCGCCGTGCTCGGCAGCATCCAGCCGCAGCCGCTCGAAAACGAAGCCGATGGCACCATCGATCTCGACCGGGTCGCGGCCGCCATCAAACCCGACGACTCGCACTTCGCCCGCACCCGTCTGCTGGCGCTGGAGAATACGCTCGGTGGCAAGGTCCTGCCGCCCGCCTACATCGACGCGGCGGCTGCCCTGACCCGGGCTCGCGGGCTCGCCATCCACCTCGATGGCGCGCGCCTGTTCAACGCCGCAATCAAGCTCGGCATCGAGGTGGCCGTGATCGCCCGCGCGTTCGATTCGGTCTCGATCTGCCTGTCCAAGGGTCTCGGGGCGCCGGTGGGGTCGATCCTGCTCGGACCGCGGCCGCTGATCGACCGCGCCCGGCGGTGGCGCAAGGTGCTCGGGGGCGGCATGCGCCAGGCCGGCCTGATGGCGGCCGCCGGTCTCTACGCGCTCGAAAACAATGTTGCCCGACTGGCCGACGATCATGCCAATGCCCGTTTGCTGGCCGAGCGGCTGGCGGCGATCGACGGCGTGACGACCGATCCCGCGCAGGTGCAGACGAACATGGTATTCATCCAGGTGCCCGCCGATGCGGCCGTGGCGCTGCGGGCGTTTCTGGCGCAGCGGGGCATGATGATCTCGGGCGGTGCGACTGTGCGCCTCGTGACCCATCTCGATATCGGGCGCGACCACGTGTTCGCCTTCGCCGACGCGGTAAGCGAGTTTTTCCGGGACATTCGTAAACCGGCGGCACAGGCAAGCGCTATCGCTTGAGATGAAACGCCCACCCCCAGGCTGCGCTGCGCTGAGGTGACGCCCACCCCCAGGCTGCGCTGCGCTTCGCCTTCCCCCTCGAGGGGGCGCCGCATTCCTCGGGGGACCCTGTGGAATGTGACGCCCCCCCCCGGCGGCGCTGCGCTTCGCCTCCCCCCTCGAGGGAGCGCCGCATTCCTCGGGGGACCCTGTGGATGCGGCCCCTTCGCTTCAGAGCCTGTTTGTTTAGTGTTTGAGCCCTGCCCTTGACTGATTTCGTCGTTGTTATTCCCGCGCGCTTCGCGTCCACCCGGCTGCCGGGCAAACCGCTCGCCGACATCGGCGGCAAACCGATGGTCGTACGGGTCGCGGAGCAGGCCACCGCCAGCGGCGCCGGTGAGATCTGGGTGGCGACCGATCATTCGGAGGTTGCGGCGGCCGTCTCCGCCCACGGCATCAAGGTCGCCATGACGCGCGCCGATCATCCGACCGGAACCGACCGCATCGGCGAGGTGACGGCAGCTCGCGGCTGGAGTGACGACATGATCGTCGTCAACGTCCAGGGCGATGAGCCGCGGATCGCGCCGACGCTGATACGCGCCGTCGCGTTGCATCTTGCCGAAAATCCGGATGCGTCGATCGCCACCGCTTGTCATCCGATCACGCACGAGGCCGACTTCTTCGACCCGAATGTCGTCAAGGTGGAACTCGACCGCCGCGGCCATGCGCTCACGTTCAGCCGGGCACCGGTACCGTTCGCCCGTGATGCCTTCGCGACCGGTCGCATTCTCCCGCCCGGGCTGCCGGCGTTGCGCCACATCGGCATCTACGCGTATCGCGGCGCATTCCTGCGCGCCTACGCCACGCTCGAACCTTCGCCGATCGAACGCTTCGAGGCGCTCGAGCAATTGCGCGCGCTCTGGCACGGGTATCGGATCGCGGTCATGGTGACCGATCTCGCACCGGAAACCGGCGTCGATACGGCGGAAGACCTGGAACGCGTTCGCGCGCTCTACCCGGCCGGGCGCTGACGCCCGGCTATAATCCGCCGGTCGTATCGGCCTGCCGACCAGCCGCCAAGCCAGCGACCGTTCATGGCTGCGCCCTCCAACCACAACATGACCTCCCACATGCCATGCGATTGATTCTCCTGGGCGCTCCCGGCGCCGGCAAGGGCACACAGGCCGCGCACATCGTCGAACGATTCCGCATACCGCAGATCTCCACCGGCGACATGCTGCGTGCCGCGGTCAAGGCCGGGACCCCGATGGGTCTGGAAGCGAAGCAGCACATGGACGCCGGCCGACTCGTCCCCGACGAGGTCATCATCGGTCTGGTGGCCGAACGCATCCGCCAGCCCGACTGCGCCGAGGGATTCCTGTTCGACGGTTTTCCCCGCACCATTCCGCAGGCCGACGCGATGAAGGCCGCGGGCGTGCCGATCGACTGCGTCGTGGAGATCGACGTCGACGACGCCGAGATCATCCAGCGCATGTCGGGGCGACGGGTGCATCCCGGATCCGGACGCACCTATCACGTCGTGTTCAATCCGCCGAAGGTACCGGGCAAGGACGACCTGACCGGCGACGATCTGATGCAGCGGGACGACGACCAGGAAAGCGTGGTGCGCAAGCGCCTCGAGGTGTACCACAGCCAGACACGCCCCCTGGTCGATTACTACCTTGCCTGGGCCAACAGTGGTGTGGACGGCGCACCCCGGTATGTCAGGATTGCCGGGGTCGGCAGCATGGAGCGCATTCGCGACGAGATTTTCGCGGCGCTATCTTAATCGCATGGCGCGGCGCCGCCGCGCCGCAACGGTCAGGGAGACAAGGATGGCCAAGCGCAACGCGTTCTACGCGCAGTCGGGCGGTGTAACCGCGGTCATCAACGCCAGCGCATGCGGCGTGATCGAGACCGCACGCCGGCATCGTTCGCGCATCGGCAAGGTGCTTGCCGGTCGCAATGGCATCCTCGGGGCGCTGTCCGAAGACCTGATCGACACGTCGCTCGAGTCACCGGCGGCGATCCGCGCCCTGCGTCATACCCCCGCCGGGGCGTTCGGATCAGCGCGCTACAAGCTCGGGCGGCTCGAAGACAACCAGGCGCAGTACCAACGTCTCATCGACGTCTTCCGCGCCCACGACATCGGCTATTTCTTCTACAACGGCGGTGGCGATTCGGCCGACACTTGCCTGAAAGTTTCGCAACTGTCAACGGCGCTCGGCTACCCGCTCCAGGCCATCCATGTACCCAAGACCGTCGACAACGATCTTCCCGTCACCGACTGTTGCCCCGGCTTCGGATCGGTCGCGAAGTATGTTGCCACCTCGATCCGCGAGGCCGGGTTCGACGTCGCGTCGATGGCACGCACCTCGACCAAGGTGTTCGTGCTGGAGGTGATGGGCCGCCATGCGGGATGGATCACCGCCGCCTGCGGACTCGCTGCCGAACGCGCCGGGGATGCGCCACACATCTTGCTGTTTCCCGAAGTCGCCTTCGATCCGGCGCGGTTCCTGGCGCGCGTCGACGATACCGTAAAGCGGACTGGCTACTGCGTGATCGCGGTGTCGGAGGGCGTACGCGATGCCGATGGACAATTTCTTTCCGAGTCCGGCCTGCGCGATGCCTTCGGCCACGCCCAGCTCGGCGGGGTCGCACCGGTGATCGCCAACCTGATTCGCGAAAAACTGGGTCTCAAGTATCACTGGGCGGTCGCGGACTACCTGCAACGCGCCGCACGCCACATCGCCTCCAAGACCGACGTCGCGCAAGCCTACGCGGTGGGCAAGGCCGCGGTGGAGCTGGCACTGGCCGGACACAACGCGGTCATGCCCACGATCGTCCGCGACAGCACCCGGCCCTATCGGTGGAGCATCGGATTCACCGATCTCGATCGCGTCGCCAATGTCGAGAAGAAGATGCCGGCGAATTTCATCACGGCCGACGGGTTCCACATCACGACGCGATGCCGCAACTATCTGGCCCCCCTCATCGAAGGCGAAGACTACCCGCCGTTCCGCAATGGTCTGCCGGATTACGTCCGACTGAAGAACCCATCAGTACGCAAGAAGCTGAAGACGCCGTTCAAGATCTGACCAGACCACCTCGGACCGGGGGCGCACTGCCGCCTGGGAGCGAGCACCGCCGGTACTCGTCGGCAACCGCCAAGATTCGGGTTGCTGCCAGCCAAAATTTCCCGTTAGACTAGGGGGATTGTTAATCATCGGTCACCGGTCGGGTAATGCCGCTCGAGGCCGCTCGAAGCCGCTCGAAGGATAAGAGACGAGCATCGGTCGGCGACGAACATCGGCGGGAGACGAACATCGGCCGGAGACGAGCATCGGCCGAAGGTTGTCAGAAAGGCCCGGTCGAATCTAACTCGCCGACACCGGGATCAATCGGTCGGGATCAATCGGTCGGAATCAATCGGTCGGGTAAGTCGGGGTGCCTGCCATTCCTGGCCGCCGCCTCGATCAGTTTCCGATAGTCGTCAAACATTCAGGTAATGGGGGAGTCATGGCTTCAGGTTTGATCATCGCGCTGGTGTGCGCCGGTGTGGCGCTCGCGTACGGCGGCGTCTCGATCCAGTGGATTCTTGCGCAACCTACCGGCAACGACCGCATGCGCGAAATCGCGGCGGCTATCCAGCAAGGCGCCCAGGCTTACCTTAATCGCCAATACGCCACCATCGGTATCGTCGGCGCCGTGCTGTTCGTGGTGCTGGGCATCGTGCTCGACTGGCCCACTGCCTTCGGCTTCCTGATCGGCGCCGTGCTCTCCGGCCTGGCAGGCTACATCGGCATGAACGTTTCGGTACGCGCCAACGTGCGCACCGCAGAAGCCGCCAACCACGGATTGAACGCCGCCCTTGCGGTGGCATTTCGGGGTGGCGCGATCACCGGCATGCTGGTAGTCGGCCTGGGCCTGCTAGGCGTGGCTGGTTACTACGGCCTGCTCGCGAGCATGATGGAACCCGACCGGGCGCTGCACTCGATGATCGGCCTCGCCTTCGGTTCATCGCTCATCTCCATCTTCGCGCGCCTGGGCGGCGGCATCTTCACCAAGGGTGCGGACGTCGGTGCCGATCTGGTGGGCAAGGTCGAAGCCGGTATTCCGGAAGACGATCCGCGCAACCCGGCGGTGATCGCCGACAACGTCGGTGACAACGTCGGCGACTGCGCAGGCATGGCGGCCGACCTGTTCGAGACCTATGCCGTGACCGTGATTGCAACCATGCTGCTGGGCGGCCTCATGCTCAAGGGGCTCGGCGACAAGGCAATCATCTATCCGCTGGTGCTCGGCGGCGTGTCGATCATCGCCTCGATCGTCGGTACCTTCTTCGTCCAGGTGAAGGAAGGCGGCAAGATCATGAACGCGCTCTACAAGGGCGTGGCTGTATCCGGTGTGCTTGCGGCGGTGGCGTTCTGGTTCGTCACCCAGTGGCTGATGAGCGACGTGGGCACGGTGATCCCGGAACTGTCGGTTGCCAAGCTGTTCGGGGCCTCGCTGGTTGGTCTCCTGCTCACGGCACTGATGGTCGTGATCACCGAGTACTACACCGCCACCGAGTATGGTCCGGTACGCCACGTCGCTGCGGCATCGCAGACCGGACACGCCACCAACATCATCGCCGGTATCGGGGTGTCGATGAAATCCACGGCGCTACCGGTGCTGGCGGTATGCCTGGCGATCTGGGCTGCACATGCCTTTGCCGGGCTGTACGGCATCGCGGTCGCCGCAACGGCCATGCTATCGATGACCGGCATGATCGTCGCGCTCGACGCCTATGGCCCGATCACCGACAACGCTGGCGGCATTGCCCAGATGGCCGGCCTGCCATCGAAGATACGCGACATCACCGATCCTCTCGATGCCGTGGGCAACACCACCAAGGCCGTGACCAAGGGTTATGCGATCGGATCCGCCGGCCTCGCGGCGCTGGTGCTGTTCGCCGACTACACGCACAACCTCGAAGCGGCCGGCAAGACCGCCGTGTTCGATCTGTCGAACCACATGGTGATCATCGGCCTGTTCATCGGCGGGATGGTCCCCTTTCTGTTCGGTGCCATGGCCATGGAAGCGGTCGGGCGTGCCGCCGGTGCCGTGGTCGAAGAGGTTCGGCGACAGTTCAAGACCATCCCCGGCATCATGGAAGGCACGGCAAAGCCCGACTACTCCAAGGCGGTCGACATGCTGACCAAGTCCGCGATCAAGGAGATGATCATTCCGTCGATCCTGCCGCTGCTGGTGCCGGTGCTGGTCGGCTTCATCCTCGGCAAGGAAGCATTGGGCGGCCTGCTGATCGGCACCATCGTCACCGGCCTGTTCGTTGCCATCTCGATGACCACCGGTGGCGGCGCCTGGGACAATGCCAAGAAATACATCGAAGACGGGCACTTCGGCGGCAAGGGCTCGGATGCCCACAAGGCAGCTGTGACCGGCGACACCGTGGGCGACCCGTACAAAGACACCGCCGGGCCCGCCATTAACCCCCTGATCAAGATCATCAATATCGTGGCGTTGCTGCTGGTGCCCCTGCTCTGACAGAACGCTGGCGCACCATATGACAACGGCTCCCCAGGGAGCCGTTGTCGTTTTCAGGTAGTAAGCGTGAATCCGTTGTGATAATTGATCCGTACCATCGCTCGGTGCAGCATGAAAATTCGGCTGTACTCGTGTGCCAGGCGAGCCGCCATCCGGCAGCGTGCCTTATAACTTGATCTACAGGGAGAAACGCATGAAGACGACCACTACCTTGACCGGGATCGCGATGGCCGCCGCCGCCGCCGTCTTGCTGACCGCCGGTTGCAGCACCATGAAGTCCGAAGGGTCCTCCGGCGCGACGATGGCCAAGGTGCATTGTGAAGGCGCCACCTCCTGCAAGGGCCAGGGCGCGTGCAAGACCGCGAAGAACGAATGCAAGGGTCAGAACGGGTGCAAGGGCCAGGGTTGGCTCGAACTGACCGAGCCCGAGTGCAAAGCGGCCCACGGAAGATCATGAAGCGCTGAGCATTCAGACCCTTAACAGCGCGCGCCGCCGCACCTCCAGAGCGATGGCGCGCGCTGTGCACTTCGGTACAGTTCTCACTGGATGCTTACGGCAGCCATGACTTCGTTACGCGGCTTCGGGCTCGGTCTTCGCCCGGTCCACTATCCCGATATCCTCGATGTGGCGGAACGTCCGCGTGTCGACTGGTTCGAGGCCATCACCGAGAACTATCTGGTGCCGGGTGGTCGCCCGCTGGCCAATCTCGATCGCGTGCGCCGCGACTGGCCCGTGGTGCTCCACGGCGTCTCGCTCTCGATCGGCGGCACCGACCCCCTCGATCTCGGCTACCTGGCGCAGGTTCGATCCCTGGCGCATCGAATCGATCCGGCCTGGATATCGGACCATCTGTGCTGGACCGGCGTGGAAGGCACCAACCTCCACGATCTGCTCCCGCTGCCATATCGCGAGGACGTCGTCGACCATATCGTCGATCGAATTCTTCAGGTTCAGGACTTCCTCGGCCGCCGTCTGGTACTCGAAAATGTCTCCAGCTATGCGGCGTTCCGGGAATCCGACCTGAGCGAATGGGCATTCGTGTCGCTGATCGCCGCGCGGGCCGATTGCGACCTGCTCCTCGATGTCAACAATATCTACGTTTCCGCCTGCAACCACGGCTTCGACGCGCGCGGGTACATCGATGCCCTGCCGCGGCAACGCATCCGGCAGATCCATCTCGCCGGCCATTCGACCGACGGCGACCGTCTGATCGATACCCACGATGCCCCGATCGTCGAGCCGGTGTGGGATCTCTATCGCCATGCGATCGAGCGGCTGGGCGCGGTGCCCACCATGATCGAACGCGACGATCACATTCCCGCGCTCGCCGACCTGATCGCCGAACTCGATCGCGCCCGTCAGATCGCGGCGGCGGTGCCGGTGGCAAGCCTCGCGGCATGACCTCGCTCGCCACCCTGCAGCGCGAATTCCAGGCCGACGTGTTGGGCGGCACGGACGCTGCCACCTGGCATGTCGTCGGCAACAACGACACCGACGTTCGCGCCCGGCTCGATGTGTATCGCCATGCCTACGGCTCGCGGCTGGTCGAGGTCCTGGCGGCCGACTTTCCGGCGTTGCGCGGCAGCCTTGGTCCAGACCGTTTCGCCGCCCTCGCCCACGGCTATGTCCGGGCGCATCCATCCCGTCACCGTAACGTGCGGTGGTACGGCGCGGACTTCCCTGCGTTCGTAACGATCGCGCAAGACGCCGCTGCCGGCGATCTCGCCCGCCTGGAGTGGATGCTCGGTCTTGCCTTCGATGCCACCGACGCGCCGGTGATGACGCACGCGACGCTGGCAACGATTCCACCGCAGGGGTGGGCCACTGCACGTTTCGTTCTGCATCCCTCGGCGCAACGTGCTGACCTGTTGGCCGATACCGCACCGGCCTGGCGGCGGCTGCAACTCGAGGAAACATCCCCAACCTTCGAAGGCGAGACTGGCACGACGCCGCTGGTGATCTGGCGCAAACACCTCGAGCCCCACTTCCGGCCCCTGGCCGAAGACGAAGCGTGGGTCATCGATGCGACCATGCGAGGCGAGAGCTTCGCTGCGGTCTGCGAAGGACTGTGCCAATGGCATGAGCCGGAGGACGCCGCCAACCGGGCAGCAACGCTGCTCGGAAACTGGATCGGCGACGGGCTGATCTCTTCGGTCGCGGTCTAGCAGGTGACGCCCGCCCCCCCGGGGGCGCAGCGTCCTCGGGGGTGAGGCCGGACACTGACAGTCCCTGCGGACTGTCTATGCCTGCCGAACGACTGTGGCCGCCGGCCGCTGGCACCTTGTGGGCGCTGCCCCTTCGCTTCCGAGCATCCCTGCGTTCGGACGACCTCCGCTTTCGCCGCGGTCAGTGCAGACGGGCATTGTCGCCAGCGGCATCTTCAGCGCTGTCGACCTCACCTTGGGGATCATCGTCGTCTTCGTCGTCGGCCCCCTTGCCGGCCTCGGGCATCGACAGCCATAGTTCGTAACCATCGGGATCCTGCAAGAAGCATTCGCGAGCACCGTAGCTGGTGAGGCTGATGTCGCCGACCGCCACTCCCGCGGCGATCAGACGAGTGCGCATGTCGTCGATGTCGGCCGGCCGGATATAGAGCACCCAGCTCTGGCCAAGGGCCGGTTCGAGCGTGATCTGCTGGTCCGGCGTGAGCTGCTGCAACATCAATTCGGCGACCCCCGAACGCAACCAGCACCAGACGGTTTCACCGGCATCGTCGTCGAAATGGTCGACCAGCGAGAAGCCGAAGAAGTCGCGATAGAACGCGATGGAGCGGCGCAGGTCGGATACGCCCAGTGAGGGCAGCAGCTTCTTGACTCTCGGGGGTTCGCGATCGGCCATGGTCAGTAGCTGGTGTCGCCGACCACGCAACGGTGGTTGACGCAGGCGAGTCGGGGTGGCTGCACCCGCTCGCAGACCGCCGGGCGTGGCGTACCCCGCATCAGTTCTTCCTCCAGGAAGGTGACTTCCGACACTCGTGTCTCGATCAGCGCCTCGAGATCGGGGGCGTTGTTGTAGACGACCCAGCTGGTGGGATTTCCGCAGGCGTCCGCGCCCATCGGCATGATGCGGCAAAACGCGACGTTGCCGCAGACCGGTTCACCGATGGTCGCCGTGATCTCGCCCCGCAGGCGCACCAGCGCCTCGGTGTCGCTCTCGGCGTCCGCGACAGTGCCGTGCAACCCGAGGGCCACCAGCATCCAGGGCGCCGCGTGCCGCTGCAAGGTCACGCGATCGTCACCTGTGGAGAAAGATAGACGTCCTGGATGGCGTTGAGCAGCGCGACGCCGTCTTTCATCGGTTTCTGAAACGCCTTGCGGCCCGAGATGAGGCCCATGCCGCCAGCGCGTTTGTTGATCACGGCGGTGCGCACGGCGTCTTGCAGATCGTTGTCGCCGGCGGCGCCGCCGGAGTTGATCAGCCCGGCACGGCCCATGTAGCAATTGGCTACCTGGTAGCGCGTGAGGTCGATCGGGTGGTCGGACACCAGATCGGTGTACATGCGCTTGTCGTTCTTGCCGTAGGGGTTTTCCTTGGTGTTCAGGGCCAGGTAGCCGCCGTTGTTCTCGGGCAGCTTCTGCTTGATGATGTCGGCCTGGATGGTGACGCCGAGATGATTCGCCTGGCCGGTCAGGTCGGCGGACACGTGATAGTCCTTGTCGGTCTTGAAGGCGCTGTTGCGCAGATAACACCACAGCACCGTTGCCATGCCCATGTCGTGCGCCTGGGCGAATGCCTCGCTCACCTCGACGATCTGACGCGCCGACTCGGCCGAGCCGAAATAGATGGTTGCCCCCACCGCGACGGCACCCATGTCGCGCGCCTGCCGGATGCGGGCAAAGCGGATCTGATCGTACTTGTTGGGATAGGTCAGGAACTCGTTGTGATTGAACTTCAGCAGGAACGGGATGCGGTGCGCGTATTTGCGCGACACCGCACCAAGCACACCGAGGGTGGAAGCCACGGCGTTGCAACCGCCTTCGATCGCCAGTCTGACGATGTTCTCGGGATCGAAATAGGCCGGATTCTTGGCAAACGAGGCGCCAGCGCTGTGTTCGATGCCCTGGTCCACGGGCAGGATCGACACGTAACCGGTGCCCCCGAGACGGCCGTGACCGAACAACTGCTGCAGGCTCCTGAGCACCGGCGCCGGTCGGTCGCTCGGCGCGAAGATGCGGTCGACGAAATCCGGCCCGGGAACATGGATGGTGTCTTTCGGGATTGCCTTCGAGACATGCGAAAGCAGCGGGGCGGCGTCGGCGCCGAGGATGCCGACGATATCGGTGGTCATGGTCGAGAACTCCGTCGTTGAGGGTATGCGCGGGCGACCGCAGCGGCAGCGGCGCCTGTTCGACCGGTATTATCGCGTCGTCGGCGCCGGCCGACAACGACGACGACGACGACCCTATAATCCGGGCCTTGTCACCCCGTCAGGATGGTCGATGATATTCACCCTGGGATCGCGCCGTGTCGAAACCGGCCGCAATGTCTACATTGCCCACAACGCCACCGTCATCGGATCGGTCACGCTCGGCGACGACTGCAGCGTCTGGTTCAACGCCGTGATCCGCGGTGACAACGACCGCATCAGCATCGGCGCACGCACCAACATCCAGGAAGGAGCGGTGCTGCACACCGACCCCGGGTTGCACCTGAACCTCGGGAGCGGCGTCACCGTCGGTCACCAGGTCACCCTGCACGGCTGCGACATCGGCGACGGCAGCCTGATCGGCATCAACAGCGTCGTGCTCAACAACGCCAGAATCGGCCGCTTCTGCCTGGTCGGTGCCAACGCCCTGGTGACCGAAGGCAAGGTGTTTCCGGATCGATCGCTCATCATCGGCGCACCGGCGAAGGCCGTGCGAACCCTGACCGACCAGGAGGTTGCCGGGCTGGTCGAGAGCGCCGAGAATTACGTCCGCAAGATCGCCCTCTACCACGAGCAACTGGCCCTGCAGCAGTAGGCGGGGCACGCGCCGTCGCCGGCATCACCGCGGTGGCGGGAGCATCGCGCGACGATGACGACTTCTCGTTGCGCATCCGCAGCGGGTTGCGGGGCTTTTCGGGCAACCGGTAGTGCCCACCACGATCGCTCGTCTTTCGTTACCCGCCAGTGGGACCAGCGCCCCCGGTGAACCGAGGCCGGACACCGGGATCAGTCACCTTCCTTTTCCTGCCGCGCCATCAGCGCCAGGATGGTGTTGAGATCCATCGACTCTTCGCGACCTGAGCCGCCGAACAGTTCGGTGCACTCCAGCACCTCGGCATTGACGTACATGCGCAGGAGCTTGCGTTCGGCTTCGGCACGATCGGTGCCGGCGATGTTCAGGTTCTCCACGATCAAGCCATTGCGCGTGCGGATCTTGAACTGGTACTTGATCATCGAGCCCTCATGGTTTCGGCCGAGCATACCCCGACTGCTCCCGACCAAAGAGTGCGCCGGCCCCCTTTGGGGAGTGGCGAACAACGCGAGCTTGGAGGTGGGCGTCATTTCAGGCCGCCACGGCGACCGGCTGATCGTCGATGAACCCGGAGGTGATCAGTTCTTCCAGCAGCGCGTCGTAGTCCTGGGCACCCCGGCTGCCGGGCGCATGGGTGAAAACGTCCATGTGCACCGAGGGACTCTCCGCGAGGCTGACGTTCTCGGCGATCCGGGTGCGGCATGCATCCGGGCCGAAGCGCTCTTCGATCTGGCGAACGATCTCCCACGACATGCGGCGTCGCGAATCGAAGCGCGTGATCACGTAGCGGCGCGGCAGGCGTTTGCGCAGCACCTGCTCGAGCGCCTTAAGCGTGCGTTCGACCTGCATCACGCCCTTGACCGCGAGAAAATCCGCCGACACCGGTATCAGCACTCGATCGGAAGCGAAGATCGCGTTCAGCGACAGGACACCCAGCAGCGGGCAGCAGTCGATGAGTATCGGATGCCCGGCGTCCAGGTTCTCTTTCATGATGCCGACGTTGAGGCGGTTGAGCACGTTCGGCCCCTTGCCGAACTGCGAGTCGACCTTGGACAGCTCGACATGCGACGGGATGACCTCCCAGCCACCGTTGCCGACGCGGATAAGTTCCGTGAGCGGCCGTTGCTTCTCGTAATACGAAACGATGCTGGCGTCGGACGAATCGACGGTCGCGCCGCAGATGTATGACAGATGCGCCTGCGGATCGAGATCGATGCTGAGCGGGCGATGTCCGCGCCGCGCGAGTGCCGCCGACAGATTGAGCGTCGTGGTGGTCTTGCCCACACCGCCCTTCTGATTGAACACCGCGATCTTCGCCATGGGTTTTGCAAGTGCCGGTAAGGATGGAAAACCAGCGAAAGCATTGCTACCGCCGGTAGTTTTTATAACCTAATCAACTATTTGTCAACTGTAGCTCGATCGGTCGTCGCTCGATCGGCGGGTAGCTCGATCGGCACATTTCGGTTCGCCATCGCGGTTCGCCGTCGTCCTGCAACGAACACGCCCGCTGCTGCTCATGCGCGGCAGTTCCGATACGTCCGCCCGGCACTCGCCGCCCTGATACACCCGTTCGCCGGCTCACGGGCCGCGTCGATGGCCACGGCGCTGGATCGCTCGCCAGGGTCTCGACTGGACATCGCGGGGTTCGACCGGGGTGTCGGGTGCGCCAAAGCCGATCTCCCCGCCGGTGCGACACGTCCGGTATCGAATCGCGCTACCACAACTCGCAGGTATCGCCACATGCCCATCGCCTCCTACATTCGGTTCCACGGACCCGGATCGTCTGGCGACGTTTGGAACACGCCGGGGCCGCCGACTTGGCTGCCGTTTTTTTTGGTGGCCGATGACATCGACATTACTTTCACTTCTGGAGACACGTCATGTACACCACTCATCACATCACCATCATCACCCTGGCCCTGCTCGCCTTCACCGCCTCGAACGCCGCCAATGCCGATCCACTGCGCGTGACCGACCTCCTGCCCGGCCAGATTCGCATCACCGAACTGATGGCCGATCCGGCCAAGGTGAGCGACACCCGCGGCGAATGGTTCGAGATCTACAACACGCTCGGGTCGCCGATCGATCTGCAAGGGCTCGTTGTCCGTAGTAAAGGTAGCGGCAGCTCGACCGAAAGCTTCAACGTGCATTCGTCCGCGCTGCTCGATGGCGGCGGGTTGTTCCTGTTCGGGCGCACACCGGCAACCGGCGAGAACGGCGGCATGAATCTCGACTGGGCCTGGGGCAACGGCATCAGCCTCGGCAACACCAACGACTTCATCACGCTCGCGCGACCCGACGGCACCACGCTCGCGAAGGTGGCGTGGGCCAGCTCCCAGGCGGGCGTGAGCTGGGAGGTCCATGGCGGCATCTCCACCAACCAGGTGCAGGCGGACCTCGTCGCGACGGACCGTACTCTCGAGTACGGTCGCGGCGACTTCGGCACGCCTGGCGCCTTCAACAGCGACATGCTCGCTCTCGGCCGCAGCAGCGTGGCCGCGGTGCCCGAACCGTCGACCTATGCGCTGCTCGGCGCGGGCCTGGCGCTGCTCGGTTTGCGCGAGGCACGACGCCGCCGCGCTTTCCAGCCTGTCGTGTAGCACTTTGCGCAGCCGGGACACCGTAATTCTGGCGTCCCGGCTGCGCAATATTCAGTTCAGCACGATGCTGGCGCGCACCACCCCCGCCCGCTCATGCCGCGCCAGAAGATCGACGCTCGCGCCTGCCGGACCACGCACAATCCACTCCGCCTTGGCGCGATCCTCGGTGACATCGCCGCTCCATCCGCTCCACGACGACGGGCTGGCCGGTCGATACGCGCGACCCTCGAGCTGATCGCCCTCGATCCGCCGCGATCCACTCTCCAGCGCGATGCCATCGGGCATCCGGATCTCGAACACCAACCCTCGAACCAGCTTGTTCCGCAACGCCTGTTTGGTGACATAGGTCGGCAGCCAGCCGGTGTTGTGCACCACCAGCCGCACCCGCCAGGTGCCGTCGCCCAGCGCAACGACACCGGCCTCGAACAGTTCCAGGCGCGGCGCAATCGCGGCCTGCCACAGCAGCCAGTCGGGAAACCGCGCCACCTCGCGTTCCAGCAACGCAGGAGGCGGATTGCTCCAGGTGAACAGCGGATTCCAGCCACCGATCTCGACCGGGCCGAGCTGGGGATGCTCGAACCCGTACCAGCCGACAAAGCCCGCACCGCCAAGCGCGCCGTCGTTCCAGGCCAGTAGCTTGAGATCGTCGTCGACCGGATGCTCGCGATACCACTCGACGTACTGGTAGTCGGCGATGCCGGCCTCGCGCTGGGGGCTCCAGATCTCGACCGTCCAGGCGAATACGCCGCGGTGCTCGAACATCCAGTCGTCGAAGGTGCCGGTGATCACCTCGCTCGGGTGATAGCGAAAATCGTGGAACACCGAGAGGTTCGGATAGCCGGTGAGTTCGGTGCCTTTCGCGCCGATCTTGCCGTACGTCCATAGATCCTCGGCCGGCAGCTTGTCGTCCGGCAGGTGCGAATACGGCCGTAGCAGCACCCCGCTGTAGGTATGAAAGGCCACCGCCGCGACGATGTTCGGGTGCGCGGCGATGAAGCTCACGGCCGCGCGCACCTCCGGCTCCGAGGTCGGGTAGGGACCGGCGCCGTGCTGTTCGTGTTCCTGGCGCCACTGCGCCGGAAAATTGCGATTCAGGTCGAGCTGCTGCCGCCGCGGCTGCATCCGGAAAGTGGCGCCGTCGAACTCGTCGATCATTCCTTCCGGCAGCAGGCGGTAGTAGCGACCACCAGTCTCGGCGGGATCGCGGCGCACGAGCAGGCGCGGGTCGCGGTCGCTGACCTTCCATGACCCGTTCGGATCGACCATACGCATGGTCAGGATCCGCCCGTCGCCATCGATATCGGCGCGGCGCAGCCCGGCGACCGGCTCTTCATCGTGCGGATAAGGGCGGGTCGACGACCGGATCAGGGTCGGGACATCGGCCAGGGCAAGCTCGGCGCCGTCGGGGTTCAGGCGCGGCGCGACGTAGAACGCCCGGCTCGCGAGAATTCGCGCCACTTCGGCATCGGTTTCGTGGCGCCCGGCGAGAGTTCGCAGGAAGTAGAGGCACGCCATCGAGGCAGCAAGCTCGGTTGCGTGGATGTTGCCATCGACCCAGACCGCGGGCTTCTCGGCGGCCCCACCGGTGCGAGCATCGGTCACCGTCATTAGCCAGATATCGCGCCCCTCGAAGCTGGCGCCGATGCTCTCGAGGGTGAACCACTGCGGATGACTGCTCGCGAGCAGCCGCAGCTCGTGCGTCAGTTGCTCATATCGCAGATAGCGATCGAAGGCCATCGTGGTTCGGTCGCGCTACCGCACGGGCGGCATGCCGCCGCACGTGCGATGCCACTGCTGCGACTACTTGGCGCTGCGCGCCTTGCCGACCGGCTTGGTGGCCTTCTTCGGCGGCCGCCCGGGACGGGACTTGCCGTAGCTGCCGTTGTTGATCTTGCCCTTGCGGGTACGAAGGTCACCTGCGCCCATGGTCTGGCCCCTGTAGAGGATTGGAAAGCGAGGCCGGATTCTAGCCCACAGGCGGGCTGCCCTCGGGTCGAAGTTGCCCTAAACCACCCCGGATTTCATACTTAGGGCCAGAGCGCCGGTCGCAGACCGCGTTGGCGCCGAATGCGGAGCCCAATTGCATGAACTGGATGAAGATCGTTGCCGGCTTCTTGATCATGATGGCGGTCATCGTGGCGTGGTTCCGCGTGATGAAGCGGATTCGCGGCGACGGCGGCAGCGGCGTCGAGGTCAGCATGCCCAAACGCCGCAAGCGCCGCCCCGACGAAGGCGTCAACGATCTCGAGCGATTCATCCAGTCGCACCGCACCGGCGAAAGCGAGCGCACTGGCGCCGTCGTGCCCGATCTCGTGGCGACCGTGGCCGCAGCCGCACCGGCACCAGCCCGGGCAGCGTCTGCACCCGGCCCGGTAGCACCCCCCGCCATATCGACACCGGTGCTGCTCGCCGGCGTTCACCGGCTGCTCTACCTGATCCTCAAGACCGGCCTGCCCGGGCACCATGTGTTTCCCCGGGTGATGCTGCGCGATCTGGTGCCGGCGTCGACCGCCCGGGCCGACGTGGGTGCGCATGCTCTCGCGTTCGTCGTGTGCAAGTCCGACTTCAGCGCGGTCGCCGCGATCGAGCTCGCGCCGCTTGCCGACTCGGTCCGTACCGAACTCGTTCAGCGGGCCCTCGCCGCCACCGGCATCCGTCACGTCACTCTCGACGGGTCGGCCTTGCCACGGCCTGGCGCCATCCGGGCTCTGGTGTACGGGGCCTGAAGCGCCGCCACCGCAATGCCCTTGCGGCGCCGGCCGGCAGTCGGTGAGCCCGTGAGCCGGTTTCCTTCCTCCTATCGGCCGCGCGCGGTATTCTTCGGCCCCGACCGCCGCGTGGTAGCCGCCATGAATCCGTTGTCGTCGTATGGGTTGCGAGTGTTGCTGCTCGCCTGTGCCTGCTCCCTGCCGTCACCGGCAATTCACGCCGAGAGCCACCGCGCGATGGTGGTGTTCGCCGACGCCATTCCCGACCTGCCGGTGGCCACGACCATAGCGATCGATCGCAACGTCGGTACCGGCGCCGTCGCCGAGCCCTCGATGTTCATCGTGATGCACTATCAGGGCTGGGTCTACGACGCGGCCGCCCCCGATCACAAGGGCCTGAAATTCGACAGCTCGATCGATCGCGGACCACCGTTCTCGGTGCTGCACGGTGTAGGCCGGATGATCACGGGGCTAGACAAGGGCATCGCGGGCATGCGCGTCGGCGGTAAACGAACCCTGGTCATCCCGCCCAAGATGGGCTACGGCAACCGTTTGGCCTTCGGCGAGGTGCCGCCGGATTCGACGCTGATCTTCGAGGTCGAACTACTCGACGTGGTGCAGCAACAAAACGTCCGTTAAGCCTTATCGCGGTAGCTGCGGGATCATGTCGTTGCGGCTCGGCCCGGTGCCGCTTTCGTGGAAGATCGTCTCGCCCTCCAGCACGGCACTGAAATGCGGCACGCCGGCACGCACCCGAAACGTGAACGCCCCGGACAGTGCCGGCGCTTCGATATCGGCTTCGCCACCGGGCGCCCGCCCTGCGCGACAATAGCGACCCTGCATTGCAACGGCAA
>JANMWG010000329.1:0-2183 GCA_031393885.1 Betaproteobacteria bacterium | reverse complement strand
TGTCGGCGTGTGTGTGTAAAAGTTGCATGTGCAATGCAATCCATTTTGGCTAGATGCAGAACCTTCCTTCCGGATGCGCCGCCCCATCGAAAACTCAGCCACCGAAATGCGGCAACAAATGTCACGCGAAACAAAGCTCGCCTTCAACGACGGTTTCACCAGCGAGTTCTGCATCGACCTCATAGGTGACGCCCGCGACGGTCAGGCGGCAGTCGATGCCGACCAGGCGCCGCTCCGGTTCGCGCGCAAAGGCGCAGAACCGCTCCCAGGCGCACATCTGCTGGACGCCATCGGCCGGCAGGTGCGCCAGCCAGTCGTCGATGCGCGAATGCGGCTCAGACCGATGGTCGCCGCGGTTGTAGGTGGCGATGAAGCGCGCCAGCCAGCGGTTCGCCTCTTCTTCGGTCTCGGGTTCATGGAAGTGATAGAGCGTCTCGTGCGCGTCCTTCACGGTGCGGAACGGCCGCTCCACCTTGCCCTTCGATCGCGCCGTGGTCCGACGGCCGTCGCTGCCCGCCGGCATGTGCGTCATCGCCCTGACGCCCAGGCACTCCATGACGTTCTGGAAGATGCCGCTTTTGGCGATCGGGCCATTGTCCATGTAGATCGCGTCGGGGATGCCCTGCAGCGCCAGGCCGTCCTCGGACTTCGGCGCCATGGCGTTGAACATGAAGCGCAAGGCGCCCTCGACATCCTCACCGTAGACGCAGCGGTATTCCTGATAGGCGACGCCGCTGCGGTCATCGACGATGCTGTAGAGCATCAGCGTCGGATTGCCCCGACCGGGCTCGAACCACAGCGGATGCTCGACGTGCTTCAGGTCCGAGGTCGTTAGGTCGAACTGCCATAGCTCGTTGCTGCGCCGGGCCTGGAAGCGCACGGCAGCCGGCGCCCGCGTCATGCGGACATGGTCATAGCCCCACTCGCGCAGGTACTTATTGACGGTGCTGCGTGTCAGCAAGCCCTTCGGCGCCGGCAGCAGACCGTCGGGCGTTTCGACACCCTCGCCCTCCAGCAGCTCGATGGCACGCGGCGTCGATAGGTGTCGGCCCTTCTTGTTGGTCGTGCGCAGCTTGAGGGCGGCGATCACCTCGCAGAACCGCTCCAGCTCGGCCGTCGGCAACTTGCGTGGCTTGCCGCGATCGGCACGGCGGATCGCCTTCGGACGCACGACCTGGCGGACGGCCCGATAGACCGTCGCGCGCGACACGCCATAGAGTTCGGCTGCATTCGTGATGACGGCCTGTCGATCGGCACCGCGCACCGGCAAGGCATCGAGCCGTCGGCGCAGATTGATCAAGGCCTCGGACGGGATGCGTTTGCGGCGGGTGTCAGCCATCGGTGCCGGTCCGCTGTCTGGCGGAACCGGCGCCGTCGAGAACGGCCTGCCCGGATTCTTTCACCGTGCCGTCGCCGTTGACGTAGGCATAGAGAGTGGTCGTCGTGATGCCGAGCCGGCGGGCGACCTCGGCGGCATTGGCCTTGGGATCGGCCATGGCGGTCATGGCCATCACCAGCGTTGCGCGATCCATCTTGCGCGGGCGACCACCCTGCCGGCCACGTGCCCGGGCGGCGGCAAGACCTGCCCGCGTGCGCTCGGCGATCAACTCGCGCTCGAACTCGGCGAGCGCGGCGAAGATGCCGAAGAACAGGCGGCCGTTGGCCGTGGTGGTGTCGATCGTGGCGCCGGCGCCGGCAAGCACCTTCAGGCCGATGCCGCGTTGCTGCAGATCGGCGACCGTGGTGACGAGGTGCTTCAGGTCACGCCCGAGCCGATCGAGCTTCCACACCACCAACGTATTGCCGGGCTGCAGGGCCTTCAGGCAATTGCGCAGGCCCGGCCGATCATCGCGCCGACCGGACGCCAGGTCCTTGTAGATGCGCTCTGCCTCGATGCCGACGACTTGCAGCGCATCGATCTGCGGATCGAGCGTTTGCGTGCCATCGCTTTTGGAGACGCGGACGTAGCCGATGTGCATGAGGAGCCGCCAGGAAAGAAGGTGCCCAGCATGCAATCTTGCGATGAATTTCGCAACGGGTTTTCTGGCTTAGAAATGGCCGGAAAGCGTACTTCCCGGCAGTCACAAGGAAAACGGTCGTTTTTCTTGCTCGACCACGAGAGACCACGCCTCAGCCCTTCTATTGGTGGATCAAAGGGGGGGGTGCCAGATGAACAATTACGC
>JANMWG010000288.1:0-24369 GCA_031393885.1 Betaproteobacteria bacterium | reverse complement strand
GCAGCCGCGTCTCGTCCATGTCGATCACCATCCTGAAGATGATCAACTCGGCTCCAAATTCGCATCACACCACCACGCTCAGGCTCATTCCCCGTTGGAAATGCGCGCCTCGCTCAGGCTCACACCACGTTGGACAAGGCTCGCGGTATCACTATCGCTTTCCTCCACGTCAATGCGGCCATTCGGGCTTGGTGAGTCGCTACTTGCAGCGCCTTTTCTGCGGCGTCGCGACTGCTTGATCTAGGGTTACTACGTAGCTGCGGGCCCCTGGTCAGCATGATGATCGCAGCACAATTTCTGCAAACGACACCTCACCGCTGCATGCGCGAGTTTCGTCTGGCACGGGAGGGCACAGTGCACAAGAGCTTCTCGACTCACGACGTCCCGCATCACCATGAGTTCGGCCATTGGCGTGACGTCATCGCCAGTGCCTACTTCAATCTTCAGTTGTCCTTTCACGATGCTCAGCAGTTCAGCGGGCAACTCGATACCTGGGACTTGAATTCAGTGCAGATCTCGCGGCTCGAGTCCAGCGGACTCCGCTATCGCAGGCTGCTGCAGCACTGCAATGCGCAAGATCGTCAGGTGCTGGTGACGGTGCCATTCAAGAGCGACGTGGAGTTCTCGCAATGCGGCCGCACGACGCGCTGCTCTCCCGGGCAGTTCCTGCTCGAACTGAGCGAGGAGCCGTATCAGTTCGAGCACGGCAAGGAGAACGCGATGTGGGTGCTCAAGGTGCCCGCCGCAGCGCTGAAGGCTCGCATCGGAGAGCCGAGCCGATTCTGTGCCCGGCAGTACGACAGCACACAGGGCGTTGGCCGCTTGTTCAGCGACTATCTTCAGCTAATGACGCGGCATTTCGAGGCGCCGCATGCCGACAATGTGCTCTCGTTGATGGGCACACAGTTGATCGATCTGCTCGCGGTCAGCCTGCAGCAGCACCCGGATGCGCTGCAGTCCACAACGTCCGCAGTGCGCGACGCCCACTTGGCGCGCATCGAGGTCCATGTTCGTCGCCATCTCTGTGATCCCGGCCTATCACCGGAGCACATCGCCCAGGCGTGCGACATATCGCGGCGCTACTTGCACTTGCTCTTCAAGGACACTGGCGAGTCCGCGTCGCAGTGGATCCGCGACCTGCGCCTGCAATCGGCACACGAGGCCTTGAGCAGTGCGAACGCCTTGACGTCGGTCGCGCAGATCGCCTATGCGGTGGGCTTCGCTGATCACGCGCAGTTCACCCACGCGTTCCGCAAAAAGTTCGGGCACCCACCGAGCGACATGCTACGCCCGCCGCGCGGCAAATAAGGCTCGCGAACCACATCGCACCTCTGGCAAACGCGATCGGTGGCGCTCCTGGGTCCGCGAGTAGCTGTGATCGCCGATGGTGCCGATGTCAGCGTCCTGATGTCAGTTGCCCCATTGTCATAGTCGCGCAGGTGGAACACTGCATCCTCGTCGGCAACGACGGTCCCAGTCGATTTCGCGGCGCACGCTCGCAACCGCTCCGGGGTCGTCAATGCGCCCCGAGACGGATCACGACGTGCTCGGGCACATAGGGGCGTATCCAGTCGCGTGCCAGTGCCGACTTGGGGCTTTCCCGGATCTGCACGCAAGCACAAACGCTTGTGCGCGCACCGACAAGAGGCCCGACCGAAGTGCGCGTAGATTTGCTTCCATCGCTGCGACGAAATGACTGTAGCGCAAGAACCGGCCCCGATCCCGAGGCACAGCAGGAGGTACACCGTGGACATGCGAACCCGAAAAGTCGATCCGATCACCCTAGCCGTCGTTCGCGGCGCGCTCGAAACGACCCAGCGCGAGATGTCGCTGACGCTCGAGAAGACCGCGCGATCGAGTGTCTTCAACGTCGCCCACGACTACAGCAACGCGCTATTCAACGAGCGTGCCGAGATGATCCTGCAGGGCCAGGACATCCCGATCCACCTCGGTGGCCTGATGCCGGCGATGAAGGCGGTGGCCAGGTTCTACGGCGACGACATTCACGAGGGCGACGTGATCTATCACAACGACCCGTGATGATGGGCAGCCACATCCTCGACTGCTGCATGTACAAGCCCGTGTTCTACAAAGGCAAGCTGGTGTTCTGGAGCGTCTGCAAGGGGCACGTCACCGACATCGGCGGTCCGGTGCCTGCCGGCTACAACCCCGACGCCAAGGAGATCTACGCCGAGGGCCTGCGCATCCCGCCGGTCAAGCTGTGGGACAAGGGCCGGCCGCGCACCGACGTCATCAACTTCCTGCTCTCCAACGTGCGCTCGCGCCGCGACTGGGAAGGTGACCTGCGGGCGCAGTACGGCGCGGTGTCGATCGGCGAGCGCAATCTGATCGCGTTGCTCGACAAGTACGGCGTCGAGGAGGTCCAGGCCTGCATCGACGAATTGCTCCACATGGCAGATCGTGCAATGCGCGCCCTGATTCGTTCGGTGCCCGACGGCACCTACGAAGCCAGCGCGGTGCTCGAAGACGCCGGCTACGGACTGGGTGAGCTGACGATCAAGGCCACCGTGACGATCACCGATGACAACTGCCATATCCGCATCACCAGCCCGCCCCAGGTGCCCTACTTCATCAACAGCTACGAAGGCAACTCGCATTCGGGTGTCTACCTCGGCCTGATGATGTTCGCCAAGGTCGCGCCACCGTACAACGAAGGCCTGTATCGCTGCATCACGCTCGACCTCGGCCCCAAGGGCACGCTGTGCAACGCTGCTGAACCGGCACCGCACGTCAACTGCACGACTACTCCCATGGAGACGCTGGCCGACGCCGTCCGGCTGGCGCTCGAGAAGGCTTCGCCGGAGCGCGCGGTGGGGTCCTGGGGTCATTCCAGCGGCGTGAACATCGCTGGCCGAGACAAGCGCAACAACGAGGAATACGTCACGATGGTCCTGGCGTCGCTGATCAGCGGCGCAGGCGCCACACCGCACATGGACGGCTGGAACTCGGTAGGCCCGCAATGCTGCTTCGGCGCGCTGACCTCGGGCGATATCGAAATCCTGGAGTACTCGTACCCGATCCAGATCCACCGCTACGGCCTGGTTCGGGACAGTGGGGGTGCCGGCCAGAACCGCGGCGGCTGCGCCACTGCCTGGGAGGTCGAACCGCTGGACCACGAGATGACGGTGATCAGCTTCGGTGAAGGTCGTCACTATCCCGCCCTCGGCGCGCAAGGCGCGGACAGCGCCTGCCCCGACCTCAAGGTCGGCCGCATCGAGCGCAAGCA
The DNA here is from genome assembly GCA_031393885.1 of Betaproteobacteria bacterium. Taxonomy (GTDB): domain Bacteria; phylum Pseudomonadota; class Gammaproteobacteria; order Burkholderiales. The sequence goes on along the minus strand of JANMWG010000288.1, from coordinate 21,122 downwards.
AGGCGACACGGTCGTCGAGGTGATGCGCAAGAACGCGATTCTGACGATCAATCCCGGCGAGCGCGTCGCCACCGTGAACCCGGGCGGCGGAGGTTGGGGCAAGGCGTTCGAGCGGGACCTCGACCGTGTGGCCTACGACGTGCGCAACGGGTACGTGTCGGTGGCGGCTGCCGAAGCGGAGTACGGCGTCATCGTCGACACCGCCACTTGGACCGGCCGGCCCAGTGTCGAGCGCTCGGCGCCGCGCTGAACACCATGCCCGGCAGCGGGCCCGCAACGCCCCAGGCGTCGCGGCCCGGCGCAGCACAGCCCTGAACTTCGAGAGAGCAAATCATGAGCTACCGACTTGGTGTGGACGCTGGCGGCACCTTCACCGACTTCGTGTTGTCTGACGACAAGGGCAGCATCCACTTGTTCAAGGCCACCTCTACACCCGAGGACGGCACGCGAGCGATTGCCGATGGCTTCGCGCAGATCGCCGAAAAGCTGGGCATGCCGATGTCCGACATCCTGGCGCAGACCGAGCTGTGCGTGAACGGCACCACCGTCGCCCTGAACGCGCTGATCCAGCACAAGGGCGTCAAGACCGGGCTGATCTGCACTGCCGGTCACGAGGACTCGCTCGAGATCCGTCTCGGCCACAAGGAGGAAGGGTACCGCTACGACGCGGAGTACCCGCCGGCGAAGATCCTGGTCGAGCGCCACCTGCGCGTGCCGGTGCGCGAGCGCGTGCTCGGCGACGGGAGCGTGCGCATGCCGCTGAACGAGCAGGACGTGCGCGATGCTTGCGAGCTGTTCAAGCGCGAGGGTGTGCAGGCGGTGGCGGTCTCGTTCCTGTGGAGCGTGGCCAACGACCGCCACGAGCGTCGCGCCGCCAAGATCGTGCGCGAGATGCTGCCCGATGTGTACGTGTCGGTCGGCATCGAGGTGTTCCCGCAGATGCGTGAATACACCCGCACCTCGACCGCGGTCGTCAATGCCTACCTCGGCCCGGTGCTCAACGCTTACGTGACGAAAATCGACAAGTTCTACAAGGACAACGGCATGCGCACCCCGGTGCGCTACTTCCAGTCGAACGGCGGCATGGCTTCGCGCGATGCGATGGTCTCGCGCGCCGTCAACGCGATCAACTCCGGCCCGGCCTCGGCGCCAATGGCCGGGCGCCACGTTGCCGAACCACTGGGCTTCGAGAGTTTCATCACCGTCGACATGGGGGGCACGTCGTTCGACATCACGCTCACGTACAAGGGCAAAACCAATGTCAGCAAGGACATCGACTTCCTGCGCTATCGCATCGGCACGCCGATGATCCAGGTCGAGACGCTGGGTGCTGGTGGTGGCTCGATCGGCTGGATCGACGGTATGGGCGTGCTCAACGTAGGTCCGCTTTCCGCGGGCGCCAACCCCGGCCCGGCCTGCTACATGCGCGGTGGGAGCCTGCCAACCGTGACCGACTCGAACGTCGTGCTCGGTTACCTGAATCCCGAGTACCTGCTCGGCGGCCGGTTGAAGATCGATGCCAAGGCCTCGCAGGAGGCCATCACGACTCATCTGGCCACGCGCCTTGGCGTTTCCGTCGAGAAGGCCGCCTACGGAATCTTCAGCATCGTCAACAACAACATGGTCAACGGCATCCGCCGGGTGTCGATCGAACGCGGCTACGATCCGCGCGATTTCGTACTGATCGGGGCGGGTGGCGCGACCGCGCTGCACATCACGGCGCTGGCCAAGGAGATCGGCATCCGTACGGTACTGGTGCCCAAGCTGGCATCGGGCCTGTGCGCATTCGGCCAGATCCTGTCGGACGTCAAGTACAACTACATGGCCGCCACGCCGATGCGGCTCGACATTCGCGCCGACCTTGATCGGCTGGAGCAGCGTTTTGCCGAACTGGAGAGTGAAGGCATGGCAACGCTGCAGTCCGAAGGGATCTCGCGCGACTGCATCGCCTTCAAGCGCAGCATCGACATGCGCTACGTCGGCCAGGTGCACGAGTGCTCAGTCGATATCGGTAGCAGCGCCGTCAGTGCGCGCACGATCGAGGGGATCAAGGCCGCGTTCCACCAACTGCACAAGCAGCTGTTCATCTATGACGAGCCCGACAGCCTGATCGAGATCGTCAACATCGAGGCCACGGTCTTCGGCAAGACCGAGTTGCTGAGCCCCGCGCAACTGCCCACGGGCGGAAACGCAGCCGGGGCGATCAAGATCCGCCGGCCGATGATCTTCGGAGGCGATTTGGCGGCCATCGAGACACCGGTCTACGACGGCACCCGGCTCGGTGCCGGCGATGTGGTCGACGGTCCGGCGGTCATCGAGGAGCCGACAACGACGATCGTCGTGCAGCCGGGCTGGCAAGCTCGCCTGGATGCGAGCAGCTGCTACGTCATCAGCGCGCAAGGGTGAGCGTGGCCGTGGCGTGATCGACGAAAACGCCATGCTCTTTCCACAAAGCCTGCTTGTCGCGGGTGCGCACAGCGTCCCCACGACGCGTCGCCATGCGGCAATCGGGCAGAAGCGATCCGGCGGGTCAGGATCGCGATCGACCAGCCCCTGCGGCGGGCTCCATGTACAGCTGCTTGAAGTAGCTGCGGAATGCCTGCATCGCCGGACTGTGTTCGACGCCGGCCCTCCAGGCCAGCCCGACGTCCATGCGCGGCACACGCTCCTTGAGCGTGATCGTCTCGATGCGGCGCCCCTCGAGCGACCACGGCCGGTAGACCATGTCCGACAGTATCGCCACGCCCAGCCCGTTCGCCACCATGCTGCGCACGCCTTCCACCGAAGAGGTGCGCAGCCGGATCTTGGGCTGGTGGGGCGTTTGCGACCAGTAGCGCAGCGAGCTGTAGGCAGCCTCGTCGACGGTCAACATGATGTAGGGCTCGGCGGCCACATGCTCGAGCGTGACCTCGGACTGGCTGAGCAGCGGGTGCTTGGCCGGCACCCACAGGCGGCGTTCGGATCCGAGGAAGGTCTCGCGCGTGATCTCGCTGTTGGTCACGTTCGCGGTGAGCAGCACCCCGATGTCGTGGCGGCCGGTGATCAGGCCCTCTTCGACCGCCTCGCGCTGCAGTTCCTGAACCTTGACGTCGATCTCCGGGAAGCGCTGCGTGAAACGCTGCAGGTGATGTGGCAGGAAGTAGCCCAGCACGGTGTAGCTGGCGGCGATGCTCAGCAGCCCCGAGACACGCGCGGCCTCCCGCGGCATGCGCATGGCCTCGTCGGCGGAGGACAGGACGGCATAGGCGTGGCTGAGAAAACGCCGCCCCGCATCCGTCAGGTCCACGCCGTGCGGCGTGCGGTCGAAGAGCTGCTGGCCCAGCATGTTCTCGATCTCGCGGATCGCCGTCGTCACCGCCGACTGGGAGATGCTGAGGTGCACTGCGGCTTCCGAGACGCGCCCCAGTTCAGCTGCGGCAGTGAAGTACTTGAGTTGACGCAGCGACAGCATGGATTCACTTCCTTTGGTTGCACGATATCTGAAAAACAGAATGAATCTGATCTACCCGAACGGGGATCAGCCCCGTGTTCGTGCCACCGGCCCCGCATCAAGGTCAACTTCCCTTTGTCGGATCGACGCGAAAAACAGATCCTGAATGAATTGAAAATAGTGCTTTCAGATCGACCTTACTTCCACTACGCTGAATGCCATCGTGACCAAGAGGTGGCGTGCGTGAAGACATGCATTGACCTGAACTCCGACCTCGGAGAGGGCTTCGGACCGTGGAAGATCGGTGACAGCGTGGACGAGCAGCTGATGCCGCTGATCAGCTCGGCCAACATCGCCACGGGATTTCATGCCGGCGACCCGAACATCATGCGGCGCACCGTGGAAAGCGCCAAGGCGCACGGTGTGGGAGTGGGTGCGCACCCGGGCTTTCGCGACATGGTGGGCTTCGGGCGCCGCCACATCCACGCACCCGCCGCCGAACTTGTCAACGACATGCTCTACCAGATCGGCGCGCTGCGCGAGTTCACGCGCATGTACGGCATCGCGCTGCAGCACGTCAAACCCCACGGCGCGCTGTACATGCATGTGGCACGCGACGAAGTCCTGTCCCGCGCCTTGATCGAGGCGCTTCAGATCATCGACCCCACGCTCCCGCTGTACTGCATGGCGCAGTCGGGCCTGTGCCGCCTGGCGCGCGAGATGGGGCATCCGGTGGTGCGCGAGTTCTATGCGGATCGGGACTACGACCAGAGTGGCTCGATCGTCTTCACGCGGCAGGTCGGACGGCTCGACCCGGTGGCGGTGGCCGAGAAGGTCGTTCGCGCCTGCACGCTGGGCAAGGTCCACACGGTGGAAGGCGGCGAGGTGACGGTCGAGTTCGACTCGGTCTGCATCCACAGCGATACGCCGGGCGCACTCGAGCTGGTGCAGGCGACGCGCCGCGCGCTCTCGGTTTCGGGGGTGCGCGTTGTCAGCCTGCACGACGCCTTGCAGGCCAATCGAAAGTAGGGGCATCTCTGAGGCCGACTGGAGAGCCTCGAACCCCCGATCCGTCTTCAACCTCGCAACACACCATGCCCCAACACGATCTCCTATCGCCTCTGCCTGGCACGTTCTACCGGCGGCCTTCGCCCGACGCCCCTGCCTTCATTGAAGTGGGCAGTGCCGTCAAGGAGGGCGATGTCGTCGCCTTGATCGAGGTGATGAAGCAGTTCAGCGAGGTGTGCGCCGACGTCTCCGGAACCGTCGTCGCCTTCCTGGTGGAGGACGCAGAGCCGGTGGAGCCTGGTCAGGTGCTGCTGCGCATCGAGACGGCCTGACGCCAGCCTGCCATGCCTCGAGCTTTCGACACCCTGCTGGTGGCCAACCGCGGCGAGATCGCGGTGCGCGTGATCCGCGCCGCCCGCGAACTGGGCCTGAAGACGGTCGCCGTTCACAGCGACGCCGATGTCGGCAGCTTGGCTGTGCAGATGGCGCACTCTGCGGTGTCGATCGGCCCCGCCGCGGCTGCCAAGAGCTACCTGAACATCGAGGCGCTGATGGAAGCGGCGCGCAGCTCCGGCGCCGGCGCGGTGCATCCGGGCTACGGCTTCCTGTCCGAGAACGCGGCCTTTGCCGAGGCGGTCGAGGGCGCCGGTCTGGTGTTCGTCGGGCCCACGCCCGAGGCCATCCGCACGATGGGCGACAAGGCCGCCGCACGGGCGGCGGCGGTGCGTGCGGGCGTGCCCACCGTGCCGGGCAGCGCGGGGATCGTCGACAGCCTCGAGGAGGCGGTGCACATTGCGCGTGGCATCGGCTTTCCGGTGATGATCAAGGCATCGGCCGGCGGCGGCGGCCGGGGCATCCGCATTGCCGAGGACGAAGCGCAGTTGCGTCAGCAGATGCCCACCGCGCAGGCCGAGGCGAAGGCGGCATTCGGCAGCGGGGCGGTCTACCTGGAGCGCTTCATCCGACGCGCCCGTCACATCGAGGTGCAGGTGCTGGGCGACGGGCGCGACGTCGTGCACTGCTTCGAGCGCGAGTGCTCGTTGCAGCGCCGGCGGCAAAAGGTCTGGGAGGAGGCCCCTTCGGCGGCCATCAGCCCGGCCACGCGCCAAGCACTGTGCGAGTCGGCGCTCAAGCTCGCGCGCGCGGTGGCCTACCGCGGCGCCGGCACGCTGGAATACCTCTATGACGACGAGACGCGCGAGTTCTTCTTCATCGAGATGAACACCCGCATCCAGGTCGAGCATCCGGTCACCGAGATGGTGACGGGGATCGATCTGGTGAAGGAGATGATCCTCATCGCGCTCGGCGAGCCGCTGCGCCTGAAGCAGAGCGACATCGTGCTGCGGGGTGCCGCCATCGAGGTGCGCATCAACGCCGAGAACGCGGCCAAGAACTTCATGCCCAGCCCCGGCCAGGTGGGTGCCTTGCGCATTCCCGGCGGGCCCGGCGTGCGCTTCGACACGATGCTGTTCGCGGGCTACAAGGTGCCGCCCTATTACGACTCGCTGGTTGGCAAGCTGATCGTTCATGACGAGTCCCGCCCCGCTGCGCTGGCACGCATGAGGGAGGCGCTGGCCGAACTGCACATCGAGGGCATCCACACGACGACGGCGTTGCACCGGCGTCTGGTGGACCACGACGAAGTGATCGCTGGCCGCTTCGACACCGGTTTCATCGAAGCCTGGCTGTCCGAGAACCCGCTGTGACCCGCACCCACTGCACAGGAGTCCACTCATGAGCGCACTGCCTCCGGCCCGATACACCTTCGGCGGCGACGAGCATGTCTTCGTCGAGATCGCCGAGGAGATGTCCTTGCCCGCCTTCTTCAAGGGCATGGCGATCACCGGCGAGTTGCAACGCCGCCGGGTTCCCGGCGTCACCGAGATTTGCCCGGCTAATGCGTCGTATCTGGTGCGCTTCGACCCCGACGTCATCGCGCCGGACGCGATGATGGCGCTGCTGCGCGACATCGAAGGCAGCGTCGGCAGTTCCGCGCTCGAGCTGCAGACCCGCATCGTCGAGATTCCGGTGCTCTACAACGACCCTTGGACCCACGAGACGCAGATGCGCTTTCGCGACCGGCATCAGGATCCGAGCAGCACCGACCTCGAGTACGCCGCGCGCATCAACGGCCATCCGAGCGTGGAGGCCTTCGTGCAGGCGCATTCAAACGCGCCGTGGTTCGTCTCCATGGTGGGCTTCGTGGCGGGCCTGCCGTTCCTGTTCCAGATGGTCGAGCGTCCGCAGCAGCTCGAGGTGCCCAAGTACCTGCGGCCGCGCACCGACACGCCCAAGCTCACCGTGGGACACGGCGGTTGCTTCAGCTGCATCTACTCGGTACGCGGTGCCGGCGGATACCAGATGTTTGGCATCACGCCGGCACCGATCTTCGATCCGGCCCAAAAGCTGCCGTACCTGAAGGACATGATGGTGTTCTTCCGCCCGGGCGACATCGTCAAGTGGAAGCCCATCACCCGCGAGGAGTACGACCGCGACGTGGCGGCTGTCGATGCCGGCAGCTTTGATCTGCGTATCCGTCCGGTGTCGTTCTCGCTGCAGCAGTTCCTCAACGATCCGCCGGCATACAACGCGATGCTGTTGGACCAACTGTCCGTCTGAGGCCAGACATGAGCATCGAAGTCATCAAACCCGGCCTGGCCACGACCGTGCAGGATCTGGGCCGTCCTGGCTACTACCACCTGGGCATTCCGCTGTCGGGGGCGCTTGACCAGTATTCCTATCGCCTATCGAATCTGCTCGTGGGGAACGATGAGGGCGCGGCTGTGCTGGAGTGCACGCTCTTGGCGCCCGAGCTCGCCTTCACCGCCGACGCCATCATTGCCGTCACCGGCGCGGAGGCCACGCCACGCATCAACGGCAAGGATGTCGAGAGAAATACATCGTTGGCGGTCAAGGCTGGCGACAAGCTCGGTTTCGACTTCATGAAAGCTGGCGCGCGCACCTACGTCGCGGTGGCTGGCGGCATCGACGTCCCGATGGTCTTGGGCAGTCGGTCAACTTATGCGCTGGGTGCGATCGGCGGCTTGCAGGGGCGCAAGCTGGCAGCGGGCGACCGACTTCCCGTCGGCAGCCCTGGCCGGAAGGCCCGCGCCGGGCGCACGGTTGACATCGGGTTGGTTTCGTCCATGGCCAAAGAGCTGGCGCTTCGTGTGTTGCCCGGCTTGTACTTCCATCGCCTCACCGAGTCGTCGGCCGACAGTTTCTTCGCCGACACCTGGACGGTCGCACCGGAGGCCGATCGCATCGGCTATCGCTACCGGCACGGTCGGGCATTGCACTTCCTCGAACGACAGCAGCCATTTGGCGCGGGCTCGGATCCTTCCAACATCGTCGATGCCGGATATCCATACGGATCCATCCAGGTGCCCGGCGGTCTGGAGCCCATCATCCTGCACCGCGACGCGGTCTCTGGCGGCGGCTACGCGATGATCGGTGCGGTGATCAGCGCCGACATGGACTGCATCGCGCAGATGCAACCCAACAACAAAGCCCGCTTCATGCAAGTTGACATGCCGCTCGCCCTCAAAGCCCGGGCAGAGCAACAGCAGCGGCTGGCCCAGTTGCGTGCGGCGCTGACCGACTGAGGGATGGGTTGCCGCGTATGTGTTCTATCGTTCACCTCGACCGCAGTCACGTGCGACCCTTGCAAAGGGTCATCCGTGCCAATGGCGGATTGGGCTCCAGACAGAGCGCAGCATTGCGCCAGGACTCTGCCCATCGGCCACGTAATCTGACCGCCCACCGAGACTCAGAGCGCCTGAATCCGCTGATACCTGGGTTGCTTCTTGCTCAGCAGGAGGAGGGCAGCGGCACCGCTTGTCCCATGGCGCGACGCACTCAGATGAACGCAATGAATACAAAGCTCAATTTATCTCACACCAAAGACCGTGCATCTTCTACGAATTGCTTTCTCAAATTGCGCAGATGAAAACCTTGGCGGGTGATCGCATAGCGGATGAAGCTTGGCTGTCCGGGTGGGGCGGCGGCGTTCAGCGTCTTTGGCGTCAGCGACAAAGTGCTTATTGCATGCAAAAGGCATTCTATGTAGGATCGCCGACAACGGGCAAGTTGACATAGATACATGAGACGCATTTCAGCTCGCGGCAGCGGCTGGGTAACAAGGGATCCGCATGACAAGTGAGGCCGCACAAGTCGTTGCCGGGTCGCAAGTTGAGGTCCGGAGCCGCCACGCGCCCATCGGAAGCGCCCTGTGCCTGGAGGGTGTCACGAGGCGCTACGCCGACAAGGTCGTGCTGGAAGCCATCTCCCTTGCGCTGCCCAGCAACGAATACGTCTCGCTGCTGGGTCCCAGCGGGTCGGGCAAGACGGTGCTGTTGCGCCTCATCGCCGGTTTCGAGGTGCCCGACGCGGGGCGGATCACCTTGGGCGGGAAGCGCATCGACGATGTCGCCGCGCATCGCAGGGGCATCGGCTTCGTATTCCAGAACTTCGCGCTCTTCCCACATCTGAACGTGTTCGACAACATCGCCTTCGGCCTTGCCCATGGTGAGGGCACCGCGACGATCGACGGACAGGCGTGGCGCGCGCGTGTGGCCGACATGATTGCGCTGGTCGGGTTGAATGGACTGGAGCGGCGCGGCGTGCACGAGATCTCGGGTGGGCAGCGCCAGCGGGTTGCCCTAGCCCGCACCATGGTGACCCAGCCGCGGCTGGTGCTTCTGGACGAACCCCTCGGCGCGCTGGACGCCAACCTGAGGGCGCGCATGCGCGAGGAGTTGCGCAACCTGCGCGACCGGCTTGGCGTCACGTTCCTGCATGTGACCGGCAGCGAAACCGAGGCCTTGGCAATGGGTGACCATGTCATCGTTCTCGACCGTGGGCGGGTCAGCCAGTTCGATGCGCCCGACGCGATCTACAGCCGTCCGGCGACGCCCGAAGTGGCACGTTCCCTGAACTGCTACAACTTGTTCACGGGCCAGTTGGGGGCCGATGGTTTTTCATGCGCCCACGCCCTGTTCGCGATGGCCCGCGTCGATGTGAAGTGCGCACAACCCACGTATGCGATCCGGCATGACCTGATCCGCTTTGCGCCCCCGGAGGAAACCTCGTCGCCGGATCAAACCGGCCTGCTGGCCAAGTTCGTGACGAGCGAATACTCGGGCTCGACCATCCGCTATTTCTTCGAGGTCGGGACGGGGCAGATTGTTGAAGTCGAAAACCATCTCAGTCATCGCCGCCCCGCCGACCTGGAGCCGGGGCGTGCCTATCGCCTCACGTGGGCCGTTGACGACGCCGTTGTCTTTGGCTGACCGCACGCGATTGATCTGAACCTCGCACCCTGCCACCATGAACACCGTAACCAATGGCTTGGCGTCAGATGCCGCCAAGCGTCCCCGAGATCGCCGCCTTATTTCATCGTACTGGCTGATCACGCCGGGTGCGCTGTGGATGTTGCTGTTTCTCGTAGTGCCGATCCTGATGATGGTCTATGTGTCTTTCTGGACCCAAACCACGTTCAGCATCGAGCCCACGCTGACCACCCAGAGCTGGGAAAGCTTCTTCAGCAGCGAGACGTATGTCGGTGCCTTGTGGACGACGCTGCGCATCTGGTTGATCGTGCTGGCGGCCACCTTGGTGGTGGGCTATCCGACGGCGCTGTTCGTCGGTCTGTTCGTCAAGAACAAGACACTTTCCACCGTCTTGCTGGTGCTGTGCGTGATTCCGTTTTGGACCTCGTTCCTGATTCGCGTGCTCGCATGGCGCCCCATGCTGGGCAAGGAGGGTGCCATCAACATCGTGCTGCAGGCGCTGCACATCACGTCGACGCCGATCGAGGCGCTGCTGTTCAGCGAACTGTCGGTGGTGATCGGGATGACACAAATCTACTGCGTGTTCATGGTCGGCCCGATCGCCTTCATGCTGGGCCGCATCGACCCCAACGTCATCGAGGCAGCGCGCGACCTGGGTGCCAGTTTCTGGAGGATCTTTCGCACCATCATCCTGCCGCTGAGCATGCCCGGCGTGGTGGTCGGAGCGATCTTCGTCTCGGTCATGGTGCTGGGTGAATTCGCCACTGCAGCGGCCTTGTCGGGGCGCAAGACCAACCTGCTGGGCAACATCATCGTGATCCAAGTGGGATCTCTGAAATGGGCTTTCGCCGCCGTCGCCGGCGTCGTGCTCACGGCACTGATGGGCGTGGTGGTGGCCACCTTGCTGCGCGTTGTCGACTTAAGGCGGGAGCTGTAAGGATGAAAGCTCCCGTCGCACGTTCGCTGCTGGCTGTGTACACGGCCCTGTTTATCATCTTCCTGTACGGCCCGCTGGTCGTCCTGGGCGTGTTGTCGTTCCAGACCGGGCCGGACGGCGGGCCACAATTTCCGATCGTCGACTGGTCGACCTATTGGTACCGGCACATCTTCGGGCTGACACCTCCTTCGCGCATCGCACCGCTGCCCATCGAAGCGGCGCTGTACCGCTCGATCGGGCTGGCCTTCATGACGATGGTTGTTTCAACCGTGCTGGGCGTGATGTCGGCACAGGCCTTTCGTCGTAACTTCAAGGGTGCCGGCACGGTGTTCTATCTCATCGTGCTGGGCATGATGGTGCCGGGTGTTCTGGTCGGGCTGGGCATGTCGCTGATCAGCAATGCGACGGGCATCGACCTTCACTGGTGGGGCACTGCCTTCGTGCTCCACGTGGTCTACACGTTCCCGTTCGCCTTCCTGGTGATGCTGGCGATCTACAACCGCTTCGACAGCACGGTCGAGGAAGCCGCCTGGTCGCTCGGCGTGTCGCCGCTGCGCACCTTCCGCAAGGTGACCTTTCCGTTGATTTTCCCGGGCGTGCTGTCGGCGATGCTGTTCGCGTTCACATTGTCGTATGACGAGTTCGCGCGCACGCTCTTTACCACGGGGCGCGATCTGACCCTGCCGCTGGCGATCTACGGCACGTTCTCGGTCGAAATCCACCCGAACATCTTCGCCTTTGGCGTTCTCACGACCCTCTTCTCGTTTACGCTGCTCTCGGTTTACGCGATTCTCATGTCGATGTCGGTTCGCCGTGCCAAGAGCGTGGCCATCCAGGAGGATGCATGAACGAAGCGCGTGTGGCGATCGTCACCGGCGCGGGCTCCGGCATCGGCCGCGCGACTGCATTACGGCTGGCCCGCGACGGCTACTCGGTGGTCGTCAACGACCTGAACGCCGAGCGCGCCGAAGAGGTGGCCGCGACCATCCGGGCCGGCGGCGGGTCGGCGATCGGAGTCGTCGGCGACGTGTCTTCGGAGTCCGATGTCGTGGCACTGGTGCGGTGTACCGAGCAGGCGTTCGGGCCCTGCACTTTGCTGGTCAACAACGCCGGCTTTGCGCACCAGGTCCCTTTTATCGAGCTGGCACCGGCCGATTTCGATCGCATCTTCGCGGTGCATGTGCGTGGCACTTACCTGTGCAGCCGTGCGGTGCTGGGCTCCATGCTCGCCAAGGGTCATGGCGTCATCGTCAATGTGGCGTCGCAGCTTGGGCAGATCGGCGGTGTCGAACTGGTTCACTACAGCTCAGCCAAGGCTGCGGTCATCGGCATGACCAAGGCCCTGGCGCGTGAAGTCAGCGCGCAAGGCGTGCGTGTCAATGCGGTGGCTCCGGGGCCGATCAACACGCCGCTGGTGGCGTCGCTTTCCGAATCCTGGCGCCGTGCCAAGGCCGAGCAACTCCCGCTCGGGCGTTTCGGCGAACCGGAGGAGGTCGCGGCGACCATCGCGTTTCTGGCTTCGTCCGAAGCCAGCCTGTTCGTTGGGCAAACCCTCGGGCCCAATTCCGGCGATGTGATGTTGTGAACTCATCCACGAAAGCCTGACGATCATGAGCAAACCTGTCGTACTCATCACCGGCGGCGCGATTGGCATCGGTCGGGCCTGCGCCCAGGCTTTTGCAACCGCTGGCTGGCATGTCGTCGTCACCGATGTGCTGGATGACGCCGGCCGTGCGCTGGCAGCCAGCATCACAGCCGCGGGCGGCAGCGCCGAGTACCAGCGGCTCGACGTGCGCTCGACGCCCCAGGCCGAGCAGGTGGTGCGCGACATCACGGCGCGCTTCGGTGCGATCGACTGCGTGTTGGCCAACGCCGGCATCGCCCACAAGGTGCCGCTCGACCAGTTGACCGATGACCAATGGGACCAGACCTTCGACATCGACCTGAAGGGCATGCTGCGTGTCATTCGCCCGGCCGTCCCGGCGATGAAGGCATGTGGGGCAGGCGCAGTCATCTGTGTTTCGTCGATCATGGGCGTGGCCTACGGCTGGGACGAGCATGTGCATTACTCGTCCGCCAAAGCCGGTGTCGTGGGTCTCGTGCGCGGGCTGGCGGTGGAGCTGGCGCGGTCCGGCGTTCGCGTCAACGGCGTGGCTCCGGGCTACATCCGCACCGCGCAACTTCTGTCCAAAGAGCACTCGCTCGGGCCGGAAGGTGCCGAAGCTGCGGGTGCTTTCATTCCAATGGGTCGCATCGGCGAGCCCGAGGAGATCGCCGATGTCGTGTTGTTTCTGGCCGGCTCGGCGGCCCGCTATATGACGGGTCAGGTGGTGGTGGTCGACGGCGGGCTTCTGGTGGGCAGGTACTAGGCCCTTCCCCTGCGACATGTTGTTGGTTCTCAAACTTTGGAGATGATGAACATGAGTGATGAACTTGAACTCTATCGGCGTGGCTTCCTGAAGAAGTCCGCCGGCATGGCGGCGCTGGCCCTGGGCGGCGCACCCTTGTTCGGCGCGCAGCAGGCGTGGGCGGCTGCGGCGCTGGAAAAGCAGGCACTTCGCACCATCGGCCTGTCGGTCACAGTGCAAGAACGCATCCTGGCCGACTACAAGAAGGCTTCTGGCGTCGGATCAGCCCAAGGCACGGCGGCCACCTTCCCGGACGCGCAAACCAAAATACTCTCGGGCTCGAAGGACTTCGACTGCTGGGAAACGATTGCCGAGCGGCTCCCGGCGGTGATACAGACGAAAAACGTCCAACCGATTCCGGTCGCGGCGCTGAAGAATTGGGCCAACATCCGCGACGTTTTCACCAAAGTGAACCCGAAATGGAACCCTAAGTCACAGATCACCGGTCAGATCTGGGCCGACGACAAGCGCTCCCAACTGTGGATGGTGCCGGCGGTCTACAACTACGACTCCATCGGCTACAACCCGTCGGTGCTCAGCGCCGAAGAGGCCAACACCTGGACCGCCATCTTTGACAAGAAGTGGAAGGGCAAGTCCGGTCTGAACACCGACCCGCTGATCGCGATTGGCCAGGCCGTGATGGCGATGAACACGCTCGGTCTGTCGAACGTCAAGAACCCAGGCAACCCTTCCAAGAAGGAGATCACCGAGGCGATGAAGTTCCTCATCTCCAAGAAGAAGGAAGGCCAGTTCCGCGCGCTATGGGGCGACTTCGGCGAGTTGGTGAATCTGATGGCCTCCGGCGAGATGGTGGTGTGCGACGCCTGGCAGCCGGCCGTCATGGCGGTCAAGGCGCAAGGCAAGCCCAGCAAGTACGCCGTGCCCAAGGAAGGCTACCGGGGCTGGGCCATCGGCCCGACGATGATTGCCGGCACGAAGAACCGCGAAGCGGTGATCGCCTATGCCGACTACTGGCTGTCCGGGCCACCCGGGATCACGGTGTCGGAGCAGGGCTACTACTCGCCCACGACCAACATCAAGTCGATCATGGCGCCGCAGAAGTACGCCTTCTGGTACGAGGGCAAACCTTGGGTCGGTGCGCCCGAACGCGGCATCAAGGAAGGCGATCTGCGCGACGGTGGCTCGTTGGACGAGCGCGCCAAGAACGTCGCGTATTGGCACCAGTGGCCCGACGAGTACGATTTCCTGATTCAAAAGTGGGACGAGTTCCTCAGCGCCTGATCGGTGCGCCTGGCCGGGGGAGCCGCCATGAATGGCTGCCCCGTTCTCCTGTCAACCAGCCTCAGGCAATCGGACCCGGATCGCAGTGGACTACGACCTTCAGCTCATCAGCATCGGCAAGGTGTACGACAACGGCACCCCTGCGGTCATCGACGTGAATCTCGACGTCAAGCAGGGTGAGTTCGTCGCTTTGCTCGGCCCCTCGGGCTGCGGCAAGACCACGACCCTGCGGATGATCGCGGGGTTCGAGTCCATCACCAGTGGCGACCTGCTGATTCGCGGGTGCCGCATCAACGACCTGCCGGCAGAGCGCCGCCCGACGTCGATGATCTTCCAGAATTACGCCCTGTTCCCGCACCTGTCGGTGCGGCGAAATGTCGGCTACGGGCTGGAGGTCAAGAAGATGCCCAAGGCCGAACGCGACCTCAAGGTCGACCGCATTCTCGACAAGCTGGACCTGCTCGATATCGCGGAGCAGTCGACGCAGCGCTTGTCGGGCGGCCAGCGCCAGCGCATCGCCCTGGCGCGTGGCCTGGTGGTCGAACCGCAGATCCTGCTGCTCGACGAGCCGCTCGGCGCGCTCGACGCTAACCTGCGCAAGAACATCCAGGCCGAATTGAAGCTGCTGCAGCGCAACCTGGGGATCACCTTCGTTTTCGTCACGCACGCCCAGTCCGAGGCGCTGACGATGTCGGACCGCATCGTCGTCATGAACCAGGGACGCATCGAACAGAACTCGTCGCCCTACCAACTCTACACCCGCCCGGCGACGCCGTTCGTGGCTCAGTTCATCGGCCGCAACACGGTTTGGTCCGGAAAATTGAGCGAACTGGACGGGCAGGTCGGCCATGTCAGCACCGAGTTTGGGCGCTTTGCCGGTGCCTGCGCGAGTGCGCTGCAGCCCGGCGCTGCAGCCAGGCTCGTGGTGCCGTCTGAAGCCTTTGAAGTGGTGCCTGCCGACGCGACCGCTCGCGACGCTCTGGCGAGCGAGTACGGCAGCAACGTGATCGGTGGCGCGGTGCATAGATCCCTCGTCGTAGGGCACCTGGTTCAACTGACCATCGGCATTGCCAATGGGCGGACCGTCGAGCTCGAAGGCCATGTCATGCAATACCCGTACGAGCGCTTCAAGCCCGGCGCTGCGGTGTGGGTCTGCTGGAAGTCTGAAGAAGCCACCGTGATCGCCGCTTAAGGCAGACCAGCATGCCTACAGACACTCCCGTCGCGCCCTTCACGGTGCCGCCGTGCTCGGCACTTGAGTGGGCTGCCCTGACTGCGGCTCGCGCAAACAGCCCAGCGGGTGGGTTGCCCCGAACCTTGATGAACGTCCTGCAAGCGACCGCATACGCTAGGTGCGAGCCCAGCCTCCGCAGCCTAGCGGGTCGTGCCCAGAGTTACCCCAGTGGCGGCGTCCCTCGGAGCCGTTTTTTCAACAGCATGAAGGAGAACTGCGATGACAAAGGAAATCGTGTGTGGTTTTGGAGTCGATGTGGACGCCGTGGCCGGTTGGATCGGCTCTTACGGCGGTGCCGATTCGCCTGACGATATCTCGCGCGGCATGTTCGCCGGCGAGGTCGGCAGCCTGCGACTGGTCAAGCTGTTCGACCGCCTAGGGATCAAGACCACCTGGTTCATCCCAGGTCACTCGATCGAAACCTTCCCGAAAGAGATGACTGCCGTGGCCGCCGCCGGTCACGAGATCGGCATCCACGGCTACACCCACGAGAATCCGATCGAGATGACCCGCGAGCAGGAAACCGAGGTGCTGGACAAGTCGATCGAGTTGGTCACCAAACTGTCGGGCAAGCGGCCCACGGGCTATGTGGCGCCGTGGTGGGAGTTCTCGAACGTGACCAACGAGCTGTTGCTCGAGCGCGGCATCAAGTACGACCATTCGTTGATGCACGACGACCACACCCCGTACTACGTTCGCGTGGGCGACAGCTGGACCAAGATCGACTACGCCAAGAAGCCGTCCGAGTGGATGGTGCCGTTGCAGCGCGGGCAGGAAACCGACCTGATCGAAATCCCGGCCAACTGGCACCTGGACGATCTGCCGCCGATGATGTTCATCAAGAAGTCGCCCAACAGCCACGGTTTCGTGAACCCGCGCGACATCGAGCAGATGTGGCGTGACCAGTTCGACTGGGTTTACCGCGAGCAGGACTACGCGGTGTTCCCGATGACCATCCACCCCGACGTGTCGGGTCGCCCCCACGTGCTGGCCATGCTGGAGCGTCTGTACCAGCACATGGCCAGCCACCCCGGCGTGCGCTTCGTCACCATGAACGAGATGGCCGACGATTTCGCGCGCCGCTCGCCGCGGCAGAAGTAAAACAGTAGGCACGCGGAGCAGCAGGCATATGTGCGGGTTATGCGGTGTTCTGGGCGGGCCGAGGCATTGGACCGACGCGCCCGCTCGGCCCGGCGTGTTCACGCGCAACACCGACGAGACGCAACGGCGGCGTGAGCGCAGGAACCGCGTGACCCAACTCGGCCGTGTTCTGCGCCACTACGGCGTTCGACTCGAAGACTGGCAGGCATCGGCGTTCGTGCTGTCCAACCGCACCGGCGGCAGCGAGTTGGTCGACGACCTGGCGCACCTATGGGCGGCGGCCGAGCGGTTGTCGGGCCGCTCTTGTGATCCGCTCGATGCCGGCCTGATCGACGCGCTGGAGTCAAGCCGTGGCTGAGGTGCACCCTGATTTCACCGCTGTCAACCTGATCACCGGCTTTCTCGGATCGGGCAAGACCACGCTGCTCAAACGCCTGCTGGCCCATCCGTCGTTGTCGGACACGGCGGTGCTGATCAACGAGTTCGGCGAGGTCGGGCTTGATCACCATCTGCTGGAACGCATCGACGACAACATCGTGTTGCTGCAGTCCGGCTGTCTGTGCTGCACGATTCGCGGCGAACTGGCGGATTCGCTGCGCTCGCTGCATTCCAAGCGCGAACGCGGCGAGGTGCCGTGGTTCAGACGCGTGGTGATCGAAAGCACCGGGCTGGCCGACCCGTTCCCGATCCTGTCGACCATCCACGCCGATCCGGTGCTCCGGCACCATTTCCAGCTCGGGCATGTCATCACCGTGGTCGATGCGGTGAACGGCGATTTTCAGCTCGACGAGTACGAGCAGAGCGTCAGGCAAGCCGCCATTGCCGACCGGCTCGTGCTCACCAAGACCGGGTTGGCGGGCCCGGGCACCACGCGTTCGCTGGTCAAGCGCCTGCGCGCCCTCAACCCGCTGGCGCCGCTCGTGAACGCCGAACACGACGACATCGACGCCGACGCCTTGCTCTGCACCGATTTGCTCGACATGTCGCGCAAGACGCTGGCGGCCCAGCAATGGTTTGCGGCCGAGCGCACGCCGCTGAGCTGGCTGCCGCCTGGCGATCCGGCGCTGACGGACGTGGACGCGGACGCTGAATTGCCGCCCCGGGAGGGCCGCTACCTCGGCCAGCAGCGCCGCACACGGCCCGCGGCCAACCGCCACGACGCCGCCATCCGCGCGTTCTCGATCGAGCTTGGCGAGCCGTTGGACTGGACCCTGTTCGGCATCTGGCTGACCATGCTCGTGCACCGTCACGGATCGCAAATCCTTCGCATCAAGGGTATCCTGAATGTGCAGGGCAGCGCGACTCCGGTGGCAGTGCACGGCGTGCAGCACCTGATCCACCCGCCAGTTCACATGGCGGCGTGGCCGGACGCCGAGCGGCATTCGCTGCTTGTGTTCATCGTCAAGGGGCTTGAGCGTCAGATGGTTGCGCGTTCGCTGAACGCCTTTGTCGCCGTGCTTGCGCCTGCTCCGTGACATGCGCAGCGATAGGCCATTGCACTTGTTGACCACTCGTCTGGCCCCGACGGGCAGTGACCCTCCGCATCGCGGAGAGCCCGGGAAGGAAGGCGGAGTCGCATGAACGCCGCAGAATCGCGGCGAGGCGGTCCCGCTATCAGGAAGTCCGCGCGTCCGCGACTGCGCGTTCTGGGAACTGAAATCACTCTCCTGGAACCGCTACGCGAACAGGCGCAGCGCGATCTGGGCATCGACATCAGCTTCGAGGTACTCGACTTTGTCGATGCACAGCGCAAGGCTGCGATGCAGCCCGAATCGTTCGACGTCTACGACCAGTGTTTTCACAATTTGGACATCGTTTGGCACTGGCGCGCGATCCAGCCGATCGACACCCGGCGCATTGCCCAATGGGGCGATGTCAGCGAGCTGACCAAGTCGGGCCGACTTCGGGCCGCAGCTTCTGTGGGGCGCGGCGATGCGCCAGTGAAGAAACTGTATGTGCAGCCCGGTCACGCCCTGGGGCGGCGGCCGTCGCAGTACATCAGCATGCTGCCGACGGTCCACAACATGGATTCGTTTGTTTACGACCCTGGCCTCTTCTCCGGGTTCGACGCCAGTCTAGCGACCTGGGGTTGGTTGTTCGACGAACAGGCCAAGGGACGGCTCGCGCTGGTAGATGAGCCAGCGATCGGCCCGTTCGACGCTGCGCTCGCCCTTGAGGCGCTAGGGTTGATGCAATTCTCTGACATCGGCAACATGACTGTGCCCGAGATCGATCGGATGATGGCGATCCTCAATGCTTACAAGCGAGAGGGCTTCTTCTGTGGATTGTGGAAGACCGCCACAGAGTCAGTTGACTTCATGCTTTCCGGGCGCGCCTCGATTCAGAGCATATGGTCGCCCGGAATCAGTGCGATCCGCAGTATGGGTGCCGCAGTCGTCGAAGCCGTGCCGAGGGAGGGATATCGAGCGTGGCATGGCGGGTTGTGTCTGTCGAGTCGCTTGTCGGGTCCAACGCTGGACATCGCCTATGAATATCTGAACTGGTGGCTTTCCGGGTGGCCAGGGGCGCTCATGTCGCGTCAAGGCTATTACATTTCGGTGCCATCGGCGGTTCAGCGGGTTCTTGCAAAGGATGAGTGGGGTTACTGGTACGAGGGGCAAGCTGCTGTGCTTGATCTGCCTGGAACCGACGGACGGATCGTGGTCCGCGCCGGACAGGTGCGTGCCGGCGGTTCGTACGCGGCGCGTACCAGCCACATCGCGGTGTGGAACACCACCATGGACGAGCACAACTACCTGGTGCGACGCTGGACCGAATTCGCCTCGCCAGGGCCGGCTTGAGACGATGGGGTACGGTCCGATGTCCACCCGCCGCGCCAGGCCCAACGAACCCGGCGAACCGACCGCATGACCCCGCCGCCGACGCGAGACGCCGCGCCAGAGAAGCGCTACGACCTCGCCGAGCGCGTCGTGAGGGCCAATATCGTCAGCGGCCGGCTGCGCCCCGGGACGGTGCTGCTGGAAGGACCGATTGCAGAACTGCTCCAGACCAGCCGCGCCCCGGTAAAGAAGGCGCTGCAGACGCTTGAGGCCGAACGGCTCATCCACGTTTTTGACGGACGCGGTTACTTGGTGGGGCCGCCGCATTCCCGACTGGCGCCCCAGCGTGTCGATCTGCGCCAGCTTGGGTTGGACATCCCCGAAGATATCGAGGTGGCGCTGCAAAGCCGCGGCTCGTGGGAACGCATCTACGTCGCGGTGGAAAGTGCCATCGCATCGTGTCTGGTCTTCGGCGAATACCGGATAATCGAAAGCGACATCGCCACGCATTTCCATGTCAGCCGCACCGTTGTGCGCGACGTGCTCAGTCGATTGCAGGAACGCGGCCTCATACGCAAGAGTCAAACCTCTCGCTGGATTGCAGGGCCGTTGACGGCTCGGTCGATCCGTGATCGGTTCGAGTTGCGCAAGGTCCTCGAACCCATGGCGCTACTGACAGCGTCGGCCGACTGGGATCGCGAGCAGATCTCGCAACTCCGAATCCGCGCCGAATCGGCTCGCCAACAAACTGGCGACGTGACATTCTCGGGCTCGGACGACATCGAGGCGGCGCTTCTGCGATGCACCGTCTTGAAGGCCCCCAATGCCCAACTGGTCGAATTTATCCAACAGAATCTGTTGCCGCTGAACGCAGCCAATCGAATCCTGACGCGACTTGGCCTGCCGAGCGACCGGGTCGCGATCGATGAACACTGCATGATTCTCGACCTGATCCTCAACGATTCCATTGAGCCGGCCGCCGCACTCCTGCGCGACCACCTGACGATGGCAGAGCATCGCAGCATCGCGCGGCTGAAGATCGTCGCAGTCATACCGGATCCCGTGAGCTTCGCACCCTACCTGATCCGCGTATAGGCGGTTTCTGATGGGGTATGCGCGTCAATCGAATTCAGGCAGCGCAGTGGGTGAATCTTCGATCGAAAAATGGAGTGAACCCCTGAACCTGGCCAAGCGCTCAACTGGATCAAAGGCTGTCGAGCAGACGGGCCGTAAGCGTCCAGCGACGGCATCTTGAGAATTGACGTCCTGACGCCGACGATGGTGTCCACCAACGAACGAGGTGGACACCATGCAAGAGACAAAGCGGAGCGCGCGGCGCAACCACGCGCTCGAGTTGAAGAAGGCTGTACTGGACGAATGCCACGCGGGCGCGTCGGTTGCGAGCGTGGCGATGGCGCACGGGCTCAACGCGAATCTCGTGCACAAGTGGCGTCGGCTCGCGCGGGGCTTGCTCGTCGCGGCAGTGACGCCGCCGACTGCGGCCCAGACGTTCATCCCGCTGGTGATCGCATCGCCTACGGCGCGCCCGCCGGTATACGCAGAGCCGCGCGAACTCCGCATCGAACTCCGCCGCGGCGCGATCGTGGCGACGGTCAGCTGGCCGATGTCGGCCTCCACCGAGTGCGCGGGGTGGTTGCGCGAGGTGCTTCGATGATCCGCACGCCCTTGAT
>JANMWG010000274.1:0-2087 GCA_031393885.1 Betaproteobacteria bacterium | reverse complement strand
CTGGTGATCGAACCGACTCGGGTCAGCATCCCGTCCGACACGGCCAGCACGACGTTCGGCACGAAGAGATCGGGCGCGGTCTGCGCGTAGCGGTCGAGCTGGTCGATCGCGACACCGAGATCGGCCTGCGTGTCGGTCGGGTCCTTCAGCTCGATGACTGCGATGGGCAACCCGTTCAAGAACACGGTCAAATCCGGGCGGATGATCTTGCCCGACGCGGCCGCAACGCTGAGCTGGCGCACCACAAGGAGTTGATTGGCGGCTGGGTCGTCAAAGTCGATGAGCCGCGCGCGGCCGCCGCGGGTT
The DNA here is from genome assembly GCA_031393885.1 of Betaproteobacteria bacterium. Lineage (GTDB taxonomy): Bacteria > Pseudomonadota > Gammaproteobacteria > Burkholderiales. The sequence continues at coordinate 1,781 of JANMWG010000274.1, read as the reverse complement.
TCACCGCTCTTGGCGTCGCGATACTCGATCTCGACGCCGTCGGTGAGCTGGGCATGGAACCAGCGGTTGTTCTGGATCAGCGTCGGATGCGGCGGGCGCGACAGGATGCGCACGACCTCCTCGACAGCGTTGTGCGGCAGAGCGGGGTTGAGGCGATGCAGCGCCGCGCTGAGACGGCCTTTCAGCATGACCTCTGTGGCACCACTGCGTTCACCCGCATCGTCGATCTCGACGCCGCGCTTGACGATCGCGCCGATCGCGTCGAAGTACACGGCCGCGACGTCCTCGACGAGTTGTTCGGTGGGCGAGGAGGCCTTCATGCCGACGCAGCGCGGACTTCGCCGCTCAGCAGCTTGGGGAGCAGGTAGTCGCGCATAGCGCCTAGTGATGCGGACTCTCGTTCGCTCGCTGCGAGTGAGTCCCGAAGCGGCATCGTGATTTCCTCGAACGCATCGCGCATGACCTGAGGAGGGACAACTATCTCCGCCGATGCGAAGTGATCAGATCTCACGGCTGGGTACGCACTGCCATCGGCATTGGAAACAAGGTAGTCCACGAACTCTGGTTGTGTAGTGATCTCGTATAGAAATGATGGACCAAAGCTGCTTGGCGACAAGACAGCGAAGCCAGTGCTAACGATTCGTTTCTCAGGCGGCGAATGGATGAACAGATGCGATCTGTGATTGGGGCGCACGCAAGACCAAATGGTGTCGCCGTGGCCAATACGGCGACGCGCACGGCTCGGAGCTTCCGAAAATGGGACTCGCTGTAGACCCGTCAAGCGTCCGACGGTCACTGACGAGATATCCACATACTCGACTACGCCCGACATTTCGCCCGCGCCGACGCTGCGTTGATTGATTCTGCAATGGTCACCGAGCTTGCCGACGTCCCACCCCTCCGGCACGGGGCCGATGGCGAAATCGACGAAGCGGGTGGGCAAGGCGTCGAAGACAGGCTGCGGCACGGAGGGGAAGGTGCTCGCGCCAACGGCCTTGGCCCTCACCGGTTCGAAGTCCACGAACCACGCCCGGAAGATCGCCCGCACCAGCCGCTCCAGCGCCTGCGCCGTCTGCCGGTTCTGCTCGATCTTTTCGTCCAGCGCGCCAAGAACGTTCGCAATGGCGCGTTGACTGTCGATGTGAGGCAATGTGAGCTTCAGGCGGCGTTGGTCACGCAAGCTCAGATAGGGCGCCATATCCGTGGACGCCGACATTCCTCGAAGTTGAATAGCGAACTCGCGACCGCTGGACCAGTAGCGCAGGAACCCTGGTTCAAGTTGATCGCGATCCAGAGAACGCCAACGGCTCAGATGCGGCGAGTAAACGAATGGGGGCATGGTCGCTGTGACAAAGGCAATGCGACCTGTGGAGTTGCCCTTCGTTGTGACCGCTACGTCGTCGGGCTGGGATATCTTTTCTTTGAGGCGAGGTGTCAGCTCGTCATGAAACCTGTCCACGCCCGTGAAGTCGATATGCGAATCGGTAACGTGGCCGGCCCGCAAGAAGATCAATCCGTTGCCGCCGAGCTCTGAGTTTTGTGCGCGGTAGCCATCGGTGACATCCAATATGCCGCGATCGATGAGAGGTCGCCAAAGGTGATCTCTTCAGTCATCCTTGCCGCCATTCTTCCGGGCTTTACGCACCGCCTTCTTCGCCGTTGTCCGCGCCGCGCTAGCCTCCAGCCGCTTCACCTCCTCCACGGCCCGGTCGAAATCGCTGCTCGGCTGCACGGCCTCCAACCGTCGGCGCTCGGCGTCGTACTGCTCGAACTGCGCGTGC
>JANMWG010000272.1:0-6648 GCA_031393885.1 Betaproteobacteria bacterium | reverse complement strand
GTCGTCTGTCTCCAGGAAACCAAGCTCGAGGATTCACGCTTTCCGGTGGCCGAGATCGAGGCTGCCGGCTACCGGGTCGCATTCTCCGGTCAGAAGACCTACAACGGTGTCGCGATCCTCGCCCGCACCGATATCACCGACGTGACTTTCGGCATTGCCGGGTTCGCCGACGAGCAGAAGCGGGTGATCGCCGGCACGGTGGGCGGCATCCGCGTGATCTGCGCCTATGTGCCGAACGGGCAGAGTATCGAGTCCGACAAGTATCGCTACAAGCTCGACTGGCTGGGTGCGTTGAATCGGTGGCTGCCGGCCGAACTATTGCGTCATCCCTCACTGGCGATACTGGGCGACTACAACATCGCGCCCGCGGATGCCGACGTGCACGATCCGGCGGCGTGGGCCGGGCAGGTCCTGTGTACCGACGCTGAGCGCGCCGCCTTTCGCTCGCTCGAAGCGCTCGGTCTGGTCGACAGTTTCCGGTTGTTCGAGCAGCCTCCGGGCAGCTACAGCTGGTGGGACTACCGGATGCACGCCTTCCGCCGCAAGATGGGTCTGCGCATCGATCACATCCTCGTCAGCGCGCCGCTGGCGGCGCGCTGCGTGGCGAGTCGCATCGACATCGAAGCACGCCGTGCCGAGCGCCCGTCTGACCATGCCCCTGTGCTGACGCAGATGGGTCCGTAATCATCGAAGCCCGAAAAGTGCGCCCGTCCGGAAGGTGGCAACCGCAGAGATGTGCCTGGCAAGCGGAGGAGCAGTGAGCGCCGGGTCGCCCCCAAGCGAACTGGCCCCCCGTTGGGGGGTGGCGAAGCGTAGCGGAGCCTGGGGGGGTCACACTCCCTGGGTTTCTCTCGGTTCTTTTTCCTCGAGACCCAACTCCTGGATCTTGCGGGTGAGCGTGTTGCGGCCCAGGCCGAGCAGGTGGGCAGCCTCGATGCGCCGGCCTCCGGTATGGGCCAGTGCCCGGATGATCAGGGCCTTCTCGAACTGACGCGTCATCTGGTCCATGATCTGGGTCTCGCCGCGATTGAGCGCGCTCTCGGCTTCGCGTTCGAGCGCCGCGATCCAGTTCTCCGAGGGCATGCGTGCATCGCCCGCGCGGATTTCCGGCGGCAGATCGGAAACATCGACGTTGACCCCCGGCGCCATGACGGTTAGCCAGTGGCACAGATTCTCGAGCTGCCGGACATTGCCCGGCCAGTCGAGCGATACCAGATACTTGAGTGCGCCGTCGGCCATGCGCTTGGCCTCGACGCCGAGTTCGCGGGCGCTTTTGGCCAGAAAGTGCTTCGCCAGCAATGGCACGTCCTCGCGGCGTTCGCGCAGCGCCGGCAGCCGCAGCCGGATGACGTTGAGCCGATGGAACAGGTCTTCACGGAACAGGCCGTTCTTGACCCTCACCTCCAGGTCTTGATGGGTGGCCGCGATGATGCGGACGTTGGTCTTGATCGGCTGGTGCCCGCCGACGCGATAAAACTGCCCGTCGGAGAGCACGCGCAGCAGGCGGGTCTGGAGGTCGGATGGCATGTCGCCGATCTCGTCGAGGAACAGCGTGCCGCCCTCGGCCTGTTCGATGCGTCCGCGGCGCATCGCCTGCGCGCCGGTGAAGGCGCCGCGTTCGTGACCGAACAGCTCCGACTCGAGCAGGTCCTTGGGAATGGCGGCGGTGTTGATGGCGATGAACGGTTTCGGCGAGCGCGGGCTGTGACGGTGCAGGGCACGCGCGACCAGTTCCTTGCCGGTGCCCGACTCGCCGTTGATCAGCACGGTTGCATGCGATTGGGTGAGACGGCCGATCGCGCGGAATACCTCCTGCATCGACGGCGCCTGGCCGAGTATCTCCGGGGTCTCCTCGACGACTTCCGCGACGTCGTCCTGGCGCAGGCTTTCTTCGATCGCGCGGCGGATGAGAGCCACCGCCTGGTCGACGTCGAAGGGCTTGGGAAGGTACTCGAAGGCGCCGCCCTGGAATGCGGCAACCGCGCTGTCGAGGTCCGAGTAGGCCGTCATGATGATGACCGGCAGGCTCGGGTGGCGCGCCTTGAGCTGTTGCAGCAGGTCGAGGCCGGAACTGCCGGGCATGCGGATGTCGCTCACCACCACCTGCGGTGGCGCGGAGGCCAGTGCGGCGAGCGCGTCCTGCGCGGACGAAAACATCTTGAAGGAGATGCTCTCGCGGGTCAGTGCCTTCTCGAAGACCCAGCGAATCGAGCGGTCGTCATCGATGATCCAGACAGGCTTCATGGTGTTGCCTCGTGTCGGTTGCGGGTATTGGATGGGGGTTGCGTTTCCAGGGATTCGCGGATCGGCAGCAGCAAGGTGAAGCAGGTGCGTCCGGGCTGGCTGTCGACCTCGATCAAGCCCTGATGCTGGTTGACGAACGTCTGTGCCAGGGTGAGACCGAGGCCGCTGCCGCCTTCGCGGCCGGAAACCAGCGGAAAGAAAATGCGTTCGCGGATGTCTTCGGGGACGCCCGGACCGTCGTCGATGATCTCGAGCACGATCGCGACGCGGAACAGCTTCTTGGCCAGCATCACATTGCGCGCCACGCGGGTGCGCAATGTGATCACGCCTTGCGTCTTCATGGCCTGGGCGGCGTTGCGCGCGATGTTGAGCACCGCCTGGATCAACTGCTCGTGATCGGCGATCAGGGTCGGCAGGCTGGTGTCGTAGTCGCGAACGATGCGGATGCCCGGATACTCGGCGAGGATGAGGCTGCGCACGCGCTCGCTCACCTCGTGGATGTTGAGCGCCGTGGGCTGCGGCAACCGGTGCGGCGTGAGCAGGCGGTCCATGAGCGATCGCAACCGGTCGGCCTCCATCATGATGACCTGCGTGTACTCGTGCAGCTCGGGTCGCTCCAGCTCGCGTTCGAGCAGTTGCGCGGCGCCCCGCAGGGCGCCGAGCGGATTCTTGATCTCGTGCGCCAGGTTGCGGATCAGCTCCCGGTTGGCCTGGCTCTGGTCGAGCAGGCGCTCCTCACGCGCAAGCCTGAGCTGTTGCTCGAGCGGTATGAACTCGACCAGGAATCCGGCGTGTCCATCCAACTCGTACGGCGAGACGGTGCAGCTCAGCAACAGCTTGTGATGGATGTTGTGCGCGCCCTGGCTCGACGGGATCAACGTGAGGTCATGCTGGGTATAGCTGGCGTTATTGAGGTCGGCGTGACCAATCGCCGCTTCGACCTGTTGGCCATCGGCGAAGATGTCGCGCAGCGCGTGCCCCACCATGAGCTTGCGGCTGACCTGGAACAGGTTTTCTGCAGCGGGGTTCAAATGTTCGACGGTGCGCGAACGGTCGAGCAGCATGACGGCGGTCGACAGCACATCCAGGCCGATCTGCGCTTCGGGTTTCACCTGGCAGCCTCGCCACGAGATCGATGCGCGGGACACCGGCGTGGGCGTGCGCTTTTCGACCACGGCCCGCCCGCGGTCGGGGTGGTCTGGTCGCCTGTGAGCGAGACGGCCCATCGCATTACCTGATACTCGCCAGTTCGCGGCGAATCGCCGCGAGATTTCGTTCGTGGCTGCCGACCACGTTGCGCAGCGCCTGCAGTACCGACGAGGAGTTGTTTGCTGCGCCGGTGGCAGTCGGTGCGGCCTCGTCTACTGCCTGGCGCGCTGCGTCGAGCAGTCGCTGTTCCTCGGCCAGTTCGTCTTCGAGAATGCGGCGCCGATCGCCATCGCGGCGCTTCTGGGTGCCACTGTCGACCCGCGGAAACCCCGCTTCGGCCGTGTTGCGTTCGGCCGTCGCCGGCGTGGCGGCGGCGCGACGAGGTGCGATGACCGTCGGGGCGGGGTCCATGCAGAACACCTTGCGGGCCTGTCGCTGCGGCAGGTTGGAATACAGCACAGTGCCGGCGGCATCGACGTACTTGCAGGTCTGCTCCACGGCGATCGCGGGCAGTGCGCAGGCGCAAGTCAGGATCATGGCCAGTGGCAATCTCATGGCGCATTCCGCCTCTTCGGGAGTGGCGCACAACCGGCGCCGGGCCGCGCGCGCCATCCGGCGCACGCCGACATCCGGACCGGCGAGGGGCCAAAGAAAAAGGGCGGGTCACCCCGCCCCCTCTCTCCCGGGAGCACAGTCTCTCAGAGGCTGTAGTACATCGCGAACTCGACCGGATGCGTGGTCATGCGGAAGGTGGTGACCTCCTCCATCTTGAGCTCGATGTAGGCGTCGATCATGTCGTTCGAGAACACGCCACCGCGGGTCAGGAACTCGCGGTCCTTGTCGAGATACTCGAGCGCCTGATCGAGCGATGAGCACACGCTCGGCACCAGCTTGGCTTCTTCCGGCGGCAGATCGTAGAGGTTCTTGTCGATCGGGTCGCCGGGGTGGATCTTGTTCTGCACGCCATCGAGACCCGCCATCATCAACGCCGAGAACGCGAGGTAGGGATTGGCGGTGGGGTCGGGGAAACGCACCTCGATACGGCGACCCTTGGGGCTCGACACGAACGGAATGCGGATCGAGGCCGAGCGATTGCGGGCTGAGTAGGCGAGATTGATCGGCGCTTCGAACCCCGGCACCAGCCGCTTGTAGGAATTGGTGCCCGGATTGGTGATGGCGTTGAGCGCCCGCGCGTGCTTGATGACGCCGCCGATGTAGTAGAGCGCGAATTCCGACAGCCCGGCATAGCCGTTGCCGGCGAACAGGTTCTCGCCGCCCTTCCAGACCGACTGGTGGACATGCATGCCGGAGCCGTTGTCGCCGACGATCGGCTTGGGCATGAAGGTGGCGGTCTTGCCGAAGGAGTGCGCGACCATGTGGATCGTGTATTTCATGATCTGCAGCCAGTCGGCGCGCTGCACCAGCGGCGCGAACCGGGTTCCGATCTCGCACTGGCCGGCTGCCGCGACCTCGTGATGGTGCACTTCGACTTCGACGCCCTGCTCTTCGAGCGCGAGACACATGGCCGAGCGGATGTCCTGCAACGAATCGACCGGCGCCACCGGAAAGTATCCGCCCTTGATCGGGGGCCGGTGTGCCATGTTGCCGCCCTCGAACTCGAGACCGCTCGACCACGGCGCTTCTTCCGAGGCGATCTTGACCGAGCAGCCCGACATGTCGATCTTCCAGGTGACCGAGTCGAAGATGAAGAACTCGGGTTCGGGCCCGAAGTAGCACACGTCACCGATGCCGGTGGACTGGAGGTAGGCCTCGGCGCGCTTGGCGAGCGAACGCGGGTCGCGGTTGTAGCCCTTGCCGTCGGACGGTTCGACCACATCGCAGGTCACGATCAGCGTAGGCTCGTCGGTGAACGGATCCATCCGCACCGACGCCGCGTCCGGCATCAGCAGCATGTCGGATGCCTGGATGCCCTTCCAGCCGGCGATCGAGGAGCCGTCGAACGCGTGCCCGTCCTCGAACTTGGAATTGTCGAACTGCTTGGCCGGAACGGAAACGTGCTGCTCCTTGCCACGGGTATCGGTGAACCGCAGATCGACGAACTTGACTTCGTTGTCCTTGATGAGTTTCAAGACTTCGGCGGGGGACATTACTGGATCTCCTCAGACTGGGGAATTTGACAAGACAAAAGAGGGAGTTACGAGGGAGTTACGAACCGTGAACCGACGGTGGGCTGCCAGAGCTGCAGATTTCGTGCCATTGGTTGGACGCCAAAATCCTTTGTGCGACAATCTCTTAGCAATAGCCACGAAGCCCGTCACGCCACATTCCGGTGCATTCTACAACCCGCCGCACCGTTTAGTGTGCGGCTGCGGCGACAGCGATTTCGGGTGCCCGACCCGGGCGCACATCGATGGAGGACAACACCATGGGACGCCTCACCGAGATACTCGAAGCGGCACAAACGCGAGCCGGGCAGAAGGCGCTGCCCTACGATGGCGCGCTTTATCCGGCCGAAGCACATGAATTGCTCGCGCTGGCGCCAGGCGCGGTGCTGGTCGACGTTCGCACCCGCGCCGAATGGGACTGGGTGGGCCGGATTCCCGGCTGCGTCGAGATCGAGTGGCAGACCTATCCCGGGGCCCAGGCGAATCCGGGATTCGCCGTGCAACTGCGGGCGCAGGTGGACCGTGAGTCGCTGGTCATGTTTCTGTGCCGCAGTGGTGCCAGATCACACGGTGCCGCAGTCTCGGCCAAGCAGGCGGGCTATACCGAGGTCTACAACATTCTCGAAGGCTTCGAGGGCGACAAGGACGCCGGCCAGCATCGCAACAGTGTCGGCGGCTGGCGCCACGCCGGCCTGCCCTGGATACAGAGTTGACCACCCCCAGGCTGCGCTGCGCTCCGCCTTCCCCCTCAAAGGGGGCGCAGCGTCCTCGGGGAAGTTGACGCCCACCCCCAGCCTTCGCTTCGCTACGGCTTCCCCCTCAAGAGGGCGCCCCGTCCTCGGGGGACCCTGTGGGAAGTGACGCCCACCCCCAGCCTTCGCTGCGCTACGGCTTCCCCCAAGGGGGCGCCCCGTCCTCGGGGGACCCTGTGGGCGGGGCCCCTTCGCTTGTGAGCGGCCCTCCGTTTGAGGAGATCCCAGGTAGACCCTTGAGCCGTGCCCCTTCGTTGAACAGTGCCGCGCTTAAGCGCCCGACCAGTCGATCCAGCGGCCGAAGGCGCTGGCCAGGACGAGTAGCCCGAATACGATCCGGTACCACGCAAACACCGTGAAGTCGTGGTCTGACACAT
>JANMWG010000260.1:0-9883 GCA_031393885.1 Betaproteobacteria bacterium | reverse complement strand
CCTTCACTCGTTGATCCCACCGCCGCTGCCGATGACTCGTACTGGGAGCCGGATGGTGTAACGCTCCAAGTCCGGTTCTGCGAGGGCGGTGGGACGTATCGGCTCGCCGAGATTCCCACCGCTACTCTCCCATGAACACATTATCCCCAAGTGATGCCGTTGTCGCAGGGGTTGAAGAACACCAAGACCATCTGCTTGCCGATTGGCAATTGGCCATTGGCAGTCGACGGCAGGTGATGCATATCTACCCGTCAGACGGAAGGATCTTCGTACACTTGGCGATACTTCCAAATGCAGCGAGCGCCGTCGTCGAGGCGAGCAAGGTGCGCGACTACCTGCTCTCGCCGAGCCATCCTGTCGGTCGCTTCAAGGCCGTCGTGTTCACCGCGCTCGGTTACTCGCAGGACAACTGGCCTCGCCTCCGCGACGACCTTTTGCTCCATGGACAGTCAGGCCAGGCGCGATTCGCCGAGACTGGCGCGTACGGGCAGAAGTACCTCGTCAGTGATACTCTGACTGGTCCGAACGGAAGAAGCGGCGCCTTTGTCAGCGCTTGGCTTGTAGAGCCGGGGGCCGCGGCGCCAAGGTTTCTCACTGCGTACCCGGAGTAGGTCATGTTCAAGCTACTCGAAACGGTTGCCCTCACTCTCGACATCCCTGAGTCGGGGCTTCGGCGTGGTGACCTCGGAGCAATCGTAGAGTTGCATGCGCCCGATGCTGTCGAAGTCGAGTTCGTGGCTGCTTCGGGTCGCACCCAGGCACTCCTCACGCTGAGTACCAATGATGTCCGTGCGCTCGGCGATCAGGACCTTATCGCCGTTCGTTCGCTTGCGGAAACCGATGGCTGACGCGTTTCCAGGGGACCGCCGACGGCGCGCTTCACCCGCCGTGGTCTTCCTATGAAGCTTGTCGTTAGACGGCTGGTGTCGGTAGCGCGCGGTCGCCGAGGCACAGCGATACAATCGCTGATCGTCATCGCTTCGAATCGACCTCATCCGTGTCCTTGCCGGCCATCACCGAGACGGGAGACCTGCCCGACGGGGTGCATCGCGCCTCATTGCAGGAGATTCTGAACCGGTTCGGTCAAGCCACAGTTCAGCGTAGGCTGGTGGGAATGCGTCTGAAGCGGGTGTACGGACTGGCTGTGGCAACGCTGCACGTGAAGCGATTCATAGTCTTCGGTTCATTTGTGACCGGAAAACCGGAGCCGAACGACGTCGACGTTTTTCTGGTTATGGACGACGCCTTCGACATCAGTCCAGTTACGGGAGAAGCCAGGCTCGTCTTCGACCACCCAGCCGCACAGGCGTACTTCGGTGCGAGCATATTCTGGCTTCGGCGGCTGGCTGCCCTGCCCAGTGAAGACGAGGCAGTGCGCAGCTGGCAATTCAAGCGAGATGGAACGCGAAGGGGTATCGTCGAAGTAGAGGAGGAATAGCCATGATTGCCAACGACGAAGAGCTGAAAGTCACACTCGAGCGTATCGCGCAGTTCCAAGGACAAGTCGCACACCTTCGGAATATGGAAACCAACCCTGCCAATTACCGTGCTGCAGTGTCAGGGTATCTCACAGAGATCGACCGAATGCAGCTTGAAGTGCGTGAGTATCTGAGTCTGCATCCACGAGAGGTGACAGCCGTCTAACGCGCGTTCGGCAAGCCGCGGGGTCAAGTCTTGCATGAACACATTTTCTCCGGGTAATGCCGTTGTCGCATGGGTTGAAGAACACCAGGACGATCTGCTTGCCGATTGGCAATTCGCTGTCGACGGCAGCGGCACTGAGCTTGGGCGTAGAAGGCACACCAACACCCTCGCCAGCCGTCGTTGCGTCGGTGTAGCCCTTGGGCTACACTAGCCGAATGCGAGTCGAGGAAACCGAGGAGTACCGCGACTGGATCGACGGTCTGAAGGACCAAGCCTGACGAGCGCGAGTACTGATGCGAGTCGATCGCCTGATCCACGGCAATCCTGGCGTGCATCGCAATCTGACGGAGGGCGTATCCGAGCTCAAGGTCGACGTGGGCCCCGGCTACAGGGTGTACTACTCGCAACGTGGGGACAGACTCCTTCTGCTGGTTGCAGGCGGTGACAAGTCAACACAGGCCGAGGACATCGCCAAGGCACTGGAACTCAACCGAAACTTCGTGGAGTAGTCCTCATGACCAAGGTTGCCACCAAGAAGTCTACGAAAACGAAGACCACGGCCTACGATGTGTCGGAGCATCTGCGCACGCCGGAGGAGATGGCGGCCTACTTGGACGCATGGCTGGAGGAAGCACCCGAGGACGCAGCCGGTATTGCCCGCGCCTTGGGCGATATTGCCCGAGCCAAAGGAATGTCGCAGGTAGCTAAAGACGCCGGTCTCAGCCGCGAGAGCCTCTATCGTGCTCTCAGCGCCGAAGGCAATCCAAGCTTCGCTACCGTCCTCAAGGTCGCCAAAGCGCTTGGCGTAAGGCTTCACGCCCAGGCCGTGCGGAGTGGCGGCTGATCAACTTATGTGGACTCTCAAAAATCGCGACCAAAGATGGGCCAGGGTCACGTTTTCCGGATATCGGTATCGTTGATGTGTTGTCCTACAGTGCTCGGCTCCGTGGTGCGATAGCTGTGAGCCTGGGCCCTTTTCCCTTCGGCGGTCGGTGAGCGTAAGGAAGCGTAGTAGTGCCTACCATCTCGATGTTCTATGGCATTCTTATCCGAATGTTTTTCTACGATACGGATAAGCACAACGTACCCCATATTCATGCTGAGTATCAGGGGCACGTCGCCGTTTACTCCATTCCGGAGGGTGTCGTGTTGGCTGGTGAACTGCCGCCGAAGAAGCACAAATTGGTTGTTGCATGGATTGAGATTCATCAAGACGACCTTCTTGCTGATTGGCAACTGGCCGTCGACGGCAAGAAACCCTTCCCGATTCGAGGGCTTGACCAATGAATATTGCAGAGATCATCACGAAAGATGACTACATGCTGTACGTCAAAGCTGATGATGGGAAATCAGGTTTATTCGACGTAAAGCCATATCTTGAATCCGAAGTTTTCGCGCCACTGAAGGACCGAACTGAGTTCGACCGAGTTCACAACGGTAAGTATTTCATTGGGTGGGAGTGCGGGGCAGATCTGTCTGCCGATACCATTCAGGCGAGATGGAGGCTTACATCGAGTGTAGACGCTGATCAAGGCGCTCCAGTCGACTCTGCTGACGCTGCGCCGCTGAGCTGATTCGAACTGCCCCAGTTTTCTTGGAAACCCGTTGCCTCAAGTCAGACCGACATGACCGCGGGCGATCCGACACGAGCTGCCGGGTCTTGCATGAACACATTTTCTCCGAGTTGAAACGCCCTGGTTTTCGTAGAGGCCGCTTGGCGCGAGTCAGGCCGAAATAGCCACTGGCGATCCGCTGGCCACTCCGCCGCGATCCACATGCCGCGGTCACGGCCGCGATGGCATCATCCGGTTCCCGACCGATCTGGCTGTTCCCGATGCAGACCTTCTCCGATTCGAGTTTCACCGCAGATCCCGTTCAGGCCTTGCGCCAACGCGGCTTCGCGTTGCTGGCGCCGGCTGCGCTGGCGACGGTTGCCGATGTTTCCCTGTCCGATCTCGATGTGCTGCGTCCGAGCTGGAACGATCTGCCGCCCGACGCGCATCTGCGCGATGGCGGCGCCTACCGCTTCCGGCGCCACGCCTGCTTCATTCAGGATCTCGACGCGCGCGACCAGGCCACGCACCTGTTGCCGGTGGCGCACCGGGCGCACTGGCAGCCCACGTCGTACAACGCGCTGCACGGCGGGATCGAGCGCTGGTTCGAGCCGGTGGTGCCGGCCGTGACGGCGGCTGCCGGATGGCAGGCGTTGATCGTACGGCTCGGCGAGCTGTTCGCGCGGGTGGTGGCGCAGCCGCGCTGGTTCATCGAGGCGCATCAGTTCCGGATCGACACCGCGTCCGGTGTGGGGCGCCCGACGCCCGAAGGCGCACATCGCGACGGCGTCGATTTCGTCGCGGTGATCCTGGTTGACCGGCACGACGTGCGCGGCGGCGAGACCCGGGTGTTCGACGCCGACGGTCCGCACGGCATCCGGTTCGTGATGGAGCAACCGTGGACCGCCGTGCTGCTCGACGATGCGCGAGTGATTCACGAGACCACGCCGATCCAGCCGGATGCGCCGGGCGGTTACCGCGACACGCTGGTGCTGACCTACCGCGCCGGGGGATTCCAGGCGCCTTGAGGGTCGGGGTGAGGGAGATTTCCGTAGATCAGCCACTGCTTTCCCTCACCCTCGGTCCCTCTCCCAGGGGGAGAGGGATGACCACAGAGCGCCGGTAGTCCGGTCGCCGTGCGCCCCTTCCCGGGAATCCGACGCGGTCGGGTGGCTCAGGTCGCTACCTCAATACCTCGTCGATCAGCTCGATCCAGTGCTTGACCGGCATCGCGGTCCCGCCTTGCAGGTGCGTGAGGCAGCCGATGTTGGCGGTGGCGATGACTGCAGGGTCGCCCGAGTGCAGCGCCTCGAGCTTGTTGGTCAGCAACCGTTGCGACAGTTCCGGTTGCAACAGCGAATAGGTGCCGGCCGAGCCGCAGCACAGGTGCGAATCGGGCACGTACGTGAGATCGAAACCGGCCGCTGTCAGCAAGGTTTCGGCGTGGCCGCGCAGTTGTTGCCCGTGCTGGAGCGTGCAGGGCGAGTGGTAGGCGAGAGGGCGGCGCGGCTTGCCGCCGGCGGCGCGTTCGAGCAGCGGCACGAGGCGGTCGGTTTCGGCGGCGAGCAGTTCCGAGAGGTCCTTCGTGGCGTCGGATACCCGCTTCGCCTTTGCGGCCCAGCTCGCATCGTTCTCGAGGTGATGGCCGTATTCCTTCACGGTCACGCCGCAGCCGCTCGCGGTCATCACGATCGCTTCGGCGCCGCCGTCGAGCAGCGGGAGCCAGGCGGCGACGTTGCGTCGCATGTAGTCGCGACCTTCGTCCTGGAAGTTGAGATGGAACGACACGGCGCCACAGCAGCCAGCCCGCTCAGCCTTGACCAGCGAGATGCCGATGCGGTCGAGCACGCGCGCCGCCGCCGGATTGATGTTCGGCGCCAGCGTGGGTTGCACGCAGCCGTCGAGCACCACCATGCGTCGAGTGTGGCGCGCGGCTGGCCACGGTGTCGCGGCCGATAGCGTCGCGGGTATCTTCTTCTTGAGCGTTGCGGGCAGCAGGCCGCCCACGGCACGACCGATCGCGAGGCCGGTGCCGAACAGCGATGGCCGCGGCAGGCCCGTGTTCAGTGCCTTGCGCTTGAGACCGTCGATCGTGCCGCGACCCACCTGGTCTTCGACCACCTTGCGACCGATGTCGATGAGCTTGCCGTATTCGACCCCCGACGGGCAGGTGGTCTCGCACGAGCGGCAGGTGAGGCAGCGGTCGAGATGCAACTGGGTCTTGGCGGTGGCCGGCGTGCCCTCTACCACCTGCTTGATGAGATAGATGCGCCCGCGCGGGCTGTCGAGCTCGTCGCCCAGCAAATGGTAGGTGGGGCAGGTGGCGAGACAGAAGCCGCAGTGCACGCAGGTGCGCAGGATGCGCTCGGCCTCGCGGCCTTCGGGCGTGTCCTTGATGAAATCGGCGAGATTGGTCTGCATCGAATCGGTGACGGGGGGCGAAGGGTCAGAACGTCGGATGCAGGCGTCGCGCGCCGAACACGCCGTGGGGATCGAGCGACTGCTTGAGGCGCTGCTGCAGCGCCAGCATGCCGGGTGCCAGGCGCTGGATGCCGGTGGTCTTGTTGCCGCCCCGGTAGAGCGTCGCGTGGCCGCCGGCCGCCGCCGCTGCCGCGTGAATCTTCTCCGGATCGGCGTTGCCCGCGATCCAGCGCAATGCACCGCCCCATTCGATCAGGGTCGGCCCCAGGTCGATCGGCGGCACCGTGCTGCGCAGCGACAGCCGCCACAGCGTCGTGTGCCGGCCGAAGTGGCTGTGGCGCTGGTCGCGCACCGACTGCCAGAAGTCGGCGCCGTCGGCCACGAGCTCGCCGCCGATCGAGGCGCGCGCGGCGGCGACCGCCGGTTCGGCGCCGGACAACCGCACGCTCAGCACATCGTCGTGGTGACAGGTGGCCGAGATCGGCAGCGGGGTGCCGGCCAACCGGTTCATGGTGACGATGGCTTCGGCCTCGGGCAATTCCAGGCGCACGGTGAGTTCGGTGCGCGGCACCGGCAGCACCTTGAGCGACACCTCGGTGAGCAGCCCGAGCGTGCCGCAGGCGCCGGCCATCAGGCGCGACATGTCGTAGCCGGCCACGTTCTTCATCACCTGCCCGCCGAAGCGCAGTTCGGCGCCGTCGCCGTTCATGACCTTCACGCCGAGCACGTAGTCGCGCGCCGAGCCGGCCGTGGCGCGGCGCGGACCGGAGAAGCCCGCGCTGACCACACCGCCGATGGTGCTGTCCGGACCCAGGCGCGGCGGTTCGAAGGCCAGCATCTGGCCCTTCTGCGCGAGCACCGTTTCGAGGTCGACCAGGCTGGTGCCGGCGCGGGCGGTGACCACCAGCTCGGACGGCTCGTAGTCGATGACCCCGGCGTGCGAGCGCGTGTCGACCACGTCGCCGTCGAGCGCCACGCCGTAGAAATCCTTGGTGCCGCCGCCGCGGATGCGCAGGGTGCGCTGGTCGGCGACCGCGCGGCGGATGGTGTCAGCAAACTGTTCGATCATGGGTGCTGCGGCATCGGTGTGGGTCGAAAGCGGATGGTGCGGCGACAGACGTCGCGCGGACCGCGCGCGGGAACGATGGGTGGGTGTCTCGCGCCCTAGAACCTCGGCAGGTCGGGAAACGCCTCCTTGCCGCGACTGACATGCATTGCACCGTACTCCGCGCAACGCTGCAGCGTGGGGATGGCCTTGCCCGGATTGAGCAGGCCGACCGGATCGAACGCGTGCTTCACGGCGTGGAAGGTTTCGATCTCGGCGGTGCCGAACTGGACGCACATCTGGTTGATCTTCTCGATGCCCACGCCGTGCTCGCCGGTGATGGTGCCGCCAACCGCGACGCACAGCTCGAGGATGCGGGCGCCGAATTCCTCGGCGCGCGCCTGCTGCCCGGGCACGTTGGCGTCGAACATGATGAGCGGATGCAGGTTGCCGTCGCCGGCGTGGAACACGTTGGGGCACTTGAGATCGAACTGCTTCGACAATGCATCGATGCCCTTGAGCACTTCGCCCAGGCGGCGTTTCGGAATCGTGCCGTCCATGCAGTAGTAGTCGGGCATGAGCCGGCCCACGGCGGGGAACGCGGCCTTGCGCCCGGACCAGAACAGCAGGCGTTCGGCGTCGTTGCGCGACAGGCGGCATTCGGTGGCGCCGCTGTCGCGCAGCACCTGCGACATGTGCTCGATCTCGGCCGCCACTTCTTCGGGCGTGCCATCGGACTCGCACAGGAGCACGGCAACCGCATCGAGCGGATAGCCGGCGTGGACGAACTGCTCGACTGCGCCGGTCGCGAGCTGGTCCATCATTTCGAGACCAGCCGGAATGATGCCGGCCGCGATGATGTTTGCCACTGCTTCGCCGGCTCGTTCGAGCGAGTCGAACGCAGCCATCACCACGCGTGCGAGCTGCGGCTTGGGCAGCAGCTTGACGGTGATCTCGGTGACGATGCCGAGCAGGCCTTCGGATCCGGTGATCAGCGCCATCAGGTCGTAACCGGCGGCGTCGAGACCTTCGCCACCGAGTTCGAGAATCTCGCCTTCGATGGTGACCAGACGCAGGGCGAGCAGGTTGTGGACGGTGAGGCCGTACTTGAGGCAATGCACCCCGCCGGAATTCTCGGCGACGTTGCCGCCGATGGAGCAGGCGATCTGCGACGACGGATCGGGCGCGTAGTACAGGCCGTGGCGCGCGGCGGCTTCGGAGATGGCGAGGTTGCGCACCCCGGGCTGCACCCGCGCCGTGCGTGCGATCGGATCGAGGGCGAGAATCGCCTTCATCTTCGACAGCCCGAGCGTCACGCCACCCGAGTGCGGCTGCGCGCCGCCGGACAGGCCGGTACCGGCGCCACGCGGCACGATGGGCACGCGCACTTCGTTGCAGATCTTCATCACCGCGGCGACCTGCGCTTCGTTCGTTGGCAGGGCGACGACCATGGGCACCGTGCGCCAGGCCGACAGGCCGTCGCATTCGTAGGGCGTCATGTCTTCGGTGGCATCGAACAGGCATTCGGGCGGCAGCACGGCCGCGAGGCGGCGCACCAGTTCGGCCTTGCCGGCCAGCGGCGGCAGCAGCGCGTCGATCGATTCAGGCTTGCCCAAAGCGGTTACTCCTGAGCGGTGATCAGCACCGCCCGAAAATCGTTCACGTTGGTGAGTGTCGGGCCGGTGATCACCAGGCTGCCCAACGCGGAGAAGAAGCTGTAACCGTCATTATCGGCGAGGTGCTTTTTGGCGTCCACACCGAGGGCGGCGGCTCTTGCGAGCGAATCCGGCGCCAGCAGCGCGCCGGCGTTGTCTTCGGTGCCGTCGATGCCGTCGGTGTCGCCGGCCAGCGCATACACGCGCGGCAGGCCGTTGAGGGCCACGCCCAGCGCGATCAGGAACTCGGCGTTGCGTCCGCCGCGACCCTTGCCGCGCACCGTGACCGTGGTTTCGCCGCCGCTCAGGATCACGCAGGGTGCAGGCGCGGGTTGCCCGTGGAGGATCACCTGCCGGGCGATGCCGGCGTGGACCAGGGCGACTTCGCGCGACTCGCCTTCGATGGCGTTGCCCAGGATCACCGGTGTGACGCCGGCCTCGCGTGCAACCTGCGCGGCGGCTTCGAGCGCCATCTGCGGCGCGGCCACGAGGTGGGTTTCGCAGCCGGCCAGGCGCGGATCGCCCGGTTTCGGGGTCTCGTCGGCGGCGGCGCGCAGATGCTGCAAGACGCTGACGGGTTCGGTGATGCCGTACTTGGCGAGGATGGCCAGCGCGTCGGCGAAGGTGGTGACGTCCGGCACCGTGGGCCCGGAGGCGATCACGGCCGGGTCGTCACCGGGAACGTCGGAAATGGTGAGCGTCACGACCTTTGCCGGTGCGGCGGCGGCAGCGAGCCGACCGCCCTTGATGGCCGAGAGGTGCTTGCGCACGCAGTTCATCTCGGTGATGTTGGCCCCGCTCTTGAGCAGTGCCTTGTTGATCTGCTGCTTGTCGGTGAGCGTGAGTCCGGGCGCCGGCAATGCCATCAACGACGAGCCGCCGCCGGAGATGAGGCACAGCACCAGGTCGTCGGCGGTCAGCCCCTGCACCATTGCCAGCACGCGCTCGGCGGCTTCGCGTCCGGCCAGATCGGGCACCGGATGCGCCGCTTCGACGACCTCGATGCGCGAGCAGGGGGCGCGATGGCCGTAGCGGGTGATGACCAGGCCTTCGAGCGGCCCGGGCCAGTGGCGTTCCACGGCCTGGGCCATGGTGGCGGCAGCCTTGCCGGCACCGACGACGATGGTGCGGCCCTTGGGCGGCTTCGGCAGGAACGGTGGCACGCAGCGCGCCGGTTGCGCCGAGGCGATCGCGGCATCGAACAGCCGGCGCAGCAGGTTGAGCGGGGCTTCGGTCATGATCGGCAGGGAGGGCTTGATGAAACCGGATTATCGCCCGGCTGAGGGCGCATCGGCAGGAGCCGGTGGCAGCCGGCGCGATTCGGCCATCGCCGCCAGGACGATGCCGGCCAGCAGCAGACCGAAACCGGCGAGTTGCGCGGTATTCACGGCCTCGCCGAACATCGCCCACGCGAGCGCCGCGGCGCCGATCGGTTCACCCAGGATCGCCACCGCAACCAGCGGCGCCGGCAGGTGCCGCACGGCGTGGTTGAAGGCGGTATGGCCGAGCAGTTGCGGCCCCGCCGCCAGCAGCAGGATCAGGCCGCAGGCGACCGGCGTCGGCCA
>JANMWG010000249.1:0-4599 GCA_031393885.1 Betaproteobacteria bacterium | reverse complement strand
GAGCTGCGTGAGTCGCTCGGCGGCTTCCTGCGACGAGTCGCATTGGCCGACCGCCTCGGCGAGATCGCGATCTCGCAGCTTGCTCCAGGCGCCATCGGTGGCGAGCAGCAGTACATCGTGGATGCGCAGCTCGCCCTGGGCATAGTCGACCAGCACGCGCTCGTCGATGCCGAGCGCGCGGGTCAGGGCGGCGCGCAGGTCGCCTGGCCGGGCATGATCGGTTGTCAGATGTTCGACGTCGGCACCGCGGATCAGATAGGCGCGGCTGTCGCCGACGTGGGCCACGGTCCAGGTCTGGCCGCGGGCAACCACGGCGGTCAGGGTCGTCGCGCGCTCGTGGCCGTTGTCGCCACGCCGGTTGTGCGCATACAGCCACGCGTTGTGCGCGGTGACGATGCGATCCAGCGCCGCGCTGGTTTCCCACGTGACCGGCGCCGACATCCAGTCGGAGAACAGGCCGGTCACCATGGCCTGCGCGGCTTCGCGGCCGCCGCCGCCGGTCGAGACGCCATCCGCGACGGCGGCGATCAGGCCGCGCTCCTGCCGCTCGGTTCCGGTCGGCAGCCAGGCGAGGGCGAAATCCTCGTTGACCGGACGCTTGCCTGCCACGCTGGCGAAGCCGATGTCGATATCGAAGCTCATCGCAGCGTCCGGTGCCGGGAGACAGCGCTACCGAACGCTATACTCGAACGACCGAAGTCATCCCGACGCGACCGAGCCGCCCCATGATCGACCTGTATTACTGGACCACGCCGAACGGCCACAAGATCACCATCTTTCTCGAAGAAGCGAAACTGCCCTACACGATCAAGCCGGTCAACATCGGCCGCGGCGAACAGTTCGAGCCGGCGTTTCTGGCAATCGCGCCCAACAACCGGATCCCGGCGATGGTCGACCTCGATCCCGGTGACGGCAAGGCGCCGATCCCGATCTTCGAGTCCGGTGCCATGCTGCTCTATCTGGCGGCGAAGACCGGCAAGTTCCTGCCGAAGGCCACCCGCGGCTGGGTCGAGGTGACGCAGTGGCTGATGTGGCAGATGGGCGGCCTGGGGCCGATGGCCGGCCAGAATCACCACTTTTCGCACTACGCCCCGGAGAAGCTGCCCTATGCCATCGAACGCTACGTCAAGGAGACGGGGCGGCTGTACGCGGTGATGAATAAGCGGCTGGCCGATCGCGAGTTCCTGGCCGGCAAGTATTCCATCGCCGACATGGCGTCGTATCCCTGGGTCGTGCCGCACCAACGTCAGGGTCAGAACCTGGACGACTTTCCGCACCTGAAGCGCTGGTTCGAGACGATTCGTGCGCGACCTGCGGTGGTGCGCGCGTATGCGCTGGCGGCTTCCATCAACACCAGGCCGACCGTGGATGACGAGGCGAGGAAGATCCTGTTCGGCCAGAGTGCCTCGACCGTCAAGTAGGTTTCTTGCATGTCGGCAGAACTCAGGCTGTTCGAGGTGGCGGACCGCGAGCACACGCGCGAGCGCTTCCGGACGGCGCTCGATCCGCTGCGCGACCTGCTTCGGGGCCAGTCCTTCGTCGGCGGTGCATCCCCCAACGATGCGGACTACACGGTGTTCGGGGCGTTCGCCTGGGCGCGCGGGGTGTGCCCGTTTCCGTTGCTGCAAACGGATGATCTCGTGTACCGGTGGCGCGAGCGCATGCCAGGCCGGTTCAGCGGGTACGTTGCCGCATCGACCGGGTTTCGGGTCTGATCCATGTTCCGGATACGCACATGAGCATTGCTGATCTTCGCAAGGAGTACCGCCATTCCTCGTTCGACGAATCGGGCGCTGCCCCCGATCCGCTGGTGCAGTTCAACCGCTGGTTCGATGAGGCGCAGGCGGCCGGGTTGCCTGAGCCCAATGCGATGACGCTGGCCACTGCCGACGCGCGCGGCGTGCCGTCTGCCCGCATCGTTCTGATCAAGGGCGTGGACCACGAGGGCTTCGTGTTCTTCACCAACTACGCCAGCCGCAAAGGCGCTGAACTGGCGGTCAATCCGCATGCGAGCCTGTTGTTTCACTGGGTAGAACTCGAGCGGCAGGTGCGCATCGAGGGCAGCGTGGCCAAGGTCTCGGCGGCGGAGTCCGACGAGTACTACCGCAGCCGTCCGGTGAGCAGCCGGCTCAGCGCCTGGGCTTCGGCGCAGAGCGCCGTCATCCCCGATCACGGCGTGCTGGCCGCGGCGCTGGCCGCGGCGACACACCGCTACGGCGACGATCCGCCGCGCCCGGATCACTGGGGTGGCTACCGCCTCTCGCCGGTGGCAATTGAGTTCTGGCAGGGGCGGCCGAGCCGCCTGCACGACCGGTTGCGCTATCGGCGCGACCAACACGGCTGGCGCATCGAGCGCCTGGCGCCTTGAGCATCGAGCGGACCGCGGTGGTCGCCGGTGCGACCGGTGTGGTCGGCCGCTACCTGCTGCGACATCTGCTGGAGACCGGTGACTGGAATGTGGTTGCCCTCTCGCGGCGCCGGCCCGATGTCGCGGGAGAGTTCCGTCACGTGGCGGTCGATCTGCTGGATGCAGCGGATTGCCGGGCGAAACTCTCGCCGCTTCGCGATGCGACGCATGTGTTCCACGCTGCCTTCGTGCAGGTTGCCGATCCGGTCGAGCACGTCGCCCGCAACGCTGCCCTGTTCACCAATCTGGTCACGGCGATCGAGGATGCCGCGCCGTCGCTTCAGCATGTGCATCTGGTCGAGGGCACCAAGTGGTATGGCAGCCATCTCGGACCATTCCTCACGCCGGCGCGCGAGCACCATCCGCGGCACGCGGGGGCGAACTTCTACTTCGATCAACACGACTGGCTGGAGGCGCGGCAGCGCGGCAAGGCGTGGACATGGTCGGCGGTGCGGCCGCATGCGGTATGCGGATTCTCCGTCGGTTCGCCGATGAATCTCGCGCTCGCCCTGGCGGTGTACGGATCGCTGTGCCGCGATCTCGGATTGCCGTTCTCGCATCCAGGTCCGGCCGCCAACTTCCACGCGTTGTACCAGCTCACCGATTCCGGTCTGCTGGCGCGCGCGATCACGTGGATGGCAACCAGTCCGCAGGCCGTCAACCAGGCTTTCAACATCACCAATGGCGATCTGATCCGCTGGGAGAACCTGTGGCCCCGGCTGGCCCAATTCTTCGCGGTCGAGGCCGGCGAGCAGCGCCACTTCAGCTTGCGCGACACGCTCGGGGACAAAGCGGCCGACTGGGATCGCCTCGTCGCGCGTCACGGCCTGCAACCGCATGCCTACCATCAGGTGGCCGGATGGGGCTTCGCCGACTTCGTGTTCGGCTCGACCTGGGACATCGTCTCCGACACCGGCCGGGCACGGCGGGCCGGGTTCTGCGAGACCATCGATTCCGAACGCATGCTGCTCGACCTTCTGGCCAGATTTCGCCGCGACCGTGTCATCCCCTGAAAGTTGACGCCCACCCCCAGCCTGCGCTGCGCTCCGGCTTCCCCCTCGAGGGGGCGCAGCATCCTCGGGGAACCCTGTGGTGCTGCCGCGGGCGCCGGCCGTCGATTCGCGTGAGGATCGATCGGCGCGGCCCCGGCACGCCGGTGCGATCACGATGAGCGCCAGCGCGCGCGTCGAATGGATCGAGAACGGACAGCCGCGCTCGGCGCTCTGGCGTTCCGAGAACGGTGCGAATGCGCCCTCCCGCATCGTCATCGTCGACGACCGCATCACGGCCGATGCGGCGTGGCGGCTGGCCTGTGAGGGGGCGGCGCTGCTGTGGCGCGGCGATTTCCAGAATGCGCGGCAACTGCTGCAAGCGATGGCACGGCGCGCGGATGAC
Organism: Betaproteobacteria bacterium; assembly: GCA_031393885.1. GTDB lineage: Bacteria > Pseudomonadota > Gammaproteobacteria > Burkholderiales. The sequence goes on along the minus strand of JANMWG010000249.1, from coordinate 797 downwards.
AAGCGCCGCAAGCAGGGCGGGTCGCCGGCCGAGGCTTTCCATCTGCATCGTCAGGCGCAGGCCCAACGCGCCCGGACGCTGGGCATGCTGTTGCTCCAGCTCGAAGCGGATCACACGATCGCTCTGCGGCGCGCGCCCGATGTTCGCGCCGCCTGCACCGAGGCCTATGGCGAAGGTAGCGAAACGGCATTGCTATCGCTGCGCGAATTGCAGGGACTCATCGGCGCGCACGAATGGCGTCGCAAGGGCATCGAGATTGCATCGCTGGGGGCGCGCATCCATCCGCATTACGGGGTGTTCTCGCCGGTGCGCGGCGAGTACCTCGCGCTGATCGCGCAGGCGCCTTTGCCGGCGACGACGCTGGCGTTCGACATCGGCACCGGCACCGGCGTGCTGGCGGCGGTGCTGGCGCGGCGCGGGGTGCAACGGGTGGTGGCAACCGACCACGATCTGCGCGCACTCGCCTGCGCCCGCGAAAACCTGCATCGGCTCGAACTCGACGGGCGCGTCGACGTGGTGCAAGCCAACCTGTTTCCGGAAGGCCGGGCGCCCCTGATCGTCTGCAATCCGCCCTGGGTGCCGGCACGCGCGAACGCGGCGATCGAGCACGCCATCTACGATCCCGACAGCCGGATGCTGCGCGGTTTCCTGGGCGGGCTGTCGCAGCATCTCGAGCCCGGGGGCGAAGGCTGGCTGGTGTTGTCGGATTTCGCCGAGCATCTCGGACTGCGCTCGCGCGCCGAGTTGCTGGACGCCATCGATGCGGGCGGGTTGAAGGTGATCGGCCGCGACGATGT
>JANMWG010000248.1:0-2951 GCA_031393885.1 Betaproteobacteria bacterium | reverse complement strand
GCTGTCCTCGGTCACCTTGACCTGGGCTGCCGACCTGCCGACGGCAGACCCCCAAAGCCTTGGATTCTCTTCCGAGCGTCTTGCGCGTATCGGTCCCGCGATCCAGCGGGAAATCGAAACGGGACAGTATCCCGGTGCAGTGATGCTCGTCGCGCGCAATGGCCGGATCGTCTACTTCGAGAGCGTAGGTCAGCTCGACCCCGCCAGCGGCAAGCCGATGACAAAGGACGCCATCTTCAGGCTCTATTCGATGACGAAGCCGTATACCTCTGTCGCGATCATGATGCTGATGGAGGAGGGGAAGCTGCGGGTGACCGACCCGGTCTCCAAGTACATTCCGGCATTCGCGAATCTGCAGGTCAGCGCCGAGAGGACGGATCCCTATACCGGTGCCGCAAAGTACGTGAACGTACCCGTCGATCGCGAGATCAACATCCAGGATCTGCTGCGCCACACATCCGGAATGGTGTATGCCGGTTATACCGCTCATCCGAAGGTCAGGGAGATGTACACGAAGGAGGGGGTGGACTGGAAGGACGTGACGCCCGCCGAGCAGATCGAGCGGCTGGCAAAGATGCCGTTGGCTCACCAGCCGGGCACGACGTTCGAATACGGCCTGTCGACCGACGTGCTGGGGCGCATCGTGGAAGCCATCTCCGGGATGACGTTGAGCCAGTTCCTGCAACAACGCCTGTTCACGCCGCTCGGCATGACGGATTCGGCGTTCATCGTGCCTGAGGGCAAGCTCGGCCGCCTCGCACAACCTTTCGCGACCGATCCCGCAACCAAGACGCCGATCAAGCTGCTCGATGTCACGGCGGCGCAGAAGAACGATGCCGGCGGCGCGGGCAGCGTTGGAACCGCCTCGGATTACGCCCGGTTTCTCCAGATGCTGATCAATGGCGGTGAGCTCGACGGCGTCCGCCTGCTCAGCCCGACCACCGTGAGATACATGACAGCGGATCATCTTGGCCCGGACGTGAGGTTCTCGGGCACGACGACCCTCCCCGCGGGCACAGGATTCGGATTGGGTTTCGCCGTGCGCAAGGAGACAGGCCGCTTCGAAGTCACCGGCAACGCCGGCGAGTACTACTGGGCAGGCGCGGCAGGCACAGGCTTCTACGTGGACCCGAAAGAGGGGATCATCTGCGTGTGGATGACCCAGGCACAGCCCGGAATGGCAAGGCGCTACGACCGCTACCTGTTCAAGCAGATGGTGTATCAGGCCATAGCGAAGTGATCGGAAACCAGGAGGAACAACAATATGAGAAACTCACGCTCAGTTCAAACGACAATTAATTCACAGCGCAGGAAATTGTTGTCCGCTGCCGGTTCTTCGTTACTGCTCGGTGGGCTCACGCCATTGAGCGGCACGCTTAACGCAGCTCAAACACCCAGGCGCGCGATCGAGACGCCCGGAAAAACCTGGCTCGAGGTTTCTGTGAATGGACCGTGGTCGCGTGACCGCCAACCGGGTATACCGATAACGGTGAAAGAAATCGTCGCGGACGGCATCGCTTGCGCTCGCGCCGGGGCGGCAATCATTCACGCGCACGCCTACGACGAAAAGACCGGGCGGCAGAAGGACGATGCCGATCTTTACATCGCGATCATCGAAGGCATTCGCGAAAAAGAAGACGTGATCGTCTATCCCACGCTTCCGTTTGCGGGCCACGTCGATGCGCCGAGTATGATGACCGCACAGGAGCGTTTCGCCCACACTGAAACGTTAGCCAAGCGCGGCTTGCTTGAATGGTCAGTGGTGGACCCGGGCTCAACGAACATCACGCGGCTCGATGAAATACCCGCCGGCAAGGAAGGCTTTGTCTATGCCAATCCCGAGTCACACATCCGGCGCGGGTTGGAACTCGCCACGCGCTATCGTTTTCATCCGGGTTATGCATTGTACGAACCGGGCTTCGTGCGCCTGGGCGCCGCGCTGGAGCGCGCTTATCCAGACGTACCGCAATGCATTTATCGATTCATGTTTTCGGACGGTTTGAGCTTCGGCTTTCCGCCCCAGCCCTACGCTTTGGATGCGTTCCTTAAATTGCTGGCGCACGAAGCACCGGGAGCGCCGTGGATGATCGCTGGGCTCGATGTGGACATCGCGCCGCTCATCACCCACGCAGTCGAGCGTGGTGGTCACGTGCGCGTGGGGCTGGAAGATGCGCCGTTCGGCGCCCGCAAAACCAACGTGCAGCTCGTTGAAGATGCGGTGCGACTTATTCGGTCGGCCGGAAAGGAACCGGCAACCACCAACGAGATCAGGCGCGCGCTCGGGCACTCGTAATTCCATTTCGAAAGCAAGGATGTGAATTCGAGTGGGCGAACGCGCGTAGCCTGGAAGGAGCGAAGCGCATTTCGGGGACATCGCGCAACGCTCTTCGCGGTGGAAATTTTCGGCGTTGTTGGCGTCGGCGCACCGATGGATGCTGCATACTTTTTCAGCGAAAACCCTTGCCGCGAGGATGACGATGTCCGACCCGTTCGAGCATGCCTACGCCGATGTCGGCGAGGTGCGCATTCACTATGTGACCGCGGGTCAGGGGCCTGTTGTCGTTCTGCTGCATGGCTGGCCGCAGACCTGGTACATGTGGCGCAGCATCATTCCCGCGCTGGCCACGCGGTTCCGTGTCGTGGCGCCCGATCTTCGCGGTCTCGGCGACTCGTCGCGGCCGCCGGACGGGTACGACAAGAAGACCATCGCTCAGGACATCTGGCGCCTGGTGCACGATGTCCTGGGGGAGCAACGGTTGTTCGTGGTCGGCCACGACTGGGGCGGACCGACCGCATTCGCCCTGGCGGCACAGCATCGTGACGCGGTGCGCCGCGTCGCCATCTTCGATGTGCCGGTGCCCGGAGACGGGACGACGGTCTTCTTCGACAACCGCTGGCATCACGGCCTGCATTGGGAGCCCGGCTTCGCCGAGGAGCTCACGGCGGGCCGC
>JANMWG010000189.1:0-3265 GCA_031393885.1 Betaproteobacteria bacterium | reverse complement strand
GACGGTGCGGAAAAGACGAAGGATTCAAGACAGGCCCCTGGATGCGGATCGAATCGGCGCGGCGACAGGCGCGGCGATGGCAGGCGTCGACCCGGGCTCACCGAGCCTCGTAGCTGACCGGCGAGTCACTCAGTACCGCCTATGATAGCCAACAATCCCACGCCATCGCCATGCGCCTCTCGCTCGACGCTCTCGCCACCCTCGACGCCATCGCCCGCAAGGGCAGCTTCGCCGCCGCCGCGGAAGAGCTGCATCGGGTGCCGTCGGGCGGTCACGTATGTCGTGCAAAAGCTCGAACAGGATCTCGGGTTACCCAGCTTCGACCGCAGCGGTCATCGCGCCAAGCTGACCCCTGAAGGTACCGAACTGCTGCGGGAGGGCCGACACCTGCTGCGCGCGGCGGGCGAACTCGAAGAGCGCATGCAGCGGCTGGCGCGCGGCTGGGAAAGCGAGTTCGCGATCACGGCCGACGAGATCATCCCGATCGAGCGAATGTTCCCCTGGTCGAGGCGTTCTACCGGCTCAACCCCGGCACCCGCCTGCGGTTTTCCGAAGAAGTCCTGGCCGGCACCTGGGAAGCGCTGCACGCCGGGAGGGCCGAACTGGTCATCGGCGTTTCGGGCGACGCGCCTGCCGAAGGCGGTTGCAGCATGCTGTCACTGGGCAACGTGCACTTCGTGTTCGCCGTCGCGCCGTCACATCCGCTCGCGCACCTTCAGCAACCACTGACCCCCGGCGACATCCTCGGGCATCGCGCCGTGCTCGCCGCCGACAGCGCGCGCCAGTTGCCGCCGCGCACCACCGGCCTGAAAGCCGGCCCGGATCGCCTGACCGTGCCGAGCGTGCGGGCAAAGGTGGCCGCGCAGGTGGCGGGACTAGGCGTGGGCTATCTGCCGACCCACATCGCCGACCCGGAGATCGCGGCAGGAAGGCTGGTGGCACGCGCGGTGGCCGAACCCAAGCCTTCTACTGAGCTATTTGCCGCGTGGCACAACCGGCACGTGGGCAAGGCGATGGAGTGGTTCATCGAGCGGTTGGGGGATGGGGCGGTGAGAGCGGGGTTGCTGGGATGAGGGCGAAAATCATACGTCCAGGTATTTGATCCCTGCAATTCTTAATCTGCCCTTGCGGTGCAGCGCCCCCCCTCGACCTGTCCACTCTCAATTCCTGGGACGCTTCATCTGGCACCTGATAGGCGGGGCAATAGCCTGCGCGGCGAGCAGTTCATCGGTACGCCATCCGTAGCCCGTGCCTTCCACGTCATGCTTGACGCCGGGTTGTCCGGCCTTGACGAAGCTCATGACATACTCGGGCGCAATCAGCTGGTGATCATCCGCACGCATCCAGGAGTCGCCAGTCGGCCCCGAGTACTTCGCCCCCTCCAACGCGTAGGCAACCTTGGCTGGGTCTTGCGTGCCAACTTTATTGATGGCGGACGCCAGCATGTCTACCACGCGAAACGGCGGCAAATAGGCCATATCCGACGTTGACTTGTACTTGACGGCATATCCCTGCAGTCGCTCCTCCCAGATCTGATCGGCAGCGTTCATGTGCCATGCCGCAACAGACTTGAGCCGATCCGCTCCGGCGGCGCCTACAGCAGACGGCGTTCCCCATTGCGCCCCGAGAAGGGTGTAGTAAGTCACTTGCAGGTTTGCCTCCCGGCCTGCCTTGACCAGCAGAGACAAGTCGTTTCCCCAATTGCCACTAAGGACGGTATCCGCGGCAGTAGCGCGAATCTTCGACACATAGGGCGCGAAATCCTTGATCTTCAAAAGCGGAATCAGTTCGTCACCAACGATCTCGATATCCGGCCGTTTTCGCGCCAGCATCGCTTTAGCGGTTCTGGAAACCGCCTGACCATAAGCATAGTCCTGGTTAATCAGGTAGACCTTGTGGATTGCACTTTGCTTTCCCATGACGTCCGTCAACACGTCCACCTGAGTGTCGCTGTTGACTTCGAATCGAAAGTGCCAGAAATTGCACCGAGACTCAGTCAGCGCAGGATCTAGGGCGTTGAAGTTCAACAGCAGAATCGGCCGGTCGGGATTACGCGCATTGTGCTTTGCAACAGCATCGGAGAGTGCGTGCACAACGCTGGACAGCGTCGACGCGACGTAACGGATGTCTTGATCTATCGCCTGTTTCAGAACGACCAGGGCTTCCTGAGGGCTTCCCTTGTTGTCGAACGGGACAATCTCGACTTTTCCCCCTCCCAGCACGCCTCCCTGGGAATTGATCAGGTCAGCGGCGGCCTGAAACGCCTTCAACTGCTCCTCTCCAGACAGCGCACCCGTGCCGCTCAGGTTTCCGATAAATGCAATGCGAACGGTTTCCGACGCAGTTGCATTACAGGCACACGCATACATGCATGCCAATGGCACCAAGCGTAGCCACAAAAAAAGCTGTCGACCATTCATGGACGACCTCCTCGATCGGGTATCGATCCTTTAGACGGGCGGCCTCACGCGAAATGTCGCGCAACTTCGCCGAAACAGGCGCCACCAGTAAACCAAATGAACGTCAAGACGATGACATGAATGTAGTACCCGCTGCGCTTGCGGTCAAGCGTGAGCTACCCGTGAGCTACCCGGATGTGAAATCACCGGGTGAACCCGTCATCCCGCGGGGAGAAATCGCGAGGACCGGGCGCTCGGGCGGACGCGCGTACCAGCGTTTCTTCATCGGCCGAGCGGGCGTGAATTGGTATGCGACACCGCGATGGCCCCGGGGCCGGGGATGCCGCGAAGCTGCCGGTCGTTCTGGCTGAAGGTGCGCACGGTGTCCCAGGCGCAGCGCAGCAGCAGGTCGTAGAGCACGCCCTGGTGCGCCCAGGCCAGTGCCCTGAACTGGGCCGGCAACGTGAAGGTGAGCAGGAAGTACTGGGCGGGCACCTGCTTGGCGAGCTGGTGTCCCGTCGCGCGCCGCGCAGCTCTTGCGTTGGGCGTCACGCCGCACGAGAGCTGAAGCACTTGGCCGGTAGCCTTCCTCGCTTCGTTTCACCAGATCGCCGGTTTCCATCCGCGGCGCGTGTCGGCGACGTGCCAAGTGCTCAGTTCGCCTCGCGCCGCTTGTCGTCTTTTCGATCTGTCGCGGGCGACCGGCGCCGCGTTCGCGCTCATCGATCCGTCACCGGCCTGGCGTGTTCGCGACACGACCATCCAGCCACCCCGGCCATCACCCCGGCACCGTGCGGGGTTGGTGTTTCTCGCTGCGCGCAGTCGCAGTATCCTTCCGGCATGCACAGCCTCGCTTTCCACTATCC
>JANMWG010000168.1:0-47915 GCA_031393885.1 Betaproteobacteria bacterium | reverse complement strand
GATGCCGATGCTGACCGTCGAATACACTTCCTTGTCCTTGATCAGGTGCGGGCGTGCCGCCACCTCGATCAGCCGGTTGGCCACCGCCAGCGCCTGCTCCGGGTCGGCGATATCGTTCAGCAGCACCACGAACTCGTCGCCGCCGAACCGGGCGACGAAATCGCCATGGCGCCCAGCCACGCCGGCCGGGGTGGTATCCATCGCCGAGCGCAGTCGGCCGGCAACGCGCTTCAGCAGCAGGTCACCGGCTTCGTGACCCATGGTGTCGTTGATCAGCTTGAAACGGTCGAAGTCGAGGAACAGTACGGCGAACGGCCCGGCCGCACCGGACGAGGTGCAGGCTGCGGCCTGCTCGATCTTGTCGATGAGCGAATCACGGTTCGGCAGGCCGGTCAGGCGGTCGTTGCGCGCGGCCACCAGCAACTCCTGTTCGAGTTCCTTGCGGGCGGTGATGTCGGCCGTGGTACCGAACATCATCCAGGCCTTGCCCTCGGGGGTCCAGGTGGCGACCCGTCCGCGAGTACGGACCCAGATCCAGCGACCGGTCTTGTGCCGTACCCGCAGTTCGAGATTGTAGTAGTCGAGCTCGCGGGCGAAGTGGGCACGCATCATCTGTTCTGATCGCGCGCGATCGTCCGGATGGATCCGTTCGATCATGGTGCGGACGGACGTCGGTTCCAGTTCGGCCCCGGTGTGGCCGATGATCTGCGCCCAGAGATCGTTGAAGCGCGTCTCGCCGGTGATGACATTCCATTCCCAGGTGCCAGCCCCGGTGCCTTCGAGCGTTGCCGCCAGACGCTGCCGCTCGGCGATCAGTTCCGCCTGCATCTTCTTCTGGGCGGTGAGGTCGGTGTAGCTGGTCACGACGCGGCGCTGACTCGCGGTGTGTCCGGACAGTAGCTGGCTGTTCACCAGCAGCCAGCGTTGTTCACCGGAGGGCAGCGTCACCCCGACCACCACGCCGTGCACCGGTTCACCGGTTTCCAGCACCCGGATGGTCGGACGTTCGTCGTTCGGGAAAGGCGTGCCGTCCTCGCGCACCGTGTTCCAGAGCGGGTTCGTCACCGCGTGACCCAGCAACTGTTCGCGCGGCAGGCCGAGCAGGCGCTCGGCTTCCAGGTTGCAATCGACGATGTGGCCAAGATGGTCCATGAGCGCGATTCCCGCCGCCGTACTGTCGATCACCGATTTGAAGTGCTGGTTCGACCGTACCTGCTCGGTGATGTCGGTCTGGACCACCACGAAACTGCGCACGCTGCCGTCGGCATCGGGCACCGGTTGCAGATCGATGTTGAGCCAGCGCTCGCGGCCGTCGCGGGTGCGATCGAGCAGCGTCGTGCAGCACGCCAGCCGCTGCTCCAGGGCCGTGCGCAGATGTACCAGGTTGCCGGGACCGCCCTGATGATCCTGCAGAAAGCCGCACAGCGGCCGGCCGATGACCGCGTCGGTCGGATAGCCGCTCAACCGGGTCACGGCATCGTTGCACCAGGTGATGAAACCGATCTCGTCGGTGATGAGCAGGCCATGCCGCGTGGTCTGCGCCATGAGCAGGAGCTGCTGCGCCACCTCGGTGTCGGGTTTTGGCGGCGGCAGACGTATCGCGTGCTCCGGACGCGGCCCGCGCCCCGCTGTGGGTGAGGGTCGGCTTCGATGCCTGAGGACGTTGGTTCGCATGCGGCCGGTCCGGTCAGGCGCCGAATACCGCACACAGGCGGGTCACGGCGTCGGGGAGCATCGCGGTCACCTCGATCCGGAGTTCCTCGTGCCGGCTCCAGAACTCGCTCAGGCGCAGCTCACGGTCATACTCGACCGGTTCGGTGGCGAGTGCGTGGCCGGCGTCGGCTGCGAGCATGTCGCCGGCCGCGACCAGCATCGCAAGCGGGTCCGCGGTTGCCGGCGCGTCGTCTGGCCGATCGTGGCCTGCTACCGCTTCCACCAGCGATGGCGGCAGGCTCCAGGTGGTCAGCAGGACTCGCGCGCAGTGGGTGTGCGTGGTTCCGGTGCAGCGCGATTCGAGATCGCCGCCTCCCGCCGGCTGGTGGTGGTCGCGGTCCGGTGCGATGGCGCGTCGCCGCCACTCCGTCAGACCGCTGGGACGCAACCGCCACTGCACGATCAACCCGAGATCGTGCAACAGGCCGGCGACGAAGGCGTTGTCGGCTTGCGCCGGCGCGGTCGCGTGCGCCAGCGCCTGCGCGGCGCACGCCGCGGCTACGCAGTGGCGCCGGAACTCGTCCAGGTTGATGATGGTGGCAGTGGTCGGTGCAACCACCATGTGGTCGAGGCAGGCGGCAGCGGCAATGCTTTTCAGCGTGGTCATGCCGAGCACCTGAGCGGCGCGGGTCACCGTCGCGATGGTGCCGGCATGACCGTAGAAGGCAGAGTTGGCGACCCGCAGGATGCGAACCGTGATCCCGGGGCACGCATCGATGCGCCGCGACACCATGGCGATGTCGATGTCGGGATTCAGCAGGTCCACCACGAGCCGGGCCGCGGCGGCGCCCTTGCCACAGCCTCCCAGACTCATGCTCCGGGCGGCCGCGACGATTTCCTCGTCGGCCAATGGCGTGCCGGCGCCCAGCGGCTCCAGTGCCGGCCCGGTGGCAAGCACCGCGAACACGGCGTCACGGCGCGAAACGGTTCCGGAAGAGTTCATTTTTTCCTGTCAGATTTCTGGTCACGGTCAGGTCCGACTCGCCACGGTCCGCCATGCCGCCCGCAACGCATCCGACCGCCGCGCGGCTGCGGGTGCCCATCGCCACGCACTCGGATCCTGCTGGTCTGGTATCGCATCGAAAGCATGGCATCCGGTTGGCGCGATTCGGTCGGGGTTCCGGGGGATGCTGCCGCGCGATGAAGCATTCCCTTCTCCGGCGTTATCGGCAGCGTTGTTCGCGGGTTGAAGCCGACCCGGTGCGATTGCCGGCGACGGGGCGCTACCGGTGCGGTAGCCCGAAAGCCCGCGGTCGGCGATACTGGAGCAATGACCCGTCAGATTGCCGCTCCCCGCCCCCGTCGCGTTGTCCTGCCGGATCCGGCCGGCCATGAGCTCGACCTGGTGATGCGTGGCTCGTTCAACGAGATCTACCGCGCCGATGCCATCACGCTCCGGTTCCTCGATGCCAACGTGGCCGCCCTGTCCAGCCTGCAATGCTCCCTCGAACAACTGCGCGCGGTCACCGTGCCGCAGGTGATGACCGACCTCGATGCCGGCCTGCTGCGTCGTGCCCGCCGCTCGCTGGCCGCCCAGCCGGCCACGCCGGTGCACACCCAGACCACCCACGTCCGGCGCAGCGGCACCAGCTACCCGGTCGAGACCAGCGTGCTGCTGTATCGGGGCGTGAACGGTGACGAGTTCGTGATCGTCGGCAACGACCTGAGCGACCGGCAGGAATGGGCCGCCCGACTGGCCGACAGCGAAGCGCGCCTGCGCGCGATCGTGTCGAGCACCCCCGGCCTGGTGTTCCAGTTGGTGCGCCGTGCCGACGGGCAGATCGCCTTCCCCTATCTCAGCGAGCACTGCCATGCGCTGCTCGGCCTGGCACCCGATACGCTGGCGCGCACGCCGGCGCGGTTCGAAGACCTGATCCTGGCCGACGACCGGCCGGCGTTCCGCCAGTCGATGAGCGCGTCGGCGCACAGCCTGGAAGCCTGGAACTGGGAGGGCCGGTTCGCGATGAAGCGCTGGAAGGACGTGAAGTGGATCAACCTGCGCAGCACCCCGCGGGTGCTCGACGGCGGCGCGATCCAGTGGGCCGGCATCATGACCAACATCACCCAGAGCAAGCTCGCCGAGATCGAGGTCACGCAGTCGCGCGCGCGCATGAAGGAGCTCTCGGCCCACGTCGAACGCATCAAGGAACAGGAGCGCGAGAGCATGGCACGCGACATCCACGACGGCATCGGTGGCAACCTGGCGGCGGTCAAGATGGCGCTCTCGGTGCTGGTGCGGCGGCTGCCCGACGCCGATCCCCAACTCATCGAACGGACCAGCTATATCGAGGCGCTGGTCGACCGTACCATCGACGAGGCCAAGCGCATCTCGGCCGACCTGCGCCCGGGCATCCTCGACATCGGTATCGCGGCCGCCCTCGAATGGCAGGCCAAGGAGTTCACCCGGCAGTCCGGGCTGCCGTGCGAGGTGGCCGTCGCTATGCCCGATGCTGAAGACATCGAACCAGATCCCGAGACCGCCACCGTGATGTTCCGCATCTTCCAGGAGGCGCTGACCAACGTCGGCAAGCATGCCCAGGCGACCCTGGTGCGGGTCAGGCTCGCTCGCGACCACGAGGGTTGGACCGTCGAGATCGGTGACAACGGGCGCGGCATGGCCGCGACCGATCGCGCCAAGGGCGGGTCGTTCGGCATCCACGGCATGACCGAGCGGGCGCAGGCGGCGGGGGGGGCGGTGTCGCTGGGCGAAGCGCCGGGCGGGGGCACCGCGGTGTTGCTGCGGATGCCCTTGAAGGCGCCGATTCAGCCCCGGGCCGGCCGGCTGCGCCGGCTGCCGGCGCGCCGGCAGGCGCCGGCACGGGTGCGGCCATGAGCATTCGGGTGCTGCTGGTCGACGACCATGCCATCGTGCGCGAAGGCATCCGGCAGATTCTCGCCGACACCCACGACATCGTCGTGGCCGGCACCGTCGCCGGCGGGGTCGAGGCGATCGCGATCGTCCGCAAGACGGCCTGCGAGGTGGTGGTACTCGACATCTCCATGCCCGACCGCAGCGGCATCGAGGTGCTCAAGCAGTTGCGCAAGGAGTTTCCCAAGGTGGCGGTACTGATGCTGTCGATGCACAGCGAAGACCAGTACGCCATGCGCTCGATGAAGGCGGGCGCCGCGGGCTATCTCAACAAGCAAAGCGCGCCGGCCGAGCTGGTCGACGCGATTCGCAAGGTCGCCTCCGGGGGCAAATACATCACGCCTGCGCTGGCCGAAGTGCTCGCCGCCCATATCGGCGAAGACGCCGATGCGCTGCCGCACCAGAGCCTGTCGGATCGCGAATACCAGGCGCTCACCATGATCGCCTCGGGCAAGACCGTCACCGACATCGCCACCGAACTGAAGCTGTCGGTCAAGACCGTCAGCATGTATCGCAGCCGGCTGCTGCTGAAGATGAAGCTGCGCAACAACGCCGAACTCACGCACTACGCGGTGCGCAACGGGCTGGTCTAGCAACCTGTCGGACTGCCCGTGCTCCGCGGGCTCCCGGGCCAGGGTTTCAAGGCCGCAATTGGCACCGAAACCGGCCGCTGCTCGGGCAATGGCGCGGCCGGCCGGACGATTACGCTCCCGATCTGCTGACATCTCGGCCGGTCCGAGCCCCATCATGTCCACAGACGAAAAGAAGCCCTCCGGACCCGTGAGCATCGCTCGCGAAGCCTTCCGTCGGCTGGCCGCGAGTCGCATCGCGCCGACCCCGGAAGCCTACAGTCGCGCCTATCAGGAGGTGTCGGGGTCGACCGCGGGGTTCGGTGCCGAGAGCGTGCTGCTGCAGTTCGGCAACGCCTTGGCGCGCTCGCGCGGCGAACTCGCCAACGTGGGCCAGCGCGTGACCGAGTCGGTCCAGGCGCGCGACTGGGACAGCCTGGGCAAGGCGCTCGGCTTTCTCGGCGAGAAGCATCTGGCGCGCATGGCCCCGGTGCGGGAAGCCGTACCCGTGCTGGGCTCGCCGCTGGCCGAGATCGCGCGCGAGATGCTAGCGCGCACCTTCACCCACGCGGTGAGTCCGCTGCTCGAGGAGATTCCCGACCTCGCCCGCGAGTCGGAGGCCCTGGGAGCCGATGTGCGCCTGGCCACCACGGAACCGGGTCTGAACGACATCTCGGCGCGGCTCAAGCAGCTCTGCTTCCGCATCGACACCAACCGCGCCATGATCGGCGAGGAGCGCGAACAACTGCTGTACTTGCTCACCCTGCTGCTCGAGAACGTCGGCGAGCTGGTCGAGGACGACCGCTGGATTCGCGGTCAGCTCGACACCATCCAGGGCCTGCTCGCGAGCCCGATCGACCTGAAGGCGCTCGACGCCGCGGCACACAGCCTCAAGGCGCTCATCTACAAGCAGGGGGCGCTCAAGCACGGGCTGACCGAGGCCAAGACCAAGCTCAAGAACATGCTCGCCCTGTTCATCGACCGCCTCGGCAGCATGGCGATCGCCCATGGCGATCACCACGAGCGGATGAGCCGCTTCACTAAGGAGATCGGCAGCGCCGAGCACGTCAGCGAGTTGAGCTATGTGCTCGACGACGTGATGCAGGAGATGCGCGCCGTGCAGACCGAGACCCTGCGCTCCCGCGACGAAATGCTGGTGGCGCAGCAGGAGGCCCAGTACGCCGAGGCGCGCATCCAGGAGCTCGAGACCGAGCTGCAGCATCTGAGCGAACTGGTGCGCGAGGATCAGCTCACCGGCAGCCTCAACCGCCGCGGTCTGGATGAATCGTATGCGCGCGAGGCCTCGCGCGCCGACCGGCGCGACAGTCCGATGTGCGTCGCGATGCTCGACCTGGACGATTTCAAGCGGTTGAACGATACCCATGGCCATGTGGCCGGTGACGAGGCGCTGCAGCATCTGGTGCGGCTCATCAAGCAGACCCTGCGCGCGACCGAGGTCGTGGCCCGCTTCGGCGGCGAGGAGTTCGTGATCCTGATGCCCGACACCAGGGCCGAGGACGCCGCCATGGTGCTCACCCGGCTGCAGCGCAAGCTCACCAAGCGCTTCTTCCTGTACGACAACCAGAAGCTGCTCATCACCTTCAGCGGCGGGGTGGCGCAACGCCTTCCCGGCGAGGAGCAGGCCGACGTTCTCAAGCGTGCCGACGACGCGGTTTACCGGGCCAAGAAGGCCGGCAAGAACCGCATCGTCATCGCCGAGTAGCTGAATCATCCGAAAAGCGGCCCTTGCGGGCCTCTCCAGCGCGATTGGGGTGGCGGTAAGCCGGCCCAACATCAAAATATTCAAGAATCGTTCCGACCGCTCCGAAATCCTTCAAGCAGAGGGCGAATCGGCCGGCGGCGGTGAACCAGGGGCAGAGGTCCTAAATGTTCGCGGCAGGCATCCGATAACCCCAGCAACGGCGGTGGGAAGCCTCGAGTGAGGACCTGACCGTAGTTGAAGTCACTCGAGCCATCCGTCAACGAACCAGCGACCAAAGGAGCAACACCATGGCATCAACCATCAACACCAACATCGCGTCGATCAATGCCCAGCGCAACCTGAGCGTGTCGCAGATGTCGCTCGCCACCTCGATTCAGCGGCTTTCGTCCGGCCTGCGCGTGAACAGCGCCAAGGATGACGCCGCCGGCCTCGCGATCGCCGAGCGCATGAACTCCCAGATCAAGGGTTTTAACGTCGCCATCCGCAACGCCAACGACGGCGTGTCGCTGGCGCAGACGGCGGAAGGCGCACTCGCCACCGTCACCGACTCCCTGCAGCGCATGCGGGAACTGTCGGTTCAGTCGGCCAACGGCAGCAACAGCGCCAGCGACCGTGCCGCGCTGGACACGGAATATCAGGCCCTGTCCGCGGAAATCACCCGCATCGCCGGCAGCACCAAGTTCAACGGTCTGGCGATCCTCGATACCGACGCCGGTGCCCAGGTGTTCCAGGTTGGTGCCAACGTCGGCGATACGTTGACTATCACGACCTCCGCGGTCACCACCGTCGCCGGCGATATCACCAACGTTGCCAACGCCAACACGGCGATTGCTGCCGTCGACGCCAAGATCACATCCGTCACCGGCGATCGCGCGACCTACGGCGCATCCCAGAGCCGCTTCGGCTACGCGATCAGCAATCTGCAGATCGCTTCCGAGAACCAGTCCGCTTCCAAGAGCCGGATCCTGGACGCGGACTTCGCGATCGAAACGTCGAACCTGACCCGCGGCCAAATCCTGTCGCAAGCCGGTACCGCGATGGTCGCCCAGGCCAACGCCATCCCGAACAGCGTTCTGTCGCTGCTCAAGGGTTGAACGTCGGGCAGGCGCATCGAAAGTCGCATCGAAAGACGGCGGACGCGCGAGCGTCTGCCGTCGGTAGTCCAAGAGTCAGGAGCAATCCATGTCGATCACCCAGGTGAACGGACCAGAGACCAGCGGCAGCCCATTCGCGTTCGTCGAACGGGCCACCGCAACGGCAGCACCCGCCGTCACGCCGAGCGCCAAGGCAAACGAGATCCGGCCACCGGATGCGCCGCCGCCGACCGCCGCCGCGGTGGCCGACGCGGTCAAGCAGATCAACCGGGTGGTGCGGGAGGCTGGGCAGAGCATCGAGTTCTCGGTCGACGACGATTCCGGCCGCACCGTGGTAAAGGTGGTCGATACCGAGACCAACAAGGTACTGCGCCAGTTGCCGAGCGAAGCGACCATCGCGATCGCCAAGACGCTCGATTCGGTCAAGGGTTTGCTCATCAACAGCAAGGCCTGATGCGCCGATGACCATTTCGTCACCAGGTATCGGTTCGAATCTCGACGTCAACGGCATCGTGACGAAGCTGATGACCGTGGAGCGGATACCGCTGGACAACCTCGCGGTGCAGGAATCCCGCCAGCGCTCCAAACTGTCTGCCTACGGCTCGCTCAAGAGCGCCGTGGCCGCCCTCCAGACCGTCGCTCAGGGTCTTGCCACCGGCAGCAGTCTCGAGATACAGGCCGTCACGGTGAGCGATCCGACCGTGCTCGCGGCGAGTGTCGGCGCCAGCGCCGCACCCGGCAGTCATGCCATCGAGGTGAGTGCTCTGGCACGGGCCGCCAGACTCGTATCCGCTGGTTTCGCCAGCACCTCGGCCATCGTCGGCAGTGGCAGTTTGACGATGACCTTCGGGACTTATGCAAGCGGTGGCAACACGTTTACCCCGAACGCGGCGAAGACGCCGGTCACGATCGCGATCCCGCCGGCGACGAACACCCTGGCGGACGTGCGCGATGCCATCAACGCCGCCGGTGCCGGCGTGACTGCTGCCATCGTCAACGACGGCAGCGCCAGCGGCAACCGACTGGTGATCACGGCCAACGACAGCGGCGTCGCCAACAGCCTGCGCATCGCGGTGGCCGACGACGACGGCGTCGCGACCGATACCGGCGGCCTCTCGCAGCTCGCTTTCGATCCCACGGGTGCCGTCGGCAGCGGCAAGAACCTCTCCGAACTTCAGGCGGCGCAGAATGCAGCGCTCACCATCGACGGCATCGTGGTCACCAAGTCGTCGAACGTGATCACCGATGCGATCGAAGGCGTCACGCTGAATCTCGCCAAGACCAATGTCGGCGCCCCGGCGACGGTCACCATCGCCCGTGACAGCAGCAAGATCCAGGCATCGCTCGAGGCCTTCGTCAAGGCTTACAACGATGCCAGCAAGACCATTCGCGGATTCACCGCATATGACCCCACCACCCGTACCGGGGGTGTCCTGAGTGGTGACTCGGCGCCGCGCTCGATCCTGTCGCAGATGCGCAGCACGATCACCGCCGGCGCTGCCAGTGGCGGCGCCTTCAATTCGCTCGCCGATATCGGCATCAGCTTCCAGATCGACGGCACGGTCAAGCTCGACGCGACCAAGTTGCAGGCGGCCATCGGTAGCAACTTCGGTGACCTGATCAAGGTATTCGAGGCATCGGCGACCGCCAGCGATTCGCTGGTGGCCTACTCGGGCGCCGGTGTCGGCACCAAGGCCGGGACCTATGCGGTATCGGTGTCGCGGCTGGCGGCAGCCGGCACTCTCACCGGCAATGCGTCGCCCGGCCTGTCGATCGTGGCCGGCGTCAACGACCGCATCGATATCAGTGTCAACGGCGCCGTCCAGGGCGCGACCCTGACGCCGGGCGTCTACGCATCGGCGGCGGCGTTGGCCACCGAGATCCAGACCCGCCTGGGTTCGGGGGTTGCAGTCAGCGCCGCCGGCGGCGTGCTGCGCGTTGCTTCGACCGTCATCGGTTCCGCCTCCACGGTGACCAATGCGAGCGGCAACGGCGCGGTCGGTCTGTTCGGCAACACGCCGGTATCGACCACCGGCGCCGACGTGGCCGGCACCATCAACGGCGTTGCCGCCACCGGTGTCGGACAGAACCTCACGGGAGCCACCGGCGATGCCTCCGCCGGCCTGGTCATCCGGGTAACCGGCGGTGCCACGGGCGCGCGCGGCAGCGTGACCTACGCCGCCGGCTACGGCCAGAGCATGTACCAGATCACCAGCAGCATTCTGGCGACCGATGGCCTGGTCATCTCGCGCAGCGACGGCATCAATTCGACCATCAAGCAACTCACCAGCCGCGAAGAGGCCATGCAGCGACGGCTCGACGCGATCGAAAAGCGCTACCGCGCGCAGTTCACCGCGCTCGACGTCATGGTGAGCAGCATGCAGGCCACCAGCAGCTACCTGACGCAGCAGTTGACCGCGCTCACCAAGTCCACCAAGTAACGACGAGGCCACCCCATGTTTTCTTCAGCCCGAAGTGCCATCAGTGCGTATGCCAGTGTCGGCATGGAAACCGGCGTGATGGCCGCCAGCCCGCACAAGCTGATCGTCATGCTGTTCGACGGCGCGCTCGCCGCGGTCCGGCTGGCGCAGCAGCACATGCAGGCAGGTACCCGCGAAGGCAAGGGTCAGGCGGTGTCGAAGGCCATCCTCATCCTCGAGGGCGGGCTGCGCGCCAGCCTGGATCTGCGCTCGGGCGGCGACATCGCCGAGAGCCTCGACGCGCTCTACGCCTACATGCGCAATCGTCTGCTCAAAGCCAGTCTCGACAATGACCTGTCGATCCTCGAGGAGGTGCGGCGGCTGTTGGAGGAACTACGCGCCGCCTGGGAAGCGATCGGGGTGGAACGTGCGGCCGGTGTGGCCGGCACGACCCCCGCCCTCCTGCCCGCGTCGCTGGCGCCGGGGTTGGCGGCAGCGGCCGTGAGAGCTTACGGATGAGTCTGCCAACCGGCCGAACCAACATTGACCTGTCGGCCCTGGCAGGGCGGCGAGCAGCTTCAGGAAAGATCTCGACATGAGCACCACCGACAATCGACTGATCGGCACCTACGAGGCGGTCGCCGAGTTCACCGACCAGATGCTGGTCGCGGTTCGCCAGGGCGACTACGACCGCCTAGCGCTGCTCGAGGAGGAATGCAGCCGTTGCGTCGGCGAGTTGCGCAGCGCGGAGCTGGTGGCGCCACTGACCGACGAACAACGCGCACGCAAGATCGCGATGATCCGGCAGATACTCGCCAACGATCGCGAGCTGCGCGACATCACCGAGCCGTGGATGACGCGGCTCGCGTCGATGATGCGTAGCCGCGATGCCGACCTGCGCCGGCCCGCGACGGCACTCGGTGCGAACGAGGGCGTTCAGTGATCCCCGGCATGGCGATCCCGGATGGCCCGGGTTTGCGAAGCGTCGCGCGGGTCGATCCGACCGAGCGTGCGGAGCCGTCGGCCGGGCCGCGCCAGGAAGTCCTGGCCCGCCTGCAGCGCATCGGTCTGGCGATGCGCACCGAAGGCTCGCTCGCATCGGCGGCAGGCGTGGCGGCGGCGACGCGTGTCGTGATCGACGCGGTCGCGCCGGGCGCAGCCCGCATCGTCTCGCAGGCCGGATCGTCCACGATCGAGGAGTTGCTGCCCGCCGGCCCGGCGCTGCCGCCACCGCCCCGCCCGGCTCTCGCGGCTGGCGAAACGGCGGTGCTCAGTTCCGTCGGGCGCTGGGTCGATGCCCTGCTGCGGATGGCGCCGACCGTGCCCGAGTTCCGGGTCGGGGCCGGCCGGGTCCTGTTGTCGAACAACGTCAAGACCGATACCTCCACACTCGCCAGCGTGCTCCAGCGAACCGTCGAAACCACTGGCCTGTTCTACGAATCGCACCTCGCCGAATGGGCACGCGGCGAGCGCTTCCTCGAGAATCTGCAGCTCGAACCGCAGTTCGATTGGCAACCGCCGCCCACGCCCGCAACCCGCGGCGACGACGGCCCGCCGCGCGAGCAGGTCGGACTGCTCGCGCAACAGCTCAACGCGCTCGATCAGCAAAAAATCACCTGGAGCGGGCAGGCATGGCCCGGCCAGCCGCTCGAGTGGGAACTCGCGCGCGACGCCGCCAACCCGGATGGGACGAGCGATGCCGGCGCGTCCGGCGCGGCCTGGCGTACGGTGCTCCGCCTGGAGTTGCCGGCATTGGGCATGGTCACTGCCATCGTCCGGCTCGATGGTGACCGTGTCGGTGTCACCCTGACGGCCGATCGCGACGCCACTGCCGCCAAGCTGAGTGCCCGCGGCAGGGAATTGATCGACGGCCTGTCGGCAGCCGGGATCACCACCACCGGCCTGAACGTCGAACGCCATGACGCCGACTGATCCAGTGCCCGGCGAAGCGCCCGGAAGCGGCGCGGTCGCGCTCACCTACTCGCCGGGGGCGGTTGCGCCCAGGGTCGTCGCCCGCGGCTACGGACCGATCGCCGACGAGATCATCGCCCGGGCTCGTGCGCATGGCGTGTTCGTGCACCAGTCGCGGGAACTGGTCTCGCTGCTGATGCAGGTGGATCTCGACCGTCATATCCCGCCGGCGCTGTATCGTGTCGTCGCCGAATTGCTCGTGTGGGCGCACCGGCTGGAAGCGGGCGAAACTTCCGCGCCCGCGGTGCGTGCGTCCATGGCCACCCGTTCCGCAACCTGACCACCACCGGACATGGAATCCACCGCCCCCGCCTTTGCCAGCGATGCCGAAAGCCGCTATGAAGTCACCGCGCCGCGCGAGGTGCTGGGGCTGCTCGACAGCATATGCGAGCGCAAGCCGCTGGTGTCGCTCGCGTACGGTGCCGGCGATTCGTTTCTCACGTCGCTGCTGCAGGTGGACCGCGACAACCGATCGATCGTGCTCGACGCCGTAGTCGATACCGCGGTCAACGAGCGCGCTACGAGCGCGGCGCGCGTGTCGTTGCGGACCATGCTCGACAACATTCGCATCATCATCCCGATCGTCGGCCTGCGCGCCTGCCAGTACGAGAACCGGCCGGCGCTGCGCGCTGACTTCCCCGAAAGCCTGATCCGGCTGCAGCGCCGGGAGCACTATCGCATCCAGACGCCGATGGGCAAGCCGGTTCAGGCGACGATACCGATAGCCGGGACGACCGGGCAGAGCACGGTGCGGATTCCGCTGTTCGACATCAGTTGCGGCGGGGTCGCGTTGATCGAGGACAAAGCCGTGCTCGACGAAACCGTGGGGCGCGAGTATCCCGATTGCCGCATCGACCTGCCCGGCATCGGCATCATCGAAGCCACCTTGCAGGTGCGCGAGTCGCAGGAGTTCACGCTGCGCAATGGCTTGACCCGGCGGCGCATCGGCTGCCAGTTCGTCAATCCGTCGCCCACCATCCTGTCGGCGATCAACCGCTACATCATGACGCTCGAACGCGAACTGAACGCCCGCCGCGCCGGCCTCGAGTAGCAGTAGGCCCACCCCCAGGCTGCGCTTCGCTCCGCCTTCCCCCCGAGGGGGCGCAGCATCCTCGGGGGTGAGGCCGGACACGGACAGTCCCTGCGGACTGTCTGTGCCTGCCGAACGGCAGCGGCCTCCGGCCGCTGGCACCCTGTGGGCGCTGCTCCTACGCTTCGCAGACCCCCTTTCCGGTCGCCATCCCTCCGCTTCGCAGGATTCATCGCAGTCCACTCGGACTACGGCCGACCCCCGGCGATGTCCGCGATCTGCAATGTGTTCCGGCCAGACTCC
Organism: Betaproteobacteria bacterium; assembly: GCA_031393885.1. GTDB lineage: Bacteria > Pseudomonadota > Gammaproteobacteria > Burkholderiales. Next base: position 34,223 of record JANMWG010000168.1, on the reverse strand, counting down.
CGGTTCTGGTTGCGGCGATGTGCCGCGACGTCTGTTTCGGGAGCCGGTCGCCATGTCGAATGCAGAAACCAGTCGTCGCCGTTTTCTTCGCCGCGCCACCGTCGCGGCCGGCACCATCGCGGTCGGGTCACCGCTGGTCGCCCTCGCGGCCGACACCGGCACCGACCTCACCTGGCGCGGCGTGCGCCGGCTGGTCCGCCCCGGCCGCGGGTTCTTTCCGCAATCGGTAGCGTCGTTCGAGCCCCGGCCGGACAGCGTGATCCTGTGGGCCCGCGTGGCCGACGCCGATTTCGCCGGACAGGACCTCGACGTCACGTTGCTGGTGAGCCGCGACCCGTTCAGCGCACCCTGGTTGCCGCCACCGATCTGCGGGTGCATGAGTCCGATGGCGGGGTGGTGCAGGTCAAGCTCACCGGGCTTCTCGCCCGCACCCGCTACCACTACCACTACCGCTTCGTCTACGCCAAGAGTGGCAAGTGGTTCGGCTCCGCGCCCGGACGCACCCAGACCGCCGCCGGCGAGAACGACCCGTCGCCGGTGCGCTTCGCCTTCTGCAGTTGCGAAGACGCGATCGGCCGCTACTACAACAGCTACTGGAGCCTGCTGACCCAGCCGCTCGACTTCGTGGCGTTCATCGGCGACTACATCTATGAAACCACCGGCGATCCGTCGTTCCAGAACATCTCGGGCCGCGGCCTGACTTTCACCGACACCGCCGGCGCGATCGCGCAGGGCAGTGGCGCGGCCACCTATTACGCCGCCGCTTCGGTGTCGAACTATCGCGAGCTGTACCGCTTCTACCGTTCCGACCCGGTGCTGCAAAGCGTGCACGAGCGCTTCCCGTTGGTGAAGATCTGGGACGACCACGAAACCTCGGATGACTGCTGGGGCGCGACCGCCACGTACACCAATGGCCTGCGCAACGAGTTCAACGTGCAGCGCCGGCGCAATGCCGAGCACGTGTTCTTCGAATACATCGGCATCGACGACGGCAGCGTCGTCCCGGGCGAAATCGAGCCTGCGGCCAAGCCGGTCTATCCGGATGCCCGCATCTATCGCGACTTCCGCTTCGGCGCCAACCTGCATCTGCTGCTCACCGACTATCGCAGCTTCCGGCCCGACCATCTCATTCCCGAGGGCGCTTTTCCCGGGACAGTCGCCGTCGACCGCGGGGCGCTCACCCTGCTGCTCGGCGCCAGTGGTGTGCCCTACGACGCGGTGAAGGCGAGCTTCTCGCCGTACCTCGATCTCGGTGCGCCACCGGCCGGCTTCGCGCCGTTGTTCGCAGCCTATGCGCAGGTGCTGACCGGTGTGCTGGCCGGCGCTTACAGTCAGGAGGGCCTCGCCCCGGCCGACGCGCAAGCCAAGGCCGTGGGCAACATCCACGGCAAGCTCGACCTGCAGGTGGTCAATGCCTTCCTCGGCATCTACAACGCCTTGCGCACAACCGTGACGCCGGTGCCGCTGCTCGACGCCGCCATCGTGGCCACGCTCGATCGCGGCATCTCGTTCGCGATCATGGGCAAGACCGCGCTGTTCTCGTCGCTGGGCGCGCGCTACTTCGTGGTCAAGGTCATCCGTGCAAACAACCGCTTAAGTTCCAAACAGAATGCAACACTACACTAGGATCTGTACGCCGCCTACCGCTCGCTACTGCTGGCGAATCCTGCTGCCGAGAACGCCTACGGCAACGCCCAGTGCGTGGCTGGAAAGCGCGCTGCGCACGTCCGATGCGCGCTGGAAGGTGGTGGCGAACTCGACGTCGCTCACCAGCATGGTGCTCGACCTGACCGGCCAGACGCCGAACCTGCCGCCGGGGGTCGCCGAGCTGCTGGCCCAACTGCCGGCGCAGTTGCGCAACCGCTTCTATCTCAACGTCGACCAGTTCGACGGCTTCCCCAACTTCCGCAAGCGTCTGCTCGATCTGTATCGCGATGTCGGCAACGTCGCGATGATTGCCGGCGACATCCATGCGTCCTTCGCCGCCGAGCATGCCGGCGGCACCTGGGAGTTCACCGGTCCGGGCGTGTCGTCGTTCGCGTTCCGCAACGGGGTCGAGTCGATCGTGGCCACCGACCCCACGCTGTCGAGCATTCCCGGCCTGGGCACGCTGGTGTCGCTGCTCGACGGATTGCTGCGCGCCGCCAACCCCGAGATCCAGTACGCCAACACCGGCGTGAACGGCGTGGTCGTGATCGAAGCGGCAGCGTCGACGCTCAAGGCAACCTATTGGGAGCTGGACGGCAAGGAAGCGCCGGTGAACTACAACAGCAAGCCCTGGTTGCTGCTCGGGAAGTTCAAGACGAAGAGCTTCACCGTCAATCGCGTTGCGCTCACCGAGCGCGAGCCGGTGGCTGAGGACGCTCGCCTGGTCTGACCCCGTCGCAGAGTTGCCGAACGAAGGGATCCCTTGCAGCCGAAGGGGCCAGCGCCCACAGGGTCCCCCGAGGACGCTGCGCCCCCTCGGGGGGGCGGGCGTAGCGAGTTTCGCAAAGGGCGGTGCGGTGGACTACACTTCGATTCGCTGCGGACGCCGACGATTCGGTAACAGCCACGCCAGACGGCAGTCTCCGAGTCCAGGGGCATCCCGCCCCAGCGTTTCCCACCAACTCCCTACAGGTGATCGATGTACAAGCATATCAAGGTGCCGGGCAGCGGACAGAAGATCAAGGTCAACGCGGATTTCACGCTCGCGGTACCGGATGATCCGGTCATTCCCTTCATCGAGGGAGACGGCACCGGCGTCGACATCACGCCGGTGATGATCGCGGTGGTCGACGCAGCCGTCGAGAAGGCCTACGCCGGCCGTCGCCGCATCTCCTGGATGGAGATCTACGCGGGTGAGAAGTCGACCAAGGTCTACGGCGAGAATGTCTGGCTGCCGGACGAGACGCTGGAGGCCGCCCGGGAATACGTGGTGTCGATCAAGGGCCCGCTCACGACACCCGTCGGTGGCGGCATCCGGTCGATCAACGTCGCCCTGCGCCAGGAACTCGATCTGTACGTATGCCTGCGCCCCATCCGCTACTTCGCCGGCGTGCCCAGCCCGCTCAAGAATCCCGAGAAGACCGACATGGTCATCTTCCGTGAGAACTCGGAAGACATCTATGCCGGCATCGAGTGGCAGGCCGGGACCGAAGCCTGCAAGAAGGTCATCGCCTTCCTGATCGGCGAGATGGGCGTCAAGAAGATTCGTTTTCCCGACACCTCGGGCATCGGCATCAAGCCGGTGTCGCGCGAGGGCACCGAGCGGCTGGTGCGCAAGGCGATGCAGTACGCGGTGGCCAACGGGCGCAAGTCGGTCACGCTGGTGCACAAGGGCAACATCATGAAGTTCACCGAAGGCGGGTTCCGCGACTGGGGATACGCCCTGGCGCAACGCGAATTCGGCGCCGAGCTCATCGATGGCGGCCCCTGGATGAAGCTGCCCGGCGGCATCGTCGTCAAGGATGTGATCGCGGACGCGTTCCTGCAGCAGATCCTGTTGCGGCCCGAGGATTACGACGTGATCGCGACGCTCAATCTCAATGGCGACTATATCTCCGACGCCCTGGCAGCGCAGGTGGGGGGCATCGGCATCGCCCCGGGCGCGAATCTGAGCGACTCCGTCGCCATGTTCGAGGCGACTCACGGCACCGCGCCGAAATACGCCGGCAAGGACTACGTGAACCCGGGGTCGCTGATCCTGTCGGCGGAGATGATGCTGCGCCACATGGGCTGGGTCGAGGCGGCCGACCTGATCATTCGCAGCACCGATGCGGCGATCGCGGCCAGGACGGTGACTTACGACTTCGCCAGGCTGATGACCGGCGCGACGCAGGTGTCGTGTTCCGGTTTCGGCAAGGCCATGATCTCGCTGATGTGACGGTGCCGGTCTGCGCGCGATCCCTCGACTGTGGTGCCGGCGCCAGCCGGGCGGTGTTCGGGTATCCGGTTCGCCGGGTCGGCGACCGTCGTCGGCGCGTGGTCGGCGCCGGGCCGTCCGCGACAGCGCGGTACGCGCCGAAGTTCCCGATTCGAGCGTGCCGGGCAGAGTGCACACCACCTCGGATCGCCACTTGTAAATTTCCGCTTATCGCGCAAAATAGGCTTGTCCCCGCAGGCAACGCCGGAACGGATCGGTCATGGCAATAGGTCCACGCGAGGGTGGTCTCCTCGAGCTCGAAAAGCAGAAAGTCAAGCCGCCTCCGCTCTACAAGGTTCTCCTGCTCAACGATGACTACACGCCGATGGATTTTGTGGTTGGCGTTCTGCAAAACTTCTTCAGTTTGACCCGTGAGCAGGCCACCCAGGTGATGCTCAAGGTGCACCGCGAAGGAATGGGCGTCTGCGGCGTGTATCCGAAGGATGTCGCGACGACCAAGGTCGAACAGGTTATTTCCTATGCCCGGCAACACCAGCATCCGCTGCAATGCGTGATGGAGGAGAACTGAATGATCGCTCAGGAACTTGAGGTCAGTCTGCATATGGCCTTCATGGAAGCCCGGCAGAAGCGTCACGAATTCATCACCGTTGAGCATCTGTTGCTGGCGATGCTCGACAATCCATCGGCCTCCGGAGTGCTGCGTGCCTGTGCCGCCAACATCGACGAGCTGCGCAAGCAACTCACCGATTTCATCAACGAGCACACCCCGGTGGTATCGGGTGACGAGGTCGACACCCAACCCACGCTCGGCTTCCAGCGCGTGATCCAGCGGGCCATCCTGCACGTCCAGTCGTCCGGCAAGAAGGAAGTCACCGGCGCCAACGTGCTGGTGGCCATCTTCGGCGAGAAAGATTCGCACGCGGTCTATTTCCTGCACCAGAAGGGCGTGACCCGGCTCGATGTCGTCAACTTCATCTCGCATGGCATCAGCAAGGTGCCGCAGACCAGCGCGCCTGCCGCCAAGCCCGAAGCCGAGTCCGAGTCCGACCAGGAGCAGTCGTCCGGTGGGGCGCTCGAGACCTACACCCTCAATCTCAATGCGCTCGCCATCAGCGGCAAGATCGATCCGCTGATCGGACGCGAACGCGAGGTCGAGCGCGTCATCCAGACCCTGTGCCGCCGCCGCAAGAACAACCCGCTGCTCATAGGCGAAGCCGGCGTCGGCAAAACCGCCATTGCCGAGGGGCTCGCGCGCCGCATCATCGAGGGCCAGATCCCCGAGATTCTCAATCATTCGGTGGTCTACGCGCTCGACATGGGTGCGCTGCTGGCCGGCACCAAGTACCGTGGCGATTTCGAGCAACGGCTCAAGGCGGTGCTCAAGCAGCTGATCGAGAATCCCAACGCGATCCTGTTCAACGACGAGATCCACACCCTGATCGGCGCCGGCGCCGCCTCCGGCGGCACGCTGGACGCATCCAACCTTCTTAAGCCTGCGCTGTCGTCGGGGCAGATGAAATGCATCGGCGCCACCACCTACCAGGAGTACCGCGGCATCTTCGAAAAAGACCATGCCTTGTCGCGTCGTTTCCAGAAGATCGACGTGGTCGAGCCCTCGGTCGATGAGACCGTGGCGATCCTGCGCGGACTCAAGACCCGCTTCGAGGCGCATCACGGTGTGCGCTACACCGAGGCCGCCCTGACCACCGCCGCGGAGCTGTCGGCGCGTTACATCAACGACCGTCACCTGCCCGACAAGGCGATCGACGTCATCGACGAAGCCGGCGCCGCCCAGCGGATCCTGCCGAAGTCGAAGCAGCGCAAGGTCATCGGCAAGCACGACATCGAAGAGACGGTCGCCAAGATCGCCCGCATCCCGCCGCAGAACGTGTCGTCCAACGATCGCACGGCGCTGCGCAATCTCGATCGCGACCTCAAGGCTGTCGTGTTCGGGCAAGACCGCGCCATCGAAGCGCTCTCGGCGGCGATCAAGATGTCGCGCAGCGGGCTGGGCAATCCGCAGAAACCGATCGGGTCGTTCCTGTTTTCGGGCCCCACCGGTGTCGGCAAGACCGAGGTGGCGCGCCAGCTTGCCTATATCCTCGGGGTCGAGCTCATCCGCTTCGACATGTCCGAGTACATGGAACGTCATGCGGTCTCACGCATGATCGGCGCTCCGCCGGGGTATGTGGGTTTCGACCAGGGCGGCCTGCTGACCGAGGCCATCACCAAGCATCCTTACGCGGTGCTGCTGCTCGACGAGATCGAAAAGGCGCATCCCGACATCTTCAACATCTTGCTGCAGGTCATGGACCACGGGACCCTGACCGACAACAACGGTCGCAAGGCCGACTTCCGCAATGTGGTCGTGGTGATGACCACCAACGCGGGCGCCGAGAACCTCTCCAAGACCTCCATCGGCTTCACGCTCGGCAAGCAGGCCGGCGACGAGTTGGCCGATATCAAGCGGCTGTTCACGCCCGAGTTCCGCAATCGCATCGACGCGACCATCTCGTTCGCGGCGCTGTCGCACGAGATCATCCTGCGGGTCGTCGACAAGTTCCTCATGCAGCTCGAGGAGCAGTTGCACGAGAAAAAGGTCGACGTTAGCTTCTCGCAGGCGCTCAAGGATTACCTTGCCAAACATGGTTTCGACCCGCTGATGGGCGCACGGCCGATGTCGCGTCTGATCCAGGACACGATCCGGCGTGCCCTCGCCGACGAACTGCTGTTCGGCAAACTCGCGAGCGGTGGCAAGGTGCTGGTCGATGCGGATGTCGACGGCAAGGTGAAGCTCGTGTTCGAAGACGCTCCACCCGCGCCGCCGGCCCGCGAAGAAGAAGCCAGCGCGGCCTGAAGGCGTTGATCCAGTTGCCGCGACGTCCACCCGGGTGCTGGGACGACGGAACCCGGTGCTTGGTGCCCTGGGCGGCGGAGTGAAATTCAAGGAGGCGTCCACCAGCATTCTCCTTGCCGACGCACGCACCACGGTCCAAGTGGCGGCCGCCGAAGGTAAGGCCAAGAAGTCTAACTTCAGCCTCGGCGCCCTTGGTTTCGCCGGCGCGGTAGTTGGCATTGGTGCCTACTCCAACACCGCCGATGGCAAGGTGATCGCGACGTCGTACCTGGACCACTACAACAATCTCGTCGAACAGGGAAATTGCTTATGAAAGGTATTATATTCAATCTGTTGGAAGAGGTAGTCACCCATCAGTTCGGTGCGAACACGTGGGACGATCTGCTCGACGCGTCCGGCCTGGACGGCGCCTATACCTCATTGGGAAGCTATGCCGACGAAGAGGCATTCAAGCTCGTAGCCGCCGCCTCGGCGGCGCTGAAACTGCCGCCTGCCGACGTCCTGCGCTGGTTCGGGCGAAGCGCCATGCCCTTGCTTGCCCAGCGTTATCCGGTTTTTTTCGAAGGGCACGATAGCACGCGAAGTTACTTGCTCACCCTGAACAGCATCATCCACCCTGAGGTGCGAAAGCTTTATCCGGGCGCCGCGACCCCGGTCTTCGATTTTGATGCCACCGACGCCGAAACCCTGCTGATTGGTTATCACTCCGAGCGAAAACTTTGCGCGCTGGCGGAGGGTTTCATGCAAGGCGCAGCCGACCACTACAAGGAAAGCATGCAGCTAAAGCATCCGGAATGCATGCATAACGGTGCGGCGAAGTGCCTATGGGAACTGAAATTTTCCAAGTAACGCGAGAGTATAGCGATGGATGCTGAGTTTACGCGGCTGTCGCGGCGGCTCAAGCGGGAAACCGCCGCGCGGCTGGAAGCGGAGGCCATTGCCGAGCGCGGCTTGCGTGACCTGTACCAGCGCCAGCAGGAAATCGCGCTGCTGGAAGCCATAGCCGTCGCCGCGAACGAGGCCAAGACCATCGATAGCGCCATGTACCTGGTGATCAGCATGGTCTGTGAGTATTCGCAATGGCCGGTTGGTCATGGTTTTTACGTACCGGAAGGACGCAATGCCGAACAAGGGCAGCTGGAATCAACGAAAATCTGGTATTGCAAAGAGTCGGAGCGCTTTGACGAATTTCGCCAGGCGACCGCGGATATCGAATTCAACTGGGGTGTTGGGTTGCCGGGGAGGGTGTGGAGCACTGCGAGCCCGGCGTGGATAGACAATATTTCGCAAGACAACAATTTCCCGCGGCAGGAACCTGCACAGCGCGCCAGTCTGCGCGCTGCGTATGCGTTTCCGGTATTGGTCGATGCGGACGTGGTGGCAGTGCTGGAATTTTTTGGTAACGACATCGCGCCATTGGACAGTACACTGCAGCGCATCTTGTTCCAGATCGGCACGCAATTGGGTCGCGTGGTGGAGCGCCAGCGTGCCAAGGATCGCTTGATACACGATGCACTGCACGATTCCTTGACGCAGCTGCCCAATCGCACCCTGTTTCTGGACCGGCTGCAGAATCAGCTGAATCGTGTCAAGCGCCAACCAACCTATGGTTTTGCGGTGCTGTTCCTGGATCTCGACCGGTTCAAGGCCGTCAATGACAGTCTGGGGCATGCGGCGGGAGACCAATTGCTCCTGCAAGTCGCCCATCGCCTGACGCATTGCCTGCGCGACACTGACGTGGTGAGTCGCATCGCCGAGGGGGAGGTGTGCGGGGGCGGGGCGCATGTGTTAGCACGCCTTGGCGGTGACGAGTTCACTATCATCGTCGAAAACGTCCGTGAAGTCAGCGAACCAATCCGAATTGTCGAGCGAATGCAGCGCGCCTTGTCGCAGCCGTTCCTGCTCGGGGAGCAGCAGGTCTATACCACCGCCAGTATCGGCATCACGCTGAGTTCGGGCGGCTACGAGGCGGTTGCGGATATGTTGCGGGACGCCGATATCGCCATGTATCGCGCCAAAGAGCTGGGAAGCGCGCGCTGGATCGTGTTCAACCAGGCCATGCACGAACAGGCGGTGCAAACTTTACAACTCGAAAATGACTTGCGCCAGGCGCTCGATAACCAGGAGTTCTTTCTTTGCTATCAGCCGATCGTCTCGCTTCCCGACACAAAAATTTGCGGCTTCGAGGCGCTCGTACGCTGGAATCATCCGACCCGCGGCTTGGTCTCGCCATTGGAATTCATTTCGCGGGCTGAGGTAATCGGACTTATTCGTCCCATTGGGAGCTGGGTGCTGGACGCGGCCTGCAAACAGGCGAAGCGCTGGCAGGACGCGTTCCCCATGAACCCGCCGCTGACCATGAGCGTGAACCTTTCGGTCGGCCAACTGGGTCAATCCGATCTACTCGAAGTATTTAGCCGGATCGTGCATGATTCCGGGATCGCACCCGGCTCGCTCAAGCTGGAATTGACGGAGAGCGTAGTCATGAACGACGCCGATAAAACCTGCGAGCTGCTGATCGGTTTAAGGAAGCTCGGTATTCAGATGAGCCTCGACGATTTCGGCACTGGGTATTCCTCGCTCAGCTACCTGCGGCGCCTGCCCATCGATGCGCTCAAGATCGACCGCTCGTTCGTGCGCGATATGGACAGCAATGAGGAAAAGCGGGAGATTGCGCACTTCATTGTCATGCTTGCCCGGGCCCTTGGATTGAAGGTTATCGCCGAAGGGACGGAGACCCTAGCCGAGGTGGAAAGCCTTAACCGCATGGGATGCGATTATGCGCAGGGCTATTACTTTTTCAAGCCGCTCGAGAGCGAGATGGCGGAGCAGGCGCTGAAGCTCGGTTATGGCCATTTAGCGCTAAGTGAACTCCCACACGCCTCAATGCCATTAAGTTAAGCGCTTGAGCAGCTCGCGCTCGTTCGTAAGCTGTTGATTCATATGAATCCCGCCGCTCGGTTCTTGCCTTGACTTAACCCTGAATCCGTGACCCAACCCGATAAAGCGCCACCCGCAGGGTGATCGCCGATGGCGACTATGGTGTGTTTTGGTGAAAATACCGGGATCCGCAAAATCGAAGTCAAGCAGTTGGAATACGACCTGACGCCTGTGGGCGGTCTTGATCACTACCGGGTCAATCAAGCGGTTGCGATCAAGCATTGGCCAGCCTTGGTAGCGGCATGGATCAAAGGCGGTGCGGACTTGTTACAGCAAAAATTGGAAGAGTTCGTTGTGATCTTGACGGTCAGCCTCGACAAACTGCGCCCCGGAAGATAATGTCCCCGGAATTTCGGTGTCAACGGTGCGCAACGGCCTCGTCGGGCGTATCAATGAAGTGCGCTGACTTAATGGCATTGGGGTGCTGGGTGGACGTTTTGTTTGGTGCGTGTTGTTTGTGCGGATGGGCGCGCGATCGCGCTGCCGGCCGCTCACCGGAGATCCGGATGCGAAGAGTTGCTGCGCTCGGTTGCTCACTGGTAACGCTGCTCTTGACGTCGCTATGCGAAGGGGCTGAGCCCGACCCGCATCCGGGCCGATACCTGGCGGCCAATTGCACCGGGTGTCACGGTACCCAGGGGCGCAGCACCGGTGCGATCCCGGCCATTGCCGGCCTCGATCGCACCGTGATCGTCGAAGCGATGCGGGCGTTCCGGTCGGGTGATCGCGCCGCCACGGTGATGCACCAGCATGCGAAGGGCTATTCGGAGGCGCAGGTCGAGTTGCTGGCCGATTACTTCGCCGCCCAGAAACCGCTCTGACCACCACGCCGGAAATACGCCATGGACCAGCGCAGACGGGAGTTGATGCAGGCGATCGGGGGCGCGGTGGTCGCCTCCGCCCTGCCGCGGGTTGCGCGGGCGGGCGCGGGCGGTATCCCGGCGCGCGTCGTCGTGATCGGTGGGGGGTTCGCCGGCGCGACCGCGGCCAAGTATCTGCGGCTCTGGGGCGGGGGCATCCGGGTGACGCTGGTGGAGCCCAACGCCGAATTCGTATCCTGCCCGATGAGCAACCGCGTGCTGGTGGGGCGCACCTCGATCGCCGACCTGACCCATGGTTACGGTGACCTCGCGGTCAGGCATGGCGTCCGTGTCGTGCGCGATACCGCCACCGATATCGATGCCGAGAACCGCAGCGTCACGCTCGCTTCGGGCAAGACGCTGGGCTACGACCATCTGGTGGTCGCCCCGGGCCTCGATCTCGATTATTCGGCTATTCCCGGTCTCGCCCTGGAGTCGGCGCGCGGCGATGTCCTCCATGCGTGGAAAGCCGGCGAACAGACGCTCGCGTTGCGCCGCCAGATCGAAGCGATGCCCGATGGCGGGGTGTTCGCCATCACGATTCCGAAGGCGCCGTATCGTTGCCCGCCCGGTCCATACGAACGCGCCTGCCAGGTTGCGTGGTATCTGCGCGAGCGCAAGCCGAAGTCGAAGGTGCTGATCCTCGATGCGAACGAGAAAGTCGCCTCCAAGGAAGCCTTGTTCCGCAAGGCCTGGGCCGACCTGTATCCGGGCATCGTCGAATACGTTCCGAACAGCGAACTCGTCGATGTGGATGTCGCCACCCGCACGGCAAAGCTGCAGTTCGACGACGTGAAGGCCGACGTGCTCAACGTGATTCCGCCGATGAAGGCCGCGGCGCTGGCCGAACACGCCGGCCTGATCACGGCCAACAACAAATGGTGTGGCGTCGATTTTCTGACGTACGAATCGACCGTGCGCAAGAGTATCCATGTGCTTGGCGACGCCATTCTCGCCGCGCCACTCATGCCGAAGTCGGCGCACATGGCGAATCAGCAGGCCAAGGTGTGCGCCGCCGCGATTATCGCGCTGGTGAGCGGTGAGACGGTCAACCCGGCGCCGATCATCAACAACACCTGCTACAGCTTCGTCACTGCCACCGAGGCCATTCACATCGCCTCGGTCCACGCCTACGATGCCGACAAGAAGCAGATGCTGCCGATACCCGGCAGCGGTGGCTTGTCGGTGGCGCCGAGCGAAGCCGAAGGGCGCTACGCCGAAGGCTGGGCACAGAACATCTGGTCGGACACACTGGGTTGAAGTTGACGCCCACCCCCAGGCTTCGCTGCGCCAAGGTGACGTCCTCCCCCAGGCTACGTTGCGCTTCGCCTTCCCCCTCGAGGGGGAAGGCGTCCTCGGGGGACCCTGTGGGCGCCGTCCCTTCGTTTCAGGGATCCCTTCGTTCGACACCCTCCGCCTTCCCTTTCCAGGGGGCGCAGCGTCCTCGGAGGACCCTGTGGGCACTGATTACCGGCGTAGGTCGACTCCAACGGAGGAGAAATCATGCGAAACGAAACTCGCCGCAAGCTGATCGTGGCCGGTGGACTCATTGCGCTCGCGGGTTGGTCAACGGCGCGGGCAGAGGATGTTCCCGATGGTCTGCGGGGAATCTGGCGCGGGCCGTGGTATCTGGGTATGACCAGCGGCTCGGCGGCGCTGGTGCTGGCAGGCGACCCGTTGGCTGAAGGAACTCTGCAACTTACCAACAACGACAACTTCGGTGACCAGCCGCTGCGTCTGCAAGATCTCGCGTTCGACGGCTTGCAGTTGCGATTCCGGGTGCGTGGGGCCGATGGACGCATGCTCGTCGCAGACTGGGCAGCAGTGCCGACGGCCAAGACCTTGAAGGCTTTCGTATCCTACGGCGGATACAAGCTGCGATTCGAACTCACCCGGATCGTGCCATAGCGCCCAGGTCGGGATGCGTGCTTCCGGGAGTCGTCCTGAACGTTCAGGGGTCGAGCCGTTGAGCGTGGCGGCAGGCGCCGATCAGCTGTCAGGGTCCTTGAGGCCCTTGATGTAGGCGACGAAGGCGTCGATCTGGTCTTTCGACAGCGTCTTCTCGAAGCCGGGCATCATTCCCGATTTGCCTTTGGCGATGCGCAGATACACCTGCTCCGCGGTCATCTGGGTGCCGGCCAGCTTGGGTCCCTTGCCGGCGTGCAGGCCATAGCCGTCGTGGCACCAGCTGCAATTCATCGCGAACATGGTCTTGACGTTGATCGGTTTCGCCGGCGGCGGTGCCGGGGTGGCGGTGACCTCGACGCCGGGCTCGACGATGGGCTCATCAGCGGCATGCACGCCAATGCCGACGGTCATGGCTGCGATGGCTATGGCGACGGCCAGGGGTGCGGGGGATGCGAAGGCTTTCATGACGATTCCTCGATTGCGGCTGCTTGCCGGGGACCGGCAAAAAAACAGGCGAGAGATCGCTCTCTCGCCCCAGGGAATGTTATCGCTTCATCCTGAAGAACGGCTCTCCCGCGGTTAAGGAGGAGAGCCGCCTGACGGCAGACTTCAGGGCAGTGCGAAGACCAGCAGCTGACCGTTGTCGGTCGGCATGCTGCAGAACGGCTCGCCGAACAGCGGGCAGTAGTTGCCGGACACGTGGCTGCCCCAACCGGTCGCAACGGCAACGAACTGCTTGCCCTTGGCGGTGTAGGTGATGACGCCGCCGTGATGGCCGATGCCGTCATTGTGCCGCCACAGCGTGGCACCGGTGCGGGTGTCGAGCGCCTCGATGATGCCATCCGCGCCGGGAACGAAGAGCACGTTACCCTTGGTGGACAGCAGGCTGGCGAGTGGGGGATATTTGTATTCCTTCTCCCACTTGATCTTGCCCGAGAGCGGATCGCGCGCCGAAACGTGCCCGAACGCCTTGCGGCCTTCCGGATGCGTCGAGGTCCAGCTGGCACCGAAGTAGGTCTGGCCCGAGAATGCAGGGGGCGGATCCGCCTTGACCACCTCGATGTCGAAGCACCATTCCTGCACCACCTTGTACAGCAGCCCGGTGTTCGGGTTGTACGAACCCGTGTTCCAGCTGATGTTGCCGTCGATCGCGGGGCACACGTTGGTGTGCTTGCCTTCCGGCAGTTCGCGACGGCCGATCAGTTGACCGGTCTTGGGGTCGACGCCTTTGATGTAGTTGAAGGTCTTGCCCATCATGTAGGCGTTTTCGACCTTCAGCGGGGCGTTCGCGGGATCGGCGTTGTAGACGAAGATGATGCCGCCCTTGTTCGGGTGGACCATGTACTGCTTGCCATTGCGCTCGATCTTCATGAACTCGCCCACGGCGCTGTCGAAGTCCCAGGCGTCATGCGGCATTTCCTGGAACCACGACTTCAGTTCGCCGGTGTCGGCATTGAGCACGACCACGGACGAGCTGTAGAGGTTGTCGCCAGGGCGTGCACCCGCCGTCTTCCACTTGTCGCCGGCCCAGTCGTAGTCGGGCGCAGGATTCGCGGTGCCCCACCAGATGGAATTGGTGCTTTCGTCGTAGTTGCCGGTCATCCAGCCACCGCCGCCGCCGGTCTTCCATGAGTCGTTGCCCCAGCTCGCCTTGGAACGCTCATCGCCACCGATGGTGTCGAACTGCCAGCGTACTTCACCGGTCTTGGCATCGACCGCGAAGATCGGGCCGCAGCAGCCGGACAGCTCGCCGCCGTTGGAACCGATCACGACCATGTCCTTGACCACCACCGGTGCGCCGGTGAAGCCCTTGTTGCCGCCTTCGACAGTGAGGATGGTCTTGTCCCACACGACCTTGCCGGACTTCATGTCGAGCGCGATCATGCGGCCATCGGTGGTGCCGATGAACACGTTACCGTAGCCGACCGCGAGCCCGCGGGTGTAGGGGTTGTAGAAAGTGCCCTCGGAACGTTCCTGGTCGAGCTTGGCCTGGTATTTCCAGATCATCTCGCCGCTGGCGCCATCGAGCGCCCAGACCTGGCCGGAAGCGCTGGCGTAGTAAAGCACGCCGTCGACGGCGAGCGGGAACGACTGGACCCCGCGCTTGCTCGCGCCGGGGGTGTGAATCCAGGCGACCTGCAGGTTCTTGACGTTCTGCGAATTGATCTGGCTAAGATCGCTGTAGTGATGACCATTGAAGTTGCCGTGGTACATCAGCCAGTTGTTGGGATCTTTGTCGGCATTGCGAAGCCGATCCCATTCAACCGCGCCAGCCTGCATCGAGATACCGATCATGGCTGTCGCCGACAGTGCCATGGCGGCGCCCGTCAGTCGTGTGCTCCATCGTTTCATGACTCTCTCTCCCAGTGTTATGAACCAACCGTATTTCAGCTTGGGACTGCTTATGGCCCCTTCGCTTCTGTAGCCTGGCATCGGATTGCTTGCACCCGAGCATTGCGTCGAGCTGCGTCGAAACCCGCGTGGAATTTAGCGCCAGCCCTGTTACTTTGCAAGGCGCAATATCGGACTGCCGCGGTGGTGGCCGGAAATGCTGCAACACAGCATGATGTGCTACAAATCATTGCACAGTAGGTTGCGCTGCAACCTGAACGTGACTGGAAAGCCTGTGATCCGAATAACATCGTCGCTTTCGCTGCGCCCGAACGAACTCGAATTCCGCTTCGTTCGGGCGTCGGGCCCGGGCGGGCAGAACGTCAACAAGGTGTCGACGGCGGTCGAGCTTCGCTTCGATGCGGCGCGCTCCGCGTCTCTCAACGACGAGACCCGTGCGCGCGCGTTAACGCTCGCCGGCACCCGGGCCACCACGGAAGGCGTGATCATCATCGATGCCAGGCGCCATCGCTCCCAGGCCATGAATCGCGCCGACGCCGTGCAACGACTGGTGGAGTTGTTGCAGCGCGCAACCCAACGCCGCCGGCAGCGTATCGCAACGACTCCGGGTATTGCGGCGCAACGCAGGCGGCTTCAGACCAAGCAGCTACGCGGTGCGGTCAAACGAACCCGGGGGGCCGTTCAATCGGACGAGTAAAGAGGACCCCCACCCCCAGGCTGCGCTGCGCCTTCCCCGAGGTGAGGCCCGCCCCCAGGCTGCGCTGCGCTTCGCCTTCCCCCTCGAGGGGGCGCAGCATTCCTCGGGGGACCCTGCGGATGCTGCCCCATCGCTTCCTGGCTACCCCAATGGCGATGAGCCATGTGAGCCACCGCGCGCTAGCTCACAGCCAGCGGCGGCTGCGGAAGTAGAGGACCATGGCAATGCCCAGTACCGCCATCATGACCAGTGTGCCGCCGAATCCCCAGCCCCACTCCAGCGGCGGCATGGCACGGAAATTCATGCCGAAGATGCCGGTGATGAAGGTGAGTGGCATGAACACCGCCGAGAACACCGCAAGCACTCGCATCACCGCGTTGGTACGGTTGCTGATGGTCGACAGATAGTTGTCGAGCAGCCCGGAAAGCAGCGTCTGGAAGGTATCTACGCCGTCGATCACCTGTTCGATGTGGTCCTGCAGGTCGCGCAGGAAGATGCCGGTGCCGCGCGCGATCAGCGGCGTGTCCAGGTGACGCAGGCTGGTGATGACTTCGCGCATCGGCCACACCGCCTTGCGCACGAACAGCATTTCGCGTTTCAGGGCGTGGATCTGGGCCGGCGTTTCGGCGACGGGCCGCGTGATCACCGTGTCTTCGACCTTCTCGATGCGCTCGGCCAGCTTGTCGAGCACGAGGAAGTAGTGGTCGATGACGATGTCCAGCAGCGAATAGGCGAGGAAGTCGGCGCCGAGCTTGCGGGTGCGCCCGAGTGCATCGCGGATGCGCGCGCGCAGCGGTTCGAAATAGTCGCCCGGGCGTTCCTGGAACGAGATCACGTAGTTCTTGCCGACCACCAGCGAGAGCTGCTCGATGTCGATCTCGCCGCTCTGCGCGTTCCACTCCAGCATCTTCAACACCACGTAAAGATAGTCGCCGTGATCTTCGATCTTAGGCCGCTGCTCGGTGTTCATGATGTCTTCGAGCATCAGCGGGTGGAAGCCGAGCACGCGGCCGAAGGTCGCAATCAGCCCGGGCTCGTTGATCTCGTCCACGTTGATCCAGGTGACGCTTGCCTGGTCGCGAAATGCCAGGCATTCCTCGATCCGCACCAGGTCACGCTCGGTGACCCGCTGCTCGTCGTAGTCGATCATCGTGATCCGGGTCGCGTGTGGCGCCTGGTCGCCGACGTAGACCAGCGATCCGGGCGGCAGCGCCATCTTGCGCGAGCGCGAGCGCATGACCCTGCGGCGGGCGGCCGGGCGTTCCATCAGCGATGCTCCGGAAAGATGCGCGACAGCAGCGCGATCAGGGCGGTCCGCTCGCCGGGGCCGAAATCCCGGGCGAGACGCGTCTCATGTCGACGCACCGCGCGTCTCGCGGCGTTCAGCAGCTCGGCGCCATCGGCGGTGAGAAAGATGCCATTGGAGCGTCGGTCCCCGGGCGCGGCGCGGCGCTCGACCAGGCGACGTTGCTCGAGCTTGTCGAGCGCCGGCACCAGCGTCGAGCGGTCCAGACGCGCCGCGTCGGCGAGCAGGGTCTGTTTCAGTCCGGGGTTGGCGTCTATGATCACCAGCAGCGCGAAGATGCCGGGCGAGACGCCGAGCTCGCCCAGCGCCGCGTCGAAATCCGCGAAGATCGCCATCTGCGCCTGGCGTACGTGATAGCCGACGAGTGTCGGCAGCAGTCCCATCGCGATGCCGTCGTCGGCCGCCGGTACGTCCGCGGCGACCGAACCTGATCGCGTCTTGCCGGTCATATAATTTTTCCGGTCATCATATGATTTTGCCGATCATATTGTTTGACATCAAATGATTGGTTACACATACTTTACACTGGTGATGCAGCGCTGGCGCGGAAATCAATGAGTCACACGATACACATCGAAGGCAGCGACGAGGCGGTGGAGGCGGAGGCCGGCGACACCATTCTCGACGCCTGCCTGCTGGGCGGCGTCGAGTTCGCCTACAGTTGCCAGGCCGGCAACTGTGGCACCTGCCGATGCGAGCTGCTGTCGGGCGACATCCTCGAACTCGAATACTCCGAACATGCGCTGGCCGCCGCGGATCGCGCGCGCGGCATCGTGCTCGCGTGCCGCACGCAGGTCTGGGGCGATGTGCGGATCCGCCGGGCGGACGAAGATGAGCTCGCGATGCATCCCTCGCGCGTGCTCGCCTGCCGGGTCGTGGCCCTCGAGCCGATCACCCACGACATCTGGCGGGTGCAACTCGAGATCGTGGCGGGTGGACCGTTTTCGTTCAGCGCCGGCCAGTATGCCTCGATCGAGTTTCCGTTCGCGCGCGGCATGGCCCGCGAATACTCGATGGCGGGCAGGCCCGATCAGCCGTTGCTCGAGTTCCATGTGCGCGAAGGCGGCGCCGGCAGCGTGACCGCGGGTCTGGGGCAGCGTCTGCGGGTGGGCGACGAATTGCGCGTGACCGGGCCCAACGGCTCGGCGCACCTGCGCGCCAAACATGCGGGGCCGATCATCGCGATCGCCGGCGGCAGTGGCCTGGCGCCGATCCGGTCGATCCTCTCCACATTGCGCAACAGCGGATCCGACAACCCGCTGCACGTGTACTTCGGGGCACGCGCGGCGCGCGACGTCTACGCCGAGGAAGAGATGCGTTCGTGGGTCGAAGGGCGTGCCGGATCGCGCGCCCAGGTGGTGCTGTCGGAGGATGACCGGAGTTGCGGCGGCGTGCCCTGGCGATCGGGCATCGTGACCGATGCCGTGGACGCCGATTTCGTCCGTCTCGACGGCTTCAAGGCCTATGTCGCCGGCCCGCCGGCGATGGTCGGAGCCGCGACGCAGTTGCTGTTGCGCAAGGGCGTCGCGGTCCGCGACATTCATGCCGATCCGATTCCTGCTTCGGTGTCGGTGCAGGCAGCGTGAGGCACCGGGCAGGGGCCCCTGAAGGGGGCTGCGAGTCAGCCGATCGCGGCCGGGCGCCGAAACGGAAAGCGTTGGAATCGAGGCAGGGGTCAATGAAGGCACCCGCGTGAACGACACCACCCGCGTGAACGACACCACACTTGACGGGCGGGTCGCCATCGTCACCGGTGGTGCCCGCGGCATCGGCTTTGCCGTGGCCCGAACCCTGCACGCCCGCGGCGCCGCGGTGATCGTCGCCGATAGCGGCGTCGCCATCGATGGCAGCGGCGCCGATCCGTCCGTTGCCGCAGCTGCCGTGGCGGCGCTGGGTGATCGTGCGGTCGCCTGGAACGATGACGTCTCCAGCCCCGGTGCCGGCGCGGCGATGGTGGCGCTCGCCGTCGAGAGATTCGGCGCCGTCGACATCGTGGTGAACAACGCGGCGATCCTGCGCGACGCCCTGATCTTCAAGGGCAGGCCCGAGGACTTCGACCGGGTGCTGCAAGTCGATCTGCATGCGCCGTTTGCCCTGATCGCGGCCGCAACGGCGGCGATGCGCGACCAGATCAAGGCGGGCAGGGCACCGGGCGGCATCGTCAACATGGTCTCGAGCGCCGGCCTGATCGGCAACTTCGGCCAGAGTGCCTATGCATCGGCGAAGGCGGGGCTGCTCGGGTTGACCCGCGTGGTGGCGATGGACATGGCCCGCGCCGGCGTCAAGTGCAATGCCGTGGCACCCTTCGCGGCCACCCGGGCCACCGAATCGATCCAGCCGGCCAACGAAGCGCAGGCGCGGTACCGCGAGCGGGCGCTGCGAATTCCGGCCGATCACGTGGCGCGGCTGGTCGCTTTCCTGGCGTCGGCTGGCAACCCGTTCACCGGGCAGGTGTTCGGCGTCCGTGGGCGCGAGGTGTTCCTGTTCTCGCAGCCGCGCGTTGCCGCCAGGGTGGTGGCGAGCGCGCCCGACAACCAGGACGAAGCCACCTACGCGAGCGCCTTGGCCAGCGCTTTCGGCCCGCACCTCACCGATCTTGCGACCGATCTCGAGCGGTTCAATACCGAACCCGAACTCTGACCCAGGGAGCCATCATGTCTGCCGTCGCCGCATTCGAAGTCAAGAGCGCAGCCGAGCTCGCTGCGCAACCCGAAGACTATCGCCAAGCGGTCGAGAAAATCGTCGTCAGCCACGCCGTCAACGAACTTTATGGCGCCCAGGTGTTCGACGAACCGGCGATCGCGCTGGCGCCGACGCCTTACGCGAAATGGCTTACCTGCCGGGTCGCGATGGAGGAGTATCACCATCATGTGCGCTTTCGCAACCTCGCCGAGGAGATCGGCGTCGCGCCCGAGCGCATGGACCCGAGCGTGAAGCGACCGCTGTCGATCTTCGAGTTCGAACTGAAGACCTGGCCGGAGTTCTGCGTGATCAAGGCCATCGCCGATTACGCGGAAATCCTGCAGGTCGAGGATCTGCTTCACTGCTCGTTTCATCCGTTGCGCAACCTGGCGCGCCTGACCATGCCGGAAGAGAAATTTCACGCGAAGTTCGGCAAGGACTTCTGCCTCGAGCTGATACAGGCGGGTCGCGGCCCGGAAGTGCAGGCGGCCATCGACCGCTATTTTCCCATCACCCCGGCGTTCTTCGGGTCGAGCCGCAGTCGCAACAACGAGACCTATCTGAGGCTCGGCCTCAAGCAGCGGTCGAACGACGAGATGCGCGCCGACTTCATGGTCCGGGTCACCGAACTGGTGGAGAACGACTTCGGCCTGCGTCTACCCGTCCTGCAATAATATGACTACCCTCCCAAGCTCACGTCGTTCGCTACCCCCCAATGGGGGGGCCGGCATCCTTGGGAGCGGCGCGGCGGCTGCCGAACCGCGATGAACGCCGCCACCGACAGTCGTGCCGCGCGCGACGAGTACTACCGTCGCATCGCCCCGCAGCAACTGACCCCGCTGTGGGAGTCGATGGCCGCGCTGGTGCCGGAACAGCCGCGGTCGCCGGCCGTGCCGCATCTGTGGCGTTACGACGAGCTGCGGCCGGCGCTGATGGAATCGGGCGCACTGATCACGGCGCGCGAAGCGGTCCGGCGCGTGCTGATCCTCGAGAATCCCGGCCTGGCGGGAAGCTCCGCCATCACCCAGTCGATGTACGCCGGGCTGCAACTGATCCTGCCGGGGGAAGTCGCGCCCAGCCACCGGCACACCCAGACCGCGCTGCGGCTCATCGTCGAAGGCGACGGGGCCTACACCGCTGTCGATGGCGAGCGGGTGACCATGCGTCGCGGTGATTTCATCATCACGCCGGGCTGGACCTGGCATGACCACGGCAGCGACGCCGACCAGCCGGTGGTCTGGCTCGATGGCCTCGACATACCACTGGTGCGATTCTTCGATTGCGGTTTCGCCGAGAATCTCGGCGCCGATACCCAGCCCGTGGTGCGGCCCGAAGGTGACGCGCTCGCGCGCTATGGCGCGACGCTGATGCCGCTCGATTTCGAACCGCGACACGCGGCCTCGCCGCTGTTCGCCTATCCCTACGAGCGCAGTCGCGAAACGCTGCATCGACTCGCACGCGGTGGCGCCGCCGACGCCTGTCACGGCTACAAATTGCAGTTCACCAACCCCGCAACCGGCGGTCCGGCGATGCCGACGATCGGCGCCTTCATCCAGTTGCTGCCGCAAGGGTTCGACGGCGCCGGCTATCGCAGCACCGACGGCATGGTGTTCCACGTGATCGACGGCCGCGGCGAATGCCGTCTCGATGACCGGGTGCTCGGCTTCGGTCCGCGCGATACCTTCGTCGTGCCGAGCTGGGCGCGGCATCGCCTGCGCGCGAGTGAAGACACCGTGCTGTTCAGCTTCTCCGACCGTCCGGTGCAACGGGCGTTGTCGCTATGGCGCGAACAGCGCGACGCGTGATGCCGGCCGTGGTGCCGGTGCACGCGCTGTCGGCGGCGTGGTTCTCGGTGGGCGGGCTGGCCGGCGCCGGGGCCGATCATTTCTTCATGCGAAGATACCGCCTGTTCGAGGGTGGCCGCTGGCCCCTCGGTGTGGTGGACGGGGCGTTTCACCTGTTCTGATCGCAGCAACTCCGGAGTGCAGACCATGACCTTCCTGTTCGAACCCCAGGCGACCGCCGTCGTGCCCATTGTCGGCGATACCCGGCAGTTTCCGGTGCGACGGGTGTATTGCGTCGGCCGCAACTACGCGGCGCATGCGCGCGAGATGGGCAAGGATCCCGACAAGGAGCCGCCGTTCTTCTTCATGAAGCCGGCCGACGCGGTGGTGCCGGGCGGTGGCGACATCCACTATCCCCCCGGCACCAGCAACTATCATCACGAGATCGAACTGGTGGTCGCGCTGAAAAGCGGCGGGCGTCGCATTCCGGTGGCGAGCGCCCTGGATCATGTATTCGGCTATGCGGTCGGGCTCGACATGACCCGCCGCGATCTGCAACTGGCGTCGCGCGATCTGGGCCGCCCCTGGGATTTCGGCAAGAGCTTCGACCAGTCGGCGCCGATCGGGCCGCTGCATCCGGCCGCCGCAGTCGGTCACCCTGCGGCCGGCGCAATCACGCTCGCGGTCAACGGTGACACCCGGCAAAAGGGCGATCTCGCCGACCTCATCTGGTCGGTGCCCGAGACCATCAGCTTCCTGTCGGACTACTATCTGCTCGCGGCAGGCGACCTGATCTTCACCGGGACGCCGGCCGGTGTCGGCGCCGTGATGCCGGGCGACCGGCTCACCGGTCGCATCGATGGCCTGGGCGATCTCTCCGTACACATTCTTCCTGCACTCTGACCCGCCTACGCCATGACTGAATCATCGCCGCAGTCCGGATCCCCCACGTGGCTCGAAGTCGCTCTCAACGGCCCCTGGGGCCGCGATCGGCAGCCCGGCATTCCGGTGACGGTCGAGGAGATCGTCGAACAAGGCATCGCCTGCGTCGAGGCGGGCGCCGCCATCGTTCACGTGCATGCCTATGACACCGCCACCGGCCGCCAGAGCGACGATGCCGATCGGTACGCCCGCATCATCGGCGGCATCCGCAGCAAGGTCGATGCGATCGTGTATCCCACCATCCCGTTCGCGGGCAGTCGCGACGCGCTGGTTCCGCTGGAGGCGCAGGCGCGCTACGCGCATATCGAGCAACTGGCACGGCTGAACCTGCTGGAATGGGGGGTCGTGGATCCCGGCTCATGCAACATCACCCACTGGGACCAGATCCAGCGCGACGAACCCGGCTTCGTCTACCAGAATGCCGAGCAGACGGTGCGGCATGGGCTCGCGCTGGCCCGCCGGCATGGGTTCCATCCCGCCTATGCCATCTACGAACCGGGCTTTTTGCGCCTGGGAGCGGCGCTGCATTGGCGCGAGAGTTCACCGGCGCCGATCTATCGCTTCATGTTCACGTCCGACTACAGCTTCGGTTTTCCACCTGAGGACTATGCCCTCACCGCCTACCTCAAGCTGCTCGACCAGCTCGCGCCCGGCGCCCAGTGGATGGTGGGCGGGCTCGGGGTCGACGTGCTGCCGCTCATTCCGCGAGTGGTGAGCGAAGGCGGTCACATCCGCGTCGGCCTCGAAGACGTGTCGTTCGGCGCGACAGCCTCCAATGTCGATCTGGTGCGAGCTGCCGCCGAGGCCATCGATGCGATGGGTTCATCGCTGGCAACCGCCGATGACGTGCGCGCGCGGCTCGCTTCCGATCAGTGACCTGAAATGACCCACCCCCAGGCTGCGCTGCGCTTCGCCTCCCCCTCGAGAAGGCTGGCGCACTTGGGAGTGAGGCCGGACACAGACAGTCCCTGCGGACTGTCTGTGCCTGCCGAACGCCAGCGGACTCCGGTCGCTGGCCGCCCGGCGCTGACCGCTGCGTACCGGTGGCTATAATCCGGCCTCGATTCGTTCTTGGCTGGCAACAGGCGCACACATGAGCACTGCAGCAATGATCGGCATCACCATCGGCGATCCTTCCGGCATCGGCCCGGAGATCACGGTCAAGGCACTGGCCGACATGAGCCCCGCCGACCGCTCCCGCACCGCGGTCATCGGCAATCGTGATCTGCTGGCACGAGCTGATCGCCTGCTGGGCACGTCGCTGCGCTTCGAGGAGGCCGCCAACGCGCGCGACGGGGCGGTGCCGGTGTTCCACGTGCCCACCAGCCGTGACGCCGAGATCACCGACGGCCGGCTGAGCGCCGGCGGCGGCGAAGCCGCGTATCGCTACATCGAGAAGGCGGTCACGCTGGCGCTGGCCGGCGACATCGCCGTGATCGTCACCGCGCCGCTCAACAAGGGGGCGCTGCACGCGGCCGGCCATCACTACGATGGCCACACCGAACTGCTCGCGACCCTCACCGACACCAGGTCGTCGTTCATGTTGCTGGCGTCGGACAAGCTGGCGGCGGTCCACGTCACCACCCATACCAGCCTGCGCAACGCCACCGAGCGCGCCACCACCCAGCGCGTGCTCGACACGATCCGCGCCGGCTGGAAGCACTTTCGCTCGCTCGGCCTCGACCGCCCGCGCATTGCCGTGGCGGGCATGAATCCGCACTGCGGCGAAGGCGGCATCTTCGGCCGCGAGGAGATCGATCAGATCGACGCCGGTGTCGCGCTGGCCCAGGCCGAAGGCATCGACGCTCGCGGCCCGATCTCCGGCGACACGGTCTTCTATCGTGCAATGCGCGGCGAGTTCGACCTGGTGGTGGCGCAGTACCACGACCAGGGTCATATCCCCACCAAGCTGATCGCGTTCGATACCACTGTCAACATCACGCTCGGGCTGCCGATCCGGCGCACCTCGGTCGATCACGGCACGGCATTCGACATCGCCTGGACCGGCAAGGCCGACCACACCAACATGCGCGCCGCCATCGCCTATGGCCGCATGATGGCCGACCGCACCGCTTGAGGTGAACGCCCCCCCCCAGGCTGCGCTGCGCAGAGGTGACGTCCACCCCCAGGCTTCGCTGCGCTACGCCTTCCCCCTCCAGGGGGCGCAGCGTCCTCGGGGGACCCTGTGGGCGCTGCCCCTTCGCTTCAGAGATCCCTTCGTTCACCCCACCCCCAGGCTGCGCTGCGCTGCGGCTTCCCCCTTGGGGCGCAGCATCCTCGGGCAGCCCTGTGGTGCTGCCGTGACGTCCACCCCCAGGCTTCGCTGCGCTACGCCTTCCCCCTCCAGGGGGCGCAGCGTCCTCGGGGAGCCCTGTGGTGCTGCCTGTCGTCGCGGCGCAGCCGTCGTCCGATGTCGAAGAGCGCGCCGGTCGGGGTCCTGATCAGCGCGCCGGTGCGGGTCCTGATCATCGCCGATGACCTGACCGGCGCCATGGATGCGGCCGGGCCGTTCGCGTCCCGCGGCCTGGTCACCGTCGTCGTCGCCTCTCCCGACGAGTGCGATGCGCAGCAGGTGGCGCACGCGAGCGTGGTGTCGGTCAACACCGAATCGCGGCATCTGCCGCTGCCGCAGGCCGCCGCGCGGATCGAGAGCGCCTTCCGCCGGCTCGGCGGCGCAGGTTTCGCGGTGGTGGTGAAGAAGATCGATTCCACGCTGCGCGGCAACGTCGTCGGCGAAACCGTCGCGGCCTTGCACGCGTCGGGACGCGGACGCGCCATCGTCGCCCCCGCATTTCCGAAGCAGGGCAGGACGGTGGTCGACGGCTGCGTGCTGGTCGATGGCGTTCCCCTGGCGGAAACCGCGTTCGTGCACGACGCGCTGTCACCGGCATTGCAGCAACCGCTCGCCGCCGCTTTTGCGGCGACCGGCATCGATGCCGTCATTCACGATGCCAGCACCGATGCCGATCTCGACGCCGTGCTGGCGTCGGTGCGCCTGAGCGCGGCGCCGCTCCTGGTCGGCTCGGCGGGGCTGACCGCGGCGCTCGCGCGCGCACTGCCCGGCGGTGAGCCGATGTCGCCCGCGGTCGTCGAAGGCCGCATCGTGTACATCGTCGGCTCCCGCGCGGCATCCTCGCGCGAGCAGATCATGCAACTGGCCAGCGCCGGTGTCCGTGTGGTGCTCGCACCGAACGGCGAACCGGTCGACGACGGCATGGCGCTCGATGGCGACTTCGTCATCGCCGCGACCCGCGCGGCCGACGGCACCGAGATCGGCGCCGCGGAAGTGGCGGCGCGGCTTGCCGGCCATGCGCTGGCGGCGGCGCGGGTCGACGGCACCGGGGCGATCGTCGCCACCGGCGGCGACACCGCGATGGCGATCCTGCGGGCGGCCGGCCGACCGGCTCTCGATGTGAGCGGCGAACTGCTGCCTGGGATCGCCTGCGCCCGGCTCGCGGTCGGCGACCGGGTGGTCTGGCTGGTGACCAAGGCCGGCGGATTCGGCGCCGCCGATGCGTTGCTTCGCATCGGCCAGCGGTTGCGAGGGGACGCCGGATGATGCCCCGCACAGCCATCGCCCTTCCCGGCGGCGAAAAGGTGCGCTGACGTGAAACGACCCCCCCAGGCTTCGCTACGCTTCGCCACCCCCCCAGTTGGGGGCCAGTGCGCTTGCGGAGTGAGGCCAGACACGGACAGTCCCTGCGGACTGTTCGTGCCTGCCGAACGCCAGCGGACTCTGGCCCCTGGCCGGCCCGGCGCGCACTGATGCCCATCGAACGCAAACGGGTGGCGAGTTTCTTCCGGCCGGACAGTATCGCCGTGGTCGGCGCCGGCGATCGCAGCACCAGTTCCGGCGGTGCGGTGATGCGTAACCTGCGCGTCTGCGGCTATCGCGGCCGGGTGATCCCGGTGAATCCCAAGGGCGGCACGATCCACGGCATCAGGGCGGTCACGTCATTGCGCGAGATCTATCCGCCCGCCGATCTGGTGGCGGTGCTGGTGAAGCCCGAGGCCATCCTCGACGTGGTGCGCGAGGCGGCGGCCAGCGGCCACGTGAATCTGCTCATCCTGCCGGGCGGTTTTGCCGAGGCAGGTCCGGAAGGCCTCGAGCGCGACGCGGCGCTGCAGAAGATCGTGCACGACAACGACATGGTGGTGGCGGGGCCGAACTGCGCGGGCCTGGTCAACCTGATGGACAGCGATTTCCGCTTCGCGGCGACGTTCTTCCGGGATGTTCCGCGTGGCGGACCGGTGGCGCTGATCTCGCAGTCGGGGGCGATCGCCGAGGAGATGATCGCCGCCAGTCACGGTTTCGGCATGCCGCTCGGCGCGGTCGTGTCGGTGGGCAATGGCATGCAGCTCGATCTGGCCGACTATCTCGACTATCTCGGCGGCGATCCGCTGTGCGGCGCGGTCCTGCTGTACGTCGAATCGATCGGTAACCGGGAGCGGCTGGCAGCGGTGGCACGTCGTGTTGCGGCGGTGAAGCCGGTCGTGGCGCTGATCGGCGGCCGGACCGACCAGGGTCGTGGCGCGGCGCTGCGCCATACCGGCGCCAAGGGTGCCGACGACGCCGAGATCGACGCCTTCTGCGATGAAGCCGGGTTGCTGCGCGTGGCGAGCCTGCGGCACCTGCGGCTCGCGGGCAAGGTGTTCGGCTCGCATCCGGACGGCATCGGACCACGCGCACTCATCGTCTCCAACTCCGGTGGCCCGGGCGTGCTGGCCGCCGACCAGGCGGTGCTCGAAGGGTTGGAACTGGTCGAACTGCCCGAGGCGCTGGCGCAGCGATTGCGAGCGGCACTGCCGGCCGAGGCCACGGTGGCGAACCCGGTGGATCTGCTGGCCGATGCGCGTGCGGAGCGCTTCGAGGCCACGCTGCGCGCCGTGCTCGAGGAAGTGCCCGGCCTCATCGACGTGGTGCTGATGATCCACGTGGTGCCGTTCATGGTCGATGCCGAGCCGGTGGTCGCGGCCATCGCCGGCATCGCGAAGTATTCGCCGATTCCGATGATGCATTCGATGATGGGCACGCTCGAGCGCAAGGCCGAGTGGTTCCAGATGCTGGCCCAG
The DNA here is from genome assembly GCA_031393885.1 of Betaproteobacteria bacterium. Classification (GTDB taxonomy): domain Bacteria; phylum Pseudomonadota; class Gammaproteobacteria; order Burkholderiales. Next base: position 6,957 of record JANMWG010000168.1, on the reverse strand, counting down.
GCGGGTGTGCCCGCCTTCAATGACAGCGAAGAAATGTGCGTTGCCGCCGCCATGCTCGCGCGCTATCGCGAGTTGCGCTTGCGGTTCGAAGGCTGACCAGGGGGAAACGAGATGAAGCTTTATAGCTACTACCGCAGTTCAGCTGCCTACCGCGTGCGCATCGCGCTCGCGCTGAAGGGCCTCGATTACGAATACGCGTCGGTGCATATCGGCAAGGGGAAGCAGTTCGAGGCCGAGTTCGCGGCGATCAATTCGCAGGGGCTGGTGCCGGTGCTCGACGACGGCGGCAGCCTGATCTACCAGTCGCTCGCGATCATCCAGTACCTCGACGAGACCCATCCCGAGCCGCGCATCATTCCCACCGATCCGGTCGAGCGCAACCGCGTCCGCTCGCTGGCGCTGATCATTGCGTGCGAGATCCATCCGCTCAACAACCTGCGCGTGCTGCGCTATCTGACCCATACGCTGAAGGTCACGGAAGAGCAGAAGACGGCCTGGTATCACCACTGGGTGACCACCGGCTTCGAGGCGCTGGAGGCGCGGCTGGCGAACGACCCGCGCACCGGCCGCTACTGTCATGGCGACACGCCCGGATTCGCCGACATCTCGCTGGTGCCGCAGGTGGCCAACGCGCGGCGCTTCGACGTCGATCTGACGCCGTTCCCGACCATCGTGCGCATCGACGCCGCGTGCAACGAGCTCGAGGCCTTTCGCAAGGCCGCGCCGCAGGTGCAGCCGGACGCGGAGTGAGGGTGACGCCCACCCCCAGCCTGCGCTGCGCTACGGCTTCCCCCTCGAGGGGGCGCAGCATCCTCGGGGAACCCTGTGGTGCTGAGGCCATCCCCCGCGCTGCCGCGCGCGGGTTGTCCGGTAAAATCCGGTTCACGTGTTGCGCTGCCCGGGGATGAGGGCGGGTCCGCAGCCCACACCACCGCCCCATGCAACGAACCCAAAGGACTTTCCGCATGAAGAACCGCACCACTGCCCGGATGGCCGTACTGGCCGCGCTGATCGCCTTTCCGGCGATCGTCTTTGCCGCCGACGAACCCGCCACACCGCCTCCGACCAACAAGATGGAGCGCTTCCAGGTGAAGCACGCGAACTGCCACTGGACCAGCGAGATGGGCAACTACATGTTCGAGTGCCTGAAAGCCAACTTCAACATGAACGCGCACTGGTGCCACAACGAAGCGATGGATGCCTTTTGTCCGGTGCAGAATGATGCCGGCAAAGCCGCCGAGGCGCCGCCCGCGAACGACGCCAAGAAGAACTGACGCCCACCCCCAGCCTGCGCTGCGCTGCGGCTTCCCCCTCCAGGGGGCGCAGCATCCTCGGGGAACCCTGTGGTGCCATGAGGTCCACCCCCAGCCTGCGCTGCAGCTTCCCCCTTGTGGTGCTGCCGGCCGTCCATCGCCGACCTCCGGAACCCGGCCCTGCGCCGGGTTTTTTTGTGTCCGCGGCTTTCCCGCCTCGCCCGTCGTCGAGCAGTGGTGGCGTTCTGGGCGGCGGCTACCGTCGCCGCATGCCGCACCGCAGCGGGAGTTCGCGCGGGCGAAGTGCTAACCTCGCCACCGTCGCAACGTGAGTTTCGGGAGCCGGGATGCGTAAAGTAACGCTGCTACAGGAAGTCTTGACGGGGTTGGTGGCGCTCGCCCTGATGGCCGGGGTCGCCGTCGCCGACGAGGCGGCCGTCGGTATCAAGGTGCACAAACAGTCCGGCATCAACTACATCACCGGCGGCGCCGACGAGTCGGCGAAAGCATTCGAGCAGGTGGCGAACCGCTATCCGGTGCAGATACGCTTCACGCTGGGTGGTGAGCACGTCGATACCGGACCGGTGCGGGTTACCCTGCGCGACCTCAAGGGAGACGCGCAGGTCGAGGCCAACAGCGAAGGGCCGTTCTTCTTCGTCAATCCGCCGTCGGGCCGCTGGACTTTCGAGGCCGAGCGCAATGGCGAGAAGCTGGTCAAGACCAGAGACCTCACCGGGCGCCGCTACCTCGTCATCGATTTCGATTTCGCCAAACCGTAAGGTTCACCGATGCGCGCCGCGTCCGAACGGCGCCGCCCTTTCGGGAGGGGTTCCATGAAGAGTCGATTCGGGGCCGTCGCTCTGGCGCTGCTGGCCATCGTGGCCGCCGCGCCAGCCGCCGCCGCAACGCTCAACCTGCGTTTCGGCTCGCCGTTCGTGTCCGGCAGCAACCTGCACAAGGGCATGGAGAAGTTCGCCGAGGTCGTGGCCGCCGAGTCCAAGGGCACGATCAAGGTTCAGGTCTACACCGACAGCCAGATCGGCGACATACAGCAGTTGATCGCCGGGATGCAGCTCGGGACGGTCGACATGGCCTATCTCGGCCCGGGCAACCTCGGCCAGGTCAAGGGCTGCGGCCCGCTCAACGTCAATTACCTGCCGTATCTCTACAAAAGCAAGCGCGCCGCCGCCGAAGTGCTGAACGGCCCGATCTTCGCGGAGTTGTTCGAGCAATGCGCCAAGGCATCCGGCGTGCGCATCTTCGCGGTGGCCGGCGACCGCAGCCCGCGGGCACTCGTCACCACCCGCGGACCGATCCGCAAACCGGAGGACCTGAAGGACATGCGGTTGCGCATTCCGCCGATTCCGATCTTCCGCGACGTGTTCGAGAAGATCGGCGTGAAGGTGGTGCCGCTGGGCTTGAACGAGGTCTACATGGCGCTGTCGCGCGGCCAGGTCGACGGCCAGGACAACGGCTTCGACCTGACGCTCTCGTTTCGCTTCCACGAGGTGTCGAAGTACTGGTCGGCCACCGACCACGTGTACGACATGGGCGCCTTTCACGTGTCGGAGCGGAAGTGGAACACGTTCACCCCCGAGCAACAGGCGCTCTTCAAACGGGCGGCGGTGGCAGCGGGCAAGGTCGCCACGCAGCTCGGCGAAGAGGTGGACAAGCGCGGCCTCGAAGAACTGAAAAAAGCCGGCATCGATTACACGGTGCCCGACCGCGCGGCCTTCGAGAAGGCCTGGGCGGATGTCTACAAGAACTACGAGGGCAAAGTCTGGCCCGACGGCTTGGTCGCAAAGATCAAGGCCGCCCAGAAATAGCATCGATCGCGCGCGGCTACGGGTGGCTCGATGCCGCACTCGGTCGGAGAGTGGACGACTGGGAGCGGGGTCGAGAAAGGGGGCGGGGATATGAGCAGGTCTGCGTGGATGTTTGCGGCAGTCTGGGTGATGGCGCTGGGTACCGCGTCGGCGGCTGAAGTGACCTTGCCTCTCGGCGGTCCGTGGACCACCGGCAGCAACCTGCACATGGGCATGGAGAAGTTCGCCGAGAGCCTCGCGGGGGTACGAATTGTCGTGGTCTACGGTGCGTGCAGGCCGTACGAAGGCAAGGTCTCGCCGGCCGGGTTGGTCGAGCGCATGTGCATTTCCTCGAGATGATAGGTGCGTTCGAGCGCGCCCTGCATCTGGTCGAGCGCGTGCTCGAAGGGTTGGTCGCGCTGCTGGTTGCCGGACTCGCCCTCATCGTCGCCTCGCAGTTCGTCGACCGCCATTTCGTGACCTTGCCGATCGCGGCGCCCGATGCCTACGCCCGCATCATGCTGGTGTGGCTTACCTTCGTCGGCTTCGCGCTCGCCGTGAAGCGCGGCCTCAACATCCGGGTCGATCTCATCGACGCGCATCTGCCCAAGGCGGTGCAGCGAGTGCTCGAATACGTGTTCGACGCGATGATGCTCGGGTTGACGGCGATCATCGGCTTCAACGGCTGGCGACTGGTCGAGATCGGGCAGGACCAGGAGCGACTCGGCACGGTGCTGTCGGAAGCCTGGCCCTCGGCGGCGCTGTTCGTCTCGTGCATCCTCCTCTCGGTGTTCCTGGTGCTGCGCATCGTGGTTCGCGCGGCCGGACGCGAGCCGCCGCGGCACCTGCAGGTGGAGGGTGACATGCAAGTGGAAGGCGACTAGCGCTCATGCTGCCGTTGTTGTTCGTTGCGTTCATCCTGTCGCTGATCGTCGGTTTCGACGTCGGCTACTCGATGGTCCTGGCGGCCTGGCTGGGGGTCGAGTATCGCGGCGACGCGGTCGATCCGGCGATGATGCCGTTGTCGATGATCGCCGGTGTCGATACCTACGCATTGGTCCAGGTGCCGCTCTTCATTCTTGCCGGCGAGCTGATGAATCGCGGCGGCCTCACGCTGCGGTTGATCGAATGGGCGCAGGCTATCGTCGGCCGCGTGAAGGGTAGCCTCGGACACGTGTCGATCCTCACCAACCTCATCATGGCGGGCGTGTCGGGTTCGGCGGTGGCCGACGCGGTCGCGACCGGCAAGCCGCTCATCCCCGCCATGCGCAAGGAAGGCTATGGCGACGGCTTCGCGGGCGCCGTGATCGCGGCCGGCGCGCTGCTCGGTCCGATCATCCCGCCGTCCATCCCGATGGTGGTGTACGCGCAGCTCGCGCAGCAATCGGTGGTGAAGCTGTTCATGGCCGGCATCGTGCCGGGATTGATGCTCGCGGCAGGTTTCATGGTGATCTGCTCGATCGTGGCGCGGGTGCGCGATTTCCCGAGCCGGGCGCCGGTGCCGTGGGCGGGCAAGGCGAAGGCCACGGGCCGTGCCGGCTGGGCGCTGCTGATGCCGGTGATCGTCATCGGCGGCATCCGCTTCGGGCTCCTGACCGACACCGAAGCCGCAGTGGCCGTGGTGTTTTATGCGCTGTTCGTGAGCCTGTTCATCTACCGCGGTCTCAAGGCGAAGGAACTGCCGAAGCTGCTCTACGAAGCCGGCCGCTCGGCCGCGGTCATCCTGTTCCTGCTGGCCGCTGCCGGACCGTTCAGTTGGCTCGTGGCCGAGAGCCAGATCAGCAATACCGTGGTCGACACGATCCAGAGCTGGTCCACCAACCCGACGGTGGTGCTGTTGATCATCAACGGCTTCCTGCTGCTCATCGGCTGCATCATCGAGCCGCTGCCGGCGATGATCATCTTCTTGCCGGTGCTGATCCCGCTCGGCGCCCAACTGGGCATCGACCCGATTCAGTTCGGCGCCGTGGTCGTGCTCAACCTGATGATCGGGCTGATGCATCCGCCGATCGGCCTGCTGCTGTTCGTGGTGGCCAGCGTGGGCCGCATTCGCATCGGCCCGGTGATGTGGCACGTGCTGCCGTTCCTCGGCTGGGCATTCGCCGTGCTGGTGCTCATCATCTTCTTCCCGCCGCTGACGACGTGGCTGCCGGGGCATTTGCGGTAGTTTGAACTGGCAATCGAGTTCCGTCGTGTCGGCAGACGAGCGGGAAGGCGGCGATCTGCCCGACTGCAAGATCCGTCTTGACTGTTTGTGTCTCTGAGCCATTTCGTTTGATCGCTGGGACCACTTGTCGAGCCTATGATCTGCTCGATTGCTTGCGGCCAGTCCCGCTCTTGCCCGACTGGCGCGTCGTTCATTCAAGCAGCGCGGCCAAGCGGCCCAACGCTTCATCAATCACGTCCTGCGGCACGCGCTCCACCTTGCGTGCCTTGCGGGCCGCCAGGTCGAGCATCCTGATCTTGTTGACCAGGGCCACACCCTGGGTCTTGCATCCCGAGCCAGTCAGCGATACCGCAAACCCGGCATGACGCGAAAAGTCGCCACCTTGCGTGATCGGAGCCACCAGCACATCGCCGAGTTTGTTGAACACCTTGGTGGTCAGCACCAGCGCCGGCCGGGTGCCGCGTTGCTCGTGCCCCATCGCCGGGTCCAGCGGCACGCTCACGATGTCACCGCGCTCGAAACCCGCCATCACCAGACTTCTTTCCCGGCGGGGCGGGCAACATCCCACAGTCTCGAGTCGGCCGGTGGCGCGGCCCTCGAGTCGCACTGGGCGATCATATCGGCCAGTGTGTACTTGCGCTTGGGTGTCAGCACGATCCGGCCATCCGCCGTCGTGTCCAGCCTCAAGTGCTGCCCGACACCGATGCCCAGATCCTTCAGAACAGGCGGAGGCACCACCAGCGCAGTGCTGTTGCCCATCTTCTTCAATACGACTTCCATCGCGAACCTCGGTTCAACATTGTTATACGCATGCTATCCGTCCACGGCGCCAGCGTCAAACATTGTTTTACGCCAAACACCTAGCGGACTCTCGCGGCCCGCGCAGGTTCTGAGTCAAGCCGAGCGCTGCGTCATTCGCCGCGCGCCAGCGTCTCGCGCACTCCGCGCTCCTGATCTGGGTCGGCCCGATCGCCGCGGCTATCGAACAGACGAGGACGTCATGAAGAGTTCGAACGTGTGCGGGGCGGTGATGCTGGTGGTGCTTGCGACCCCAGTGCCGACCAGGGCCGAAGTCGTATCGCAGTCCGTTCTCCCCGACCAGATCCCGTGGAAGGAATGCCACTGGATACCCGGCCACGCGTGATGCTCCGCATGGAAGTTGCTGTTCCACACCAGCCACCGCACCACCAGCGGTGAGCGCAACGAGCGTGTGCGGGTCAGCACCGGGCCGTCCTTCGGCATGCCGCGATGCTCCAGCGACTGCCATGCCCCCTGAAACACATGGGACAGCGCCAGCGCCCCCAGCATCCATCTCGCCCCCGGCACATCGAACCACGCCGCCGCAACCAGGGCGAGCCACAGACCGGCCACCACCCGGGCCTCCCAGGCGATATGCCGTCGCAGCCCCGGGGGCGCCCAGGGCGCAAACGCTTCCCACCTCGACACCGGCAATACTGACAGCCGCACCAGCAGCAGCGTCTTGAACCGGAAGTGCCACCACCCGAGCACCACCGAAAGCCACTGCAGCGAGGTGAGCGGCAAGCCACCCTCATCTTCCGGGCCGCCCATTTCGGGGTCCCGGGCCGAATCGTTGGTATGCCGGTGATGCTCGACGTGCAGCGCCCGGAACGCCGATGGGGAAAAGCCGCACGGAACACCCGCCAGCCACGCGCCGATGTCATTCAACAAGCCGGTACGGAAGGCAGTGCGATGCGCGCACTCATGAAACGGA
>JANMWG010000148.1:0-1735 GCA_031393885.1 Betaproteobacteria bacterium | reverse complement strand
GGGGTCGCCCGGACCTTCATACGGCAACATGTGCATGCGGACCGTGTAGGTAAGCCAGCGAGTTTCGGCTGTGCCTGCGCGATGGGCGTCAGGTCGGTGGCGAGCGCTTGGTCGAACAGACCGACCTTCTCCAGCACGTCGGACACCGGGGTGGTGTCGACGGCAAGAAAGCGGCTGCGGATGGATTCCTGTTCCGGGGTCTTGTCCTGAGTTCTCCGTTGGTTCATCGATTCGGCAATATCTGGCCCGGCAGTTTCAACCCCGCGCGCGGCCAGTCCACTTCCAGCAGCGTACCGAAGCCCGACAGCGTGACATAGACCTTGCGCAAGTCGGGGCCGCCGAATGCCAGGTTGGTGCAATAGACTTCCGGCGCTGCGTGGAACTCGAGCCACTCGCCGTCCGGCGCGATGACGCTGATGCCACCGTGCATGAGCGTGGCCACGCAGATGTTGCCGCCCGCCTCGACCTTCAGCGAATCGAATCGCTGGTAGCCCGGCAGGCCTGCCACCAGCTTGCCGCCATGGGGCGAAGGGAAAGGGAGCTTTTTCAGTTCGCCCTCGCCGACGATCTCGAACGACCACAGGCGGCTGGTTTCGGTCTCCGCCACGTACAGCGTTCGTCCGTCCGGCGACAGGCCGATGCCGTTGGGCGTGATGATCGGATGCACGGCCTCGCGGATGAGGCTGCCGTCGGCACGCGCGTAGTAGACCGCACCGCGGTCCATCTGCCGGCCGTACACCTTGCCCAGATCGGTGAACCAGAATCCGCCGCGGTCATCGAACACGATGTCGTTGGGGCCTTTCAGCGAAACGCCGTCGCATTCGGTGTAAAGCACGTCGACCTTGCCGCTGTCGAGATCGACGCGCTCGATCCGCCCGCCGCTGTAGTCGTCGGCGCGGCGGATCGGGCGAAACAGCCCGTCCGGCTCGTGGCCGAACTCGAAGCCGCCGTTGTTGCAGACGTAGCACTTGCCGTCGGGGCCGATCGCGGCGCCGTTGGGGCCACCGCCGAGATCGGCGATGACTGCCTGCCGGCCATCGGGCATTACCCGTGTGAGCGTTCGGCGGGCGATCTCCACCACGATCACCGAGCCGTCGGGCATCGCGACGGGCCCTTCGGGAAACTGCAGGCCGGTGGTCATTTCCCGGCCCGCGAGCTCGAGCATTCTGGTCATCTGCCTTGCCTCCTGTCTGGTGTGACTTCGCGGACGCTCTGCGGCCTCCGGCGGCACGGAAGATACCCGAGGTCTTTAGGATCGTCGTCGAAGGGTTGTTCTTCGCCGGATTTCACGGTGTCACCGGCAAAGGCATTGCCCCTGCCGATTTCGCCGCCAACCTGATTTCCGGGCTGCTGCTGATGCTCGCGGTGCGCAACTTACTCGGCGGTGCCTGGTGGGGATGGACGGCCCTGTGCCTGCCGGCATCAGGAGCGGTCCATGCCATCGACCTGTGGCGTCGGTGGCAGCGCTGAGGTGACATCCCCCTGGCTCCGCTGCGCGTCGCCATCCCTGCGAAGGGGCGCAGCGGAGCCAGGGGGGGGCTGTGGGCGCTGTCAGGTGATCGGTCAGTTGTCTATCCGCGCGCGCCGATTGCGCGGGTCGTCTTCTTCGTGCACATATTCGAAGCGGCTCGGCCCCGTGCCCCGCTCCTCGAGAATGACCGCCGTGCGCGCCCAGCCGAAGTAGGGCTTGTTGGCTTCCTTGAGGATCACCGCGCCCTGCTTGAATTCGTCCATG
>JANMWG010000141.1:0-7792 GCA_031393885.1 Betaproteobacteria bacterium | reverse complement strand
CTCGCCATTGAGCCGGACGAAGGGAAGCTCGAGATCGTAGCCGGGACCACCGGACATCGCGGTCTCCACGGCGGACTGAAGCACGGACCGGGCTGCCGGCGGATAGAAACCGAGAACCTCCTCCATCCGGGGCCGATGACCGGGCGCGACCCCATGGATGCGGCAGGTTTCAGGCGACCAGTAGATGTCGCCGGTGGCGAGATCGACTTCCCAGCCGCCGACGCCAGCCAGTTTTCCGGTGCGCTCGAGAAACAGTTCGCTCTTGCGCAGCGACTCTTCCCGCTGCTTGCGTTCGGTGACGTCCTGGCGGATGCCGAACATCCACTCCGCCTGGCCATCGGCGGTGCGGGACATGATCCGGCCGCAGCTATACGTCCATACCCAGTGTCCATCGCGATGACGCACGCGCATCTCGGCTTCGTAAAGATCGGTGGCCCCCGCGACGTGCTGCTCCAACAGGGCGCTCGAGCGCGCACGATCATCCGGATGGATACTCTTGCGCCACGTATGGACCGACAACGGCGCCAGCTCCTCGACCGAATAGCCAACGATTTGCGTCCACCGTTCGTTGGCACGGATCTCCCCGGTGCGCACGTTCCACTCCCAGGTGCCGATACCGGTGCCGTCGATGATGTTGGCGAGACGCAGGCGTTCCTCCGCCAGTTCACGCTCCGCCCGGCGGCGCAGCGTGACATCTTCCACCGACCCAACGTGACCCACGATCTCGTTGCCCCGGCCGAAGAGCCGGCGGGAACGCGAGTGCACGTGACGCACCCCGCCGTCCGGATGAACAATACGGTACTCCATGTCGAACTCGATACCCCGGGCCGCGCTTCGGGTCCACTCGTCGCACACCGCTGTCCGATCCTCCGGATGCAGGGTCGCGGCCCAGCCATGGCCCAGACTCTGTTGCAAGGTCAGGCCGTAGATCACCTGCCAGCGGGCATTGGTGTAAGTACAGGCCCCGTCGGCATCGGTGTGGAACACCCCGTGCGGGGAGCTGTCGCTCAGGGTGCGGAAGCGGGCTTCGCTCGCGGCGAGTTCGACTGCCGCCTGCCGCGTCATCCGGATCGCATGGCGGCCTTCCAGAGCCCGCGCGACCGCGACCGCCAGCAGCCGGAGCACTTCACGCTGGGTCTCGTCCAACACCCTCGGCTCGCGATCGATGACGCACAAAGTGCCGACACGACTGCCGTCGGTGAGGCGGATCGGGGCACCGGCATAGAAGCGAATGTCCGGCTGGCCTGCAACCAGGGGATTGTCGGCGAAGCGCGCGTCGCGCGTGGCGTCGGGGACCTCGAAGATCTCGTCGCCGAGCACGGCATGGGCACAGAACGCCACATCACGCGGGGTTTCGGAGACGCCCGGAAGCCCCACATTGGCCTTGAACCACTGCCGCTCGGCGTCGATCAAGCTGATGAGCGAGATCGGCGCCCGACAGATTGTCGATGCCGCGCGCACCAGCGCATCGAATTCCTCCTCCGGCCCGGTGTCGAGTACCTCCAAGGCACGCAGCGCCGCCAGGGTAGCGGCCTCGGTATCGCGTTTTCCCGCAGTCGGCACAGGGCATCTCCAGGTCAGGCCATCGCATCGCCCAAGCAGCATCGGGGTATGTTCGATACCGAACTCATATCGACTGCACGATCATAGACGTATTGACTGATTTTTCAAATACTTACTTCACCGGCTATCACTTGTCGCCGGCTATCACCGCGATCCCTGACCGCGAGACGAGCCGGCGAACCGCCGCGCGATCCGATGGCCGATCCCGCCTTTTACGCCGCAGCCCCCGGCTGTGGAATACTTCGTGATTGCGGTGGGCCATGTCGGCCCGTGACCATTCCTTCGAGGTGGATTCGATGACGCAGTCGCCGCCGTCCTTCCTGGTCGGCCTGATCGGTGCCGGTATCCAGGCCTCGCGCTCACCGGCGCTGCACGAGCACGAGGCAGCGGCCCAGGGGCTGCGCTACTGGTATCGCCTGATCGACCTCGATACGCCGGCACTCGGCGCCGCCACACTGGCGGATCTGGTCACCGCCGCCGAGCGGATGGGCTTCGCCGGCCTCAACATCACCCACCCGATGAAGCAGGCCGTCATCCCGCTGTTGACCGACCTCTCCGACGACGCCCACGCCCTGGGTGCGGTCAACACGGTGGTGTTTCGCAACGGCCGCCGCATCGGCCACAACACCGACTGGTGGGGTTTTGCCGAGAGCTTCCGCCGTGGCCTCGCGGGCGCGGGCATCGAGCGCGTGGTGCAACTCGGCGCAGGCGGTGCCGGCGCGGCGGTCGCGCATGCGGCGCTCACACTCGGTGCCACCGTTCTCGAGATATTCGATCTCGACCCAAGGCGCGCGCAGCGGCTGGCCGACGACCTGTGCAGCCGCTTCGACGCCGGTCGCGCCGTCGCGGGTACCGACCTCGCCGCCGCGATGGCCCTGGCCGACGGCCTGATCCACGCGACACCCACCGGGATGGCGAGCCATCCCGGCATGCCGCTGCCGGCGGCGCTGCTGCGGCCGGCGCAATGGGTGGCCGAGATCGTGTATTTCCCGCTCGAAACCGAGCTGCTGCGCACCGCGCGTGAGCTGGGTTGCCGCACGCTCGACGGCGGCGGCATGGCCGTGTTCCAGGCCGCCGAGGCGTTCCGGCTGTTCACCGGCATCACGCCCGACGAGCAGCGCATGCTCGACGACTTCGCGGCGATGGTCGCGAGCTGACGCCGACGGCGTTCGTCCCACAAACCCTGCTCCCGGATCACGCCGTGCCCGCGCCTGCACCCGCGACATCCGTCGCCCCCCGCCGCTCGCGCGCGCGCTTCGCGGTGCTCGCCCTGCTCGCCGTGGGCACGATGATCAACTATCTCGATCGCACCGTGCTCGGCATCGCCGCGCCCACCCTCACCCGCGAGCTGGGCTTGTCGGCGGCGGTGATGGGGGTGGTGTTCTCGGCGTTTTCCTGGACCTATGCCGCGGCGCAGATTCCCGGCGGCGTGTTCCTCGATCGCTTCGGCGCGCGTATCACCTACTTCTGCTCGGTAGGCCTGTGGTCGGTGTTCACGCTGCTACAGGGGTTCGCGACCGGGTTGTATTCGCTGCTCGCCTTCCGCTTCGGCCTCGGCCTGTCCGAGGCACCGTGCTTTCCCACCAACAGCCGCGTGGTAAGTATCTGGTTTCCGCAACAGGAGCGCGCCCGGGCAACCGGCGTCTACACCGTCGGCGAATATCTCGGCCTCGCCTGCTTCAGCCCGCTGCTGTTCTGGCTGCTCGGCACCTATGGCTGGCGGTCGCTGTTCCTGGTCACCGGCGTTGCGGGGCTGGTGTTCGCACTGGTGTGGTGGGCGCGCTATCGCGAACCGCACGAGAGCACCGCCGTGAACCAGGCCGAACTGGATCACATCGCCGCCGGTGGCGGACTCGGGCAAGCGGCGCGCGGTGGCGAGTCGACGTTTTCGTGGGCGCGGGTGCGGGCGCTGCTGCGCCATCGGCAGATCTGGGGGGCGTGTCTCGGCCAGTTCGGCGGCAACTCGACGCTGGTTTTCTTTCTCACGTGGTTTCCCACGTATCTGGCCACCGAGCGCCACATGGGCTGGATCAAGATCGGCTTCTTCGCGGTGATGCCGTTCCTCGCCGCCGCCGTGGGCGTCCTGGTGGGTGGCATCGCGTCCGACAAGCTGCTCGAGCGCACCGGCTCGGCGAACATCGCGCGCAAGCTTCCCGTCATCTTCGGCCTGTTCGGGGCATCCACCATCATCGCCGCCAACTACGTCGCGACCGATGCCATGGTCATCGCCATCCTGTCGTTCGCGTTCTTCGCGCAGGGCATGTCGGGGCTGGGCTGGGCGCTCATCTCCGATATCGCCCCGCGCCATCTCGCCGGTCTCACCGGCGGCGTGTTCAACTTCGCGGCCAATCTGGCGGGCATCGTCACCCCGCTGGTGATCGGCTTCATCGTGGCGGCCACCGGCTCGTTTCACTACGCGCTCGCCTATGTCGGCGTGGTGGCGCTGGTCGGCGCGCTGTCGTATATCTTCATCCTCGGCGACGTGAAACGCATCGAGGTGACGTGACGCCGCGCGGTGGAACACCGCAGCCCGGCTCGGGCATCCTCCGTCCATCATGTCGACGACCTTGATCTGGACTCTGGCCGGTGCGGTGGCGAGCGCCGCGTTCGCCTGGTGGATGACGTGGGATTTCCTCGGCGAAACCCTGCGTCTCGCAATGGTGTTCCTGCTCGGCGGCGCGCTGGCGGGAACACTGGTGGGTCAGTTCACCACCCGGTCGCTGGTGCCGGTCCTAGGCACCGTCGCCGGTATCGCGACCGGGGCGGGTGCCCTCGTCGCCGGGATCTGGTCCGGGGTCTGGGTGGCACGCAACCCGATGCTGCAAAGCGCCGGGGCGATTCCATGGTGGCCCGACCTGCTCTCGGTCACGCTGCTGGTCGCGACCGCGACGTTCGGCGCGGTCGGGCTGGGATCGGCCGTCGCGCTGGTCGGCGCCCTGGTGCGGCGGGCTCGTGGCGCGGCAGTGCCTGCGCGCGTCATCACCGGGCTGGCGGTCGCCACCGTTGCCGCCGTCGCCATCGGTATCTCGGGCCGAAACTTCCCGAAGGAACCGCTGTTCATTCTCATGTGGAACCTGCACCACGTCGATCGCGCATCCCCCTGGTATGAACGGCGCGAGCAGATCTTCGGCAAGGTGCTCGACGGCGCCCGGTGCGAGGTGCTCGTGGTGCCCCCCGAGGCGCGCGGCGCTTCGCTCGACCGGGTCGGCCGCGACCTGATCGCGCGCCATCTGGCCGCGGCGATCACCGACCGTACCGGCGTGTGCGTTGCCGACATCGACCTGGTACATCGGGCGCTCGGGGAGCAGAACCGGCGCTTCGACTGGGACCGCGTCTATCGACTGGCCGACCGCCTGGGTGCGCGCTGGCTCGTTCGTGGCGAGGCGGGGGTCGCTGGCGGCACCTGGAACCTGCGCCTGATGAGCTATCGCCGCGAAGCACCGGGAAAACCCTGGGAGGGCGTGGCCAACCTCGGCTGGGACGCCCTGCCCGTCCGCGACGAGCAGCCACCCGAGTTACCCGTGATCCTGCAAGCCGGCGAGCTGCCGGCGCAACTGGGCTTCACGGTTCGCGCGGGCTCGGCCGCGCTGTCTACCGTTGCACCGGACAACGTGGTGCCGATCGATCCGGCACGGCTCGCGGATGGCGGCGAACACCCCTGGACCCGCGCCGAACGGTTGCAACTGGTCGCGTTGATGGTCCCGCCCGACTTCAACGAAGCCGACGACCTGTGGGCCCGCTCGCTGGTGGCTCTGCGGCACGCGCCGGCAAACGCCGAGCGCACGCGCACGCTCGCCGCGCGCGCCTGGTTGCACCTGCATCGGCGCCGGTACGCGGAACAACTGGTCGAAGGCCTGCCGTCGGTCGAGGCGAGGCTGGTGCGTGCACGCGTTCGCGGCAATCTCACCGAAGCTTCCCATCTGCTCGCCGACATGCCGGAAGGATTGAGCCGACTCGTCGCCAGCGTCGAGGTCGAACGCCTCAGGGGCATCTACTACGACACGGCCGGCTTTGCCGAACGCTGGCGCGCGCTCGCCGATGCGTACCCGCGATACGTGCCCTATCTGTCGCGCGCGCTGGCGAGCGGCGCCTGGTTCTACGACGGCATCGAGCAATCGGTCGCGGCCGAACTCGGCAGCAAGGGCGTGTCGCTGTCGCCGCCCTGGTGGTCCCGGGTCGCCGGTGCGGCCGTGCGCCTCGCGCTGCACGTGGACGTTAGCGACGCGTTCGTGCCCGAGGTGTCGGGCCGCATCGAAAACGCCTATCGCGACACCTGGCTCGATCACGCGCAGCGCTGGCGCACGCCGGCCAATGACCAGGTGGCCACCCGCGATCTCATGGAAGTGCTGTTCATGATCAACCGGTCGCTGGCGCGCGACCGGTTCGTGACGCGGGCGAATCGTCAGGGCCAGGACGAACGCGCCTTCGACGAGGCCTTGTCGTTGCCGGTCGAACTGCGGCGGATGCCGCTGATGCTGTCGGCGGCAACGTTCACCGGGCGCACGTACGGCGGCCAGAAGCCGACGCCGTCGCAGTTGTCGCTGCGCTGGGGCGCATTCCGCATTTCCCAACTGCTGTTTCAGACCGAGGACGGCGAAACACCGGTCGCCGGCGCGATCGTGAACGGGGGCCACAACTTCGCCATGACGATTCCCGACGAGCCGATGCGGCCGTGGCGGCAGCTCGCGGAGCTCTATGCCGACGATACCTGGAGCAACCCACGGCTCCTCGGCATCGCCGTTCAGCACTTCGGCCGCGCCGGCCGGCTCACCGACACCGACTTCACGCTGGTTCGATCGAACGTGAATGCGCTCACCTATCTGGGCCGAACCGGTGACGCACAGGACGTCGTCCAAGAGCTGGGCGACAGATTTCGCGGCGACTGGTACCGGCTGCAGTTCGAGGAGCAGCAGATACATCAACTGGTCGACGTACCGGCTCGCGTCGCCGGCGTGGATCGCCTGCGGGCAGGGTGGGGCGATCGGTGGACCCTGCGCGTCCTGCTGGCGCAGACACAGGCGTTGAACGACGACCTCGCCGCCGTCGATCGAACCCTCGAAACCTGGCCCGACTTCGACGGCAACGCGGAGAGTCCGCCGGTGCTGGCAAACCACGCGCTGACCGCGGCCTTGCTGCTACTCGGTCTGGGCAACGAATCCGCGGCACGACTCATGGCGGAACGGGCAGCCGCCTATCGATCTGGCGCCGCTTCCGAGAACACGGCGCGGCGCGTGGTGGCAACGCTCGATCGGCGCTGGAACGACGCCGCGGACGCCGAGGTGCAGACCTATGACACCTATCGATCGGACGGGACCCTGTCGCGGGCCGCATGGTATGCCCGCGTCGGCGGCAACACGATTCGCGCCGCGCTGTTGCGGCGTCGCGCCGTATCCGACGAACTCGGTATCACCGGGCGCGCTTTCGCCGCCGACCTGCAGATCGAAGGGGCAACACCCGAGAAAGTTCTGAGCACGGTAGACGCGTTCGCGGACATCGGCATCCCCGACGAAGACGCCCTGTTCCGCTCGCGCTTCCTGTTCAGTTCGCTCGGCATCGACCGCGAACTCGGCCCCGCCCTCTCGAATGCCGTTCGCAAGCGGCTCGGGCAAGACCCGTACGGCCGGCTGCTACAGCTCTTTGCGGCACGCGAACATGCCGCATCCAATCGCTTCAGCGCTCTGGTGGACCTGCTCGAACCGCGCTTCGGTGGGGTGCGCGCGAAGCCGGCACACCAACAACTCCTCGGCACCGGATACCTGCTGCCCTATCTGGCGCTCGGCCTGCTCGAGACCGGCCGCGCGCAGGACGTTCCACCGTTGCTCGCGGTCTGGCGCCAGCGCACGGGCGGTATCGATCCGTACGAGCGGGCAGCCACGGCAGCGCTCGAAGCCAGCGCCGGTCATCATGATCTGGCCGTCCGCGCACTCTGGCACGGCTATGTCGTCACCCCTGACGACGAAGCCACCTCCATGCCGCCCCAGTTGCTCCTGCTCGAGATCGCGGAACACTGGTATCAGCGCACGCACGACGACCGCTACCGCGCCTTCATGGCGAAGATCGCGCGCCTGACCGAAAACACGGACCCGTATCCCTGGGCCTATGCCTTCGAAGCGCGCTACACCAACGATCCCGCGCGGCGGATCGAGGCGACGGCCGCAACCCTTTATCTCGATCCGCTGTCGATGCGCCTCGCCGCGCTCCCGCCCGACGTCATCGAGGCGGCGCGCCG
>JANMWG010000135.1:0-13836 GCA_031393885.1 Betaproteobacteria bacterium | reverse complement strand
TTGACCCACTGGTTGATGTTCTGCACGTTCGGGGCCGTCGAGATGCCGTACTGTGCCTGCAGGTTGACGATGCCATCGGCAATCTCGACGTTGGTCGGCGCGCCCGTGTTCATGTCGCGGAATACCAGGCGGCCGTTGCGCACGGCGTCCAGCACGACCGAGTACTGCACCCGCGAGAACTGCCCCATGTTGGTGACCACGCTCACGTCGGTGGGAGAGTTGGAGAAAGTGCGCGGCAGGAACCCGGTGAGCGCGGCCGGGTTGGCCGGGGTCGAGCCGCCCGGCGCCACGCCGAGGTTGACGTACTTCGGGTTCGCCGCGTCGGCGCTGATGCTGCTCACCTGAAGGCGTACGCAAGGGATCGCCCCGCCCACGGCGCCGGACGGATAGCCGACGGTGATGAAGTCGCCGACCCGGAACACGCTGCTGCGGGCGGAGTTGTCGATCTTGATCTCCGCGGGACTGCCGCTGAAATTCTGCGCGATGGTCGACGGTGTGGCGGAGTACGCCGAGGTGCCGTAGGTGACCTGGATGATGTCGGACGCGTTGGACGCGCCGTTCGTGATCGAGATCGGCAGATAGGGCACCGTGGTGGTGGTGCCGGCGCCGCCGTCGTACTGCTTGAGCGACGGCGAACTGCACGACAGGGCGTTGCTGTAGAACATGCCGTAGCCGGCCAGCCGGATTTCGCGCTCGATGGCGGTGAGCGCGAGCAAGCCGGACTCCTGCGCGTCGTTGGTGACGGTGGTGGTGCGTTTCTGGCCCTCGAACGCGTTGTACGACTGGAAGATCACGAGCATCCCGATCAGGCCGATCACCAGCCCGACCAGGACCTCGATCAGGCTCATGCCGGCCTGCGCCGGCGGGCGATGTGTCTGCGTGGCAGTCATGTGGTTTGTGTCAGCCATTGATGCGCGTGGTAATGCTCATGTTGTGCTGGCCGGTAGGCGAGACCCAGCACAGCCGGACGGTCACCTGGTTGGTCGTGGTGTCGACCGCGATCGACTGGCGCGCGGTGCCCGCATCCGGTAGCACCGCGCTCACACCGTCCAGCCACTGCGTCACGTTGGTGTTGCCCGATGCCGAACCGGTGGGCGTGCACACGGTTCCGGTGGGACGATGGGCGTAGGTGGCGATGTTCGAACGATCGGCCCAGATGTGGCCGATGATCTGGTTGGCGAGGAAGCTCGCATCGGCGCGATATTTCGCCTCCGAGCTGTTGCGTACCGACTGCGCCTGCAATCCGATGATCGCGAGAATGCCCATCGAGAAGATCAGGATCGCGATCAGTGCCTCGATCAGGATGATGCCGCCTTGCGGGCGCCTTGCCGGAATCGGTTTCATGAGGAATTCTCCGTGGCCGTTCAGCAGGCGGCGGCAGAGGATGAGCCCAGCACCGGGTCGCACATGCGCACCTGGCCACCGGCACCCACCAGCAGGCGCAGGCATCGCACCGGCCCGCCGCCACCACCGGCGCCCTGGCAGGCTCCCGCCCCCGGATTGCTCACGTTGATCTGGATCGCCGCACCCGGGGTCGGCGTGACCCAGCCGACGCCGTTGAAGACGATGTCGTTCTGGGTCGACGTGACCAAAGCGCTCACGGTGCCTTCATTGCCGCTGCGGGTCTGGATGGTCGCGCCGGTATCCGGAACGTTCACGACCCAAGAGCCGCCGGCCGAATCGGCCAGGGTCCAGCGCACCCGCGTGTTGCGCCGGACGGCTTCGGTTCGTGCCAGTTGCAGCCCGGAGTTGATGGTATCGGCGGCGGTGCGCACCTGGCTGTTGACGATCCAGTCGCGAAACGACGGCACTGCGGTCGCGACCAGAATCCCCAGGATCGAGAACGCGATCAGGAATTCGATCAGCGTCGCGCCGCGCTGCGAGGTCAGCATATGCCGCCCTTCTTCTGCACCCAACAGGTGTTGGGCGAAGGGGTACTCCAGGCGGTGCTCGGCGGAACCGCCGATGTTGCCCGGTTGCCCTGGTCGTCGATGGTGAAGCCGAAGCCCGCCGTCGCGCCGGTGCCCGAGGCGGTCAGCAGGAAGGTCTGCCCGGCGGTACCGTTGCTGGCGCAGTCATAGGTGAAATAGGTGCTGGTCGGCGGGAAATTGGTCAGTGCCGGCAACCCGGCGGCGGTTCCGCCGCAGTTGACCGGATAGCTGCGGTTGTCCTGGTAGTACTGTTCCAGCCGGGTTCGGGTCGCCCCGAGTATGGAATGCGCGTCCGCCAGTTTTCCGCGCATGACATAGTCCTGATAGGCCGGCATGGCCACCGCGGCGATGATGCCGGCGATCGCGACCACGATGAGCAGTTCGATCAGCGTGACGCCGTGTTGACGGGTGTTCATCGTTCAGGTCTCCCTCGCAAGGTGAGCGGATCGTATGGGGTGCCCGTACCAGACCGCAAATCGGTCCGATCGATGGTCGAAAGCGGATCATGACCGGTGGTTTCCGGGAAAATCGGGCGCCGAAGGCTGCCAAAATCGCCGGTATCGACCGTACCCCGTCGGCGCTGCCGCTGGTCGGCGGCGGGCTGCCGTTCGCTCCGCATACGGGCGCCGAAGAAGCGCCTGGTTGGCTGCGCAAACAGACCGGCCGCATTCGCACAGCGCGGGAGTTGTAGTCGTTAGACAGCGTCCAATTCTTATCCTAAACTCGGACCATGGATAAAACCCGCCTGTCGAGGGATCAGCTGGTCGAGGCGCTCCGGGCCCACGGCATCACGCCGACGCACCAGCGCATCGAGATCGCGCTCGCCCTGTTCGGTCGCATGGAACACCTGTCGGCGGATCAGGTGATGGCGGTGGTGAATGGCCGTCACACCGAGACCTCCAAGGCCACCGTCTACAACACGCTCAAGCTGTTCGTCGAAAAGCGCCTGGTACGGGAAGTGATCGTCGACCCCAGCAAGGTGTTCTACGACCCCAACACCGGGCCGCACCATCACTTCTACGATGTCGTCACCGGCGAGATCACCGATATCGATGCCAGCCTGTTCGACCTCGCCGGGCTACCGTCGCTGCCGCCAGGAAAGCGCGCCGACGGCCTCGACATCATCATCCGCATTCGCGACGCATCGGTGTAGCGGCAGGTCGGTGGTGCGCCCGCCGTCCCGTCCGGGATCGCGGCGACCGGCCTACTTCCCGGTGAACACCGGTGGGCGCTTACCCAGGAACGCGGCAACCCCTTCCCTGAAATCGGCGCTCATCCCGGCTTCGCGCTGCAAGACAACCTCGAGCGCAAGCTGTTGTTCGAAGTTGTTGTCGGCGCCGGCATAGATGGCCCGCTTCATCAGCGCGTAGGCGTGCGTCGGTCCGCTCGCGAGCTTGCGTGCCAGCGTTTGCACTTCGTCCGCCAGGCGGTCGTCGTCGACGCATTTCCATATCAGGCCCCACTGTGCCGCCGTTTCGGCCGGCAACGGTTCGGCGAGCATAGCCAGACCCATCGCCCGCTGCAGCCCGATCCGGTGCACCAGGCTATGGGTGCCGCCGGCGTCGGGAATCAGGCCGATGCGCGCGAACGCCTGCAGGAACGACGCCGAGCGCGCGGCGATCACCAAGTCGCAGCCCAGCGCGAGGTTGGCGGCGGCGCCGGCCGCCACGCCATTGACCGCGGCGATCACCGGCATCGGCAGCGCCCGCAACCGCGCCAGCATGACGTTGTAGTTCTTCTCCAGGGATGAACCGGCATCGAAATGGATGTCGCCGGATTTGTCCATGGCGTCGCTCAGGTCCTGCCCGGCCGAGAAGCCACGCCCCGCACCGGTGAGGATCAACACCCGTGCCACGCCCGGCGTCTCGACCCGGTCGAGCGCAACGCGCAGTTCCGTATGCATGATCTCGGTGAAGCTGTTCAGGCGCTCGGGGCGGTTGAGCGTGATCGTGGCGACACCGTCGGTCACATCCCATAGAATCGTGGAAAAATTCATCGTTAGTCCTTTTCGTGGCGTGTTGTCCCGGATCATGGCGGCGCCAGTCGGCCCGCGCTCGGAGCATGCCCGTATGCTGCCGGCTAGCTCCGCCGACCGAACGATATCCCATTCCCATCTCCACCCAAGCCAAGAGCATCAGCCATGACCTACGAGAACATCCTCTCCGACACCCGCGGCAAGGTCGGTGTCATCACCCTCAATCGTCCCAAGGCGTTGAACGCGCTGTCGCCGGCACTGATGAACGAACTCGCTGCCGCCCTCGACGCCTTCGAGGCCGACGACGGGATCGGCTGCATCGTCATCACCGGCAGCGACAAGGCATTCGCGGCCGGTGCGGACATCAAGGCCATGAAGGACAAGTCGTACATGGATGTGTACAAGGCCGATTTCATCACCGCCGAATGGGAGCGGGTCACGCGCTGTCGCAAGCCGGTGATCGCGGCCGTTGCCGGCTACGCGCTGGGCGGCGGTTGCGAACTCGCGATGATGTGCGATTTCATCATCGCCGCCGATAACGCGAAGTTCGGCCAGCCCGAAATCAACCTGGGGATTATCCCGGGTGCCGGCGGCACCCAGCGCCTGCCGCGTTTCGTCGGCAAGTCGAAAGCGATGGAAATGGTGTTGCTCGGACAGGCGCGAATGATGGACGCCGCCGAAGCCGAGCGTGTCGGGCTGGTCAGCCGGGTGGTTCCGGTTGCACAGCTCATCGATGATGCAGTGGCCACCGCCGGGCGCATCGCCGAGCTCAGCCTGCCGATCGCGATGATGGCCAAGGAGGCCGTGAACCGCGCCTTCGAGACCACGCTGGCCGAGGGCGTGCGTTTCGAGCGCCGCCTGTTCCACTCGGCTTTCGCCACCGAAGACCAGAAGGAGGGCATGGCCGCATTCGTCGAGAAACGCAAGCCGACTTTCCGCCATCGCTGACGGGCGAGGCTTTTTTGGCTATCATGCGCGCCCGTCGTGCCGCTGTAGCTCAGTTGGTAGAGCAGCGCATTCGTAATGCGAAGGTCGCCAGTTCGAATCCGGCCAGCGGCACCAGTTCAGGCGGGAGGGGCGACCCAGAAGGGCTGCCCTTTTTGCTTTGGCACTTGACCGTGAGGATCTGGCAGCCGGTCGGGCTTAGGTGTTCGATAGCGAAACGGTGGGAGAGCGATGCCGGATTTTGTCGATTTCAGCGCGCATATCGGGAATATGCCAAGAGAAATCGGCGAGATATGGACCGCTCTCCCGCCGTTGCAGCCGAATCATCCTGAGTCCGACCGGCTGCTAGTGACGGGCGACGTAGCGAGGTGGGCGAGTGACGGCTGAGCATTGCTATGGGGTCGTGTGTTTCATTCCGCTGGATGCGAACGGGCCCAGGTTCTTCGGGTTCTCCGAGTTCCTCGCCGGGCTGGCCCTCATGTTGTTCCTGAATCCGTGACCTCACCTCTGTAGAGCAGCACCCTGAGGGTGAAGAAATCCAGTGGCGAATTGCGCTGGATTCGCCGACAATTTCGGCATGCGCCCGATCCCTGTCAAGCAGCTCGGCTATGACCTCACCCCCACCGCCGGCCTGGCCTTGGTGGGTCACTATCTCAACACTATCGCACCGGTGCTCACTCGCCTGGATGCGGCCCTGCCGGTCAGAGGCGGGGTTGCCAACAGCGACATCGTTCGCCGCTACCTCGGTCTGCTCGTCCAAGGCAAGAGCGACTTCGGCGCGATCGAGAACGTGCGTGGCGACCGGTTCTTTCGCGAAGCGCTGGGGATTGCACAGACGCCGTCGAGCCCGACTTTGCGCCAGCGCATGGATGCGTAAGGTGGTGGCTTGAGCGAGCACAGCGCGCCGATGACCGAGCGGCTGCTCGCGCGTCACGCACCGGACTACGGGGTGCTGCCTTGTGGCTGGCTGCCGGTGGACATCGACACCTTTGCCATGGACAACAGCGGCACGGCCAAGGAAGGGGTGGGCCGCACCGACGTTGGGGTGGCGGCTATTGCCCGATCGCCTCGTACCTGGGCCGCGACGGGTTCTGCCTGGAGCTGTCGCTGCGCCGAGGTCTTCATCCGGATGAACACCCACCTTCGAATCAGCGGCACCGGCGTGACGTAGCGGCGCCAGAGCGCCTGATCTGAACTAACGGATCCAGAAAAACGCACATCGCGCCAACCGCGCGGGTCGCGGCGTGGGCCGGTGCGGCTGAAGTCGTCGTCGCACAGGCGAATCGGCGAAAATGCCATGCGAATTACCCGCCGCCACGACACCGCGCGACGTTCGGCGACCGGCATCGCGGCAGTTTGCGGCGATTCTGCTTAAAGTCAGCACCACAAACTCGTCGGCCTTATTGGGGTCACGGCGTCAGGTTAATCAGAGTCACGGATTCAGGTGTTTCACATGGGGATCAAGGCGGTGCCGGCCCGATCGACGCTGTCCGATGCGTTGAACCAGGCGACTGGCGCATCTACCATGAACTGGCGCAGCGGCCCATTGCTCAGTGCCAGGGCGCTGTATGCCAAGGAGCCCTCGGTGCAGGAGCTGGATGCCAGCGTCTACGCACTGGATGCCACCACTATCGATCGGTGCCTGAGCCTGTTCGGCTGGGCACCCGCGAGAACGCGGTGAAGACGCAAATCTGGTGCGACGTGGCCACCTACGTGTTGATTGCCATCATCAAGAAGGATCTGCATCTCGAGGCCTCGCTGTACACCTGCCTACCGATCTTGTCGGTGTCGGTATTCGGGAAGACCGAGGTTTCACGGGCCTTGCAGCCCGATCGGAACACTCCGGATTCGCCCGACTCCCCCCGGCTTCTGCCGGCACGCATCGCCCATGACCGCCCTCGCACCCGCTAACATCCGGCCGCTCCCGCAAAGTGCACAATGCACGCAGTGCCCGATGGGCACCGCCAGTCGGTCCCATCGCAGCGCCGTTGCAGACGTTCGCATGCAGTCCCACACCTCACCCAGGAGGCGAACACGATGGCCACCAAGCGCATCAAGGGCAGCTTCGACTACGACACACCGGGGGTCGATGCCGCCGCCTTGCGACGGGCACTCGCCAACCGGCTCTACTTCTCCATCGGCAAAGACACCCTCACCGCCACCGACCGGGACTGGTTCCAGGCGGCGGCGCTGGTGACGCGCGAACGGCTCATGGAGCGCTGGATGGCGACCATGCGCAGCTACTACGAGCAGGACGTGAAGCGCGTGTACTACCTGTCGCTCGAGTTCCTGATCGGCCGGGTGCTCAACAACAGCCTGTTGAACCTCGGCCTGCAGGAGCGCTTCGGCACCATGTTCGGCGAGCTGGGGCTCGACGCCGACAGCATCGAAACCCAGGAGCCCGATGCCGCCCTGGGTAACGGCGGCCTGGGCCGGCTGGCCGCCTGCTTCCTCGATTCGATGGCGACGTTGCGCCTGCCCGGCTATGGCTACGGCATCCGCTACGACTACGGCATGTTCACGCAGAAGTTGCAGGACGGCCATCAGATCGAACATCCCGACAACTGGCTGCGCTACGGCAACCCGTGGGAGTTCCCGCGCCCGGAGGTGCTCTACCAGATCAAGTTTCACGGTCGCTCGGTCGAATTCGTGGACGAGAAGGGCGTGCTGCGGCATCACTGGGTCGAGACCGACGACGTGATGGCGATGGCCTACGACACGCCGATCCCGGGCTACGGCACGAACACGGTCAACAACATGCGGCTGTGGTCGGCGAAGGCCACGCGCGACTTCGACCTGCGGCTGTTCAACCAGGGCGATTACATTCTCGCGGTCGAGGACAAGACCGAGTCGGAAAACCTGTCGAAGGTGCTGTATCCGAGCGACAGCACGATGTTCGGCAAGGAACTGCGGCTCAAGCAGCAGTACTTCTTCGTCTGCGCCTCGCTGTATGACATTCTGTTCCGCTTCGGCAAGCTCGATCAGGGCTTCGCGAAACTGCCGCAAAAGGTGGCGATCCAGTTGAACGACACCCATCCTTCGCTCGCCATCGCCGAGTTGATGCGCATGCTCGTGGACCTGCACGACCTTGCGTGGGAAGAGGCGTGGGACATCACCGTTCGCACTTTCGCGTACACCAACCACACGCTGCTGCCCGAGGCGCTCGAGACCTGGCCGG
This sequence comes from Betaproteobacteria bacterium, assembly GCA_031393885.1. Lineage (GTDB taxonomy): Bacteria > Pseudomonadota > Gammaproteobacteria > Burkholderiales. The sequence goes on along the minus strand of JANMWG010000135.1, from coordinate 5,807 downwards.
TGCCGCTGCTCGCGGCGGTGCTGCCGCGGCACCTGGAGATCATCTACGAGATCAATCATCGCTTCCTGAAACAGGTACGCCATCAGGAACCCGGCGACGTCGACCTGCTGCGGCGGGTGTCGATCATCGACGACACCGGCGAGAAGCGCGTGCGCATGGCCCATCTGGCCATCGTCGGCAGCCATCGCGTGAACGGCGTCGCGGCGTTGCACACGCAGCTCATGCGCGAGACGATCTTCCGCGACTTCGACCGGCTGTTTCCCGGGCGTATCGTCAACATCACCAATGGCATCACGCCGCGGCGCTGGCTCAACCAGGCCAACCCCGGGCTCGCCGCGCTCGTGAATGCGCGCATCGGTACCGGCTGGGTGATGGATCTGTCGAAGCTCGACGCGCTGGGCAAGCTCGCCACCGACCGCAAGTTCCAGGCGCAGTTCATGGCAGTGAAGCGCGCCAACAAGCAGCGTCTCGCACAACTCGTTCTGGCGCGCCTCGGGCTCGAGATCGACGTCGACACGCTGTTCGATGTGCAGGTCAAGCGCATGCACGAATACAAGCGCCAGCTCCTGAACGTGCTGCACGTGATCACGCTGTACCAGCGGCTCATCGACGATCCGCGGGCGCAACGGGTGCCGCGCACGGTGATCTTCGCCGGCAAGGCCGCGCCCAGCTACTACATGGCGAAACTGATCATCAAGCTGATCCACGACGTGGGCGACGTGGTGAACAACGATCCGCGCGTGGGCGGGCGGCTCAAGGTGGTGTTCGTACCCAACTACGACGTGAGCAGCGCCGCGATCATCATCCCCGCGGCCGACCTTTCGGAGCAGATTTCCACCGCCGGCACAGAAGCCTCCGGCACCGGCAACATGAAGCTCGCCCTGAACGGTGCGCTCACCATCGGCACGCTCGACGGCGCCAACGTGGAGATCCGAGACGCCGTGGGCGAGGACAACATTTTCATCTTCGGCCTCACCACCGATGGCGCCTCGGCGCTGCGACAGCAGGGCTACAACCCGTGGGACTGGATCCAAGGCAATCCGGAACTCGGGCGGGTGCTCGACATGATAGCCACCGGCTATTTTTCCGGCGACGAGCCGGCGCGCTACCGCCCGCTGGTGGATTCGCTCACGGTCGGCGGCGACCACTACCTGGTGCTGGCGGACTACGCCGACTACGTGGCATGCCAGGAACGCGTCGATCACCTCTACCGCGATCAGCACGCCTGGGCGGAGAAGGCCGTGCTCAACGTGGCGCGCATGGGCTGGTTCTCCAGCGACCGGACCATCCGGGAATATGCGGACAAGGTATGGGGCGTGAAGCCGGTGACGCAGGCGGGGGCGGATGCGGCTTGAGGTGACACCCACCCCCAGGCTGCGCTACGCCTTCCCCCCAGGGGGGCAGCGTCCTCGGGGGACCCTGTGGGCGAGCGCCGCTCCGGTACCATTCCGGGATCATTGAACGACAGGAATCGCCGGTGACAGAAGCCGCATCGAAGATCGTCCGCACGATGTGCCCGATGAACTGCCATCCGACACTTTGCGGCATGCTCGCGGAAGTGCGGGACGGCAAGCTGATCGACGTCAAGGGCGACGAGGCCAACCCGGACAGCCAGGGCTTCCTCTGCATTCGCGGCCAGGCGTCGCGCGAGATCTTCGGCAACGCCGCGCGCCTGCTCCATCCGCTGGTGCGTGACCGGAGGACCGACGACTTCCGGCGGGCCACCTGGGACGAAGCGCTGGATCGGATCGTCGACGGCATTTCACGGTCGCCAGCGGCGGCAACCGCGCTCTGGCCCGGTCACGGCACCTTCGCCACCAACTACGGCACCCGCATCAGCGCGCAACTGATGGCGCGATTCGCCAACTTCCATGGCAGCCAGTTCTGGAGCCCCGCCATGATCTGCTGGGGTCTCGGCGCCTTCGGGTTGGGTCTGACCGGCATGCTCGAAACCAACACGAAGGAGGACATGGGCGAGCATTCGCAGCTCATCCTCCTGTGGGCCGCCAACCTCGCCAGCCAGCCGAATACGGCGCGGCATCTGCTCGCCGCAAAGCGTCGTGGCGCCTGCATCGTGACCATCGATGTCCGCCACACCGAAGCGGCGGCCAAGTCGGATGAGGTGCTGATCATTCGTCCGGGTACCGACACGGCATTGGCGCTGGCGCTGATGCATGTGATCTGCGCCGAAGGTCGCCACGACGCCGCGTTTGTGGCGCGCCATACGGTGGGGTTCGAGCAACTGGCGGCGCACGTGCGGCAGTACCCGCCAGCGTGGGCCGAGCAGGTCACGGGCGTGTCGGCCGAGCGCATCGTGGCGCTGGCGAGGCGCTATGCCGGGTCACGCCCGGCGATGATCGTGCTGAGCGGCAGCTCGATGCATAAAGGCGACAACGGCTGGCAGGCCGGGCGCGCCATCGCTTGTCTGCCAGGTCTGACCGGCAACGTCGGCAAGACAGGCGCCGGCTTCGGCCCGCGGCATGGCAGCGCGGCGCACGGTCGTGGCCTGGGCAACATCACCGAACCGGGGCGCCGTGCACCCGGCACGGCGATGCCCAACCAGATGTCGGCCGTCACCGCGGCCTTGCGCGAGGGCCGCATCCACAACCTGCTGCTGATAGGCACCAACATGCTGTCGTCGTTTTCCGACGCGAATGCGTTGGCCGAAGGTCTGGCGCGTACGCGGCTGGTGGTGAGCTACGACCTGTTCCTCAACGACACCGCGCGCCGCTTTGCCGACGTCGTCCTGCCCGCCACGGCCTGGCTCGAAGAGCTGGGCTGCAAGATGACGCACACGCATCTGTATCTCATGGAGCCGGCATTGGCGCCGGCCGGCGAGACGCGGTCGCTGGACCGGCTCGTCAAGGAGCTGGCCGAACGGCTCGACCTCGAAGGGTTCTATCCCTGGGCGTCACAAGAGGCACTCGTCGACGCCATTCTCGACCACTCTTGTACCGGCCACGCCACGGTGGCCTCGCTGCGAGGGCAGGGTGGTATCGGCGCGCTGAACATTTCGCATGTGGCCAACCCGACGTTCGAGTTCGACACGCCTTCGGGCAGGATCGAGTTCTACTCGGCCAAGGCCGAATCGCTAGGCCTGCCGCCGCTGCCGTCGTATGCGGAGCCGCCACCGACCGATGCCGCAGTCTCCAAGGACTACCCTTTGTCGCTGACCCAGGGCCGCACGATGGCGCACTTCCATTCGTTCTACAACAACGGGCGCGAATTGCCGATGCTGGCCGGGCGAGAAAAGGAGCCACGGCTCTGGCTGGCGCCCGCGGATGCATCGTCCCGCCGGATCGCGGATGGTGCCGCCATCCGCATTTTCAACCAGCGTGGTTCGTTCGCCGCCCGTGCGCACGTGACCGAGCGCATCCCGCAAGGCGCCTTGTGGATTCGCGACGGATGGCCGGGCCTCAACCAGTTGACGGACAGCGCGCCGGTGCTGCCCGACGAGGCGGTCGACATCTTCGCGTTCTCCGCAGGGCAGTCGAGTTTCGATGCGAAGGTGGAAGTCGAGCGGGCGTAGCGCCAGATCGGACGATCGAGTGATCGAGGTGTCGGCATCCCGCCGCGCTTCATGCTGGCGCGCATCGGGGGCCGGATGCTTTCGTTCGAAGTCCGATGTTCGAAGTCCGATGTTCGAAGGCCGATTGACCGGAGCGGGCCGGGTTGGCAAAGTACGTTCATGCGTACCGTGTCACGGGACGAGTCGGGCACCACAACAACAAGATTGCAGGAGATTGCCATCAGATTCCACGCCGCCACTACCACTGCGACTGTTGCGCTTTGCCTTGCCGGATCCGCTGCGGCCGCCGACATCCACTGGACCACCCTCTCCAACGGCTTCTGGGACTCCGACGCCAACTGGTCCACCGGTGCGGCGCCGGGCACCGCCGACAATGCGCTCATCGATGTGCTCCCGAACCTGCCGCTGGTCACGGTTCGGCAGTCGCCGGCCAACCCGAACGGGGCATTCACGCGCTACCAGGTGAAGAACCTCACGGTGCGCACGCCGTTCGAGCATGCGGGCGGGTCGCTGTTGGTTACCGGCAATGCCACCTTCGAGAAAGCGTTCACCTGGAGTGGCGGCGGCCTGCATATCGACGCCGCCATCGCCAGCGGCACCTGGACTTTCCAGCAAGGTATCCAGTTCACGGCGGCCGGCCTCTCCGGCATGAACGGCGGTGCCGTCGTGCTCCAGGGAGACTCCGTGTTCTCCGGCGGGCGCGGCATCATCTTCGGCAACAAGGGCGGCGTGCAGATCGTCACCGGCGCCAGCGTCGACATTAGCGCCGGTGATCTGCTGGCGGCGAACAGCGGCCTCACGAACAAGGGCACGATCGACCGGAGCGCTGGCACCGGAACCTTCCAGATCTCCAGCACCGGTGGCGGCAATGCCGGCGTGGTGCGCAATCGGGTGGACACCCTCGACATCCTCAACAACGGGGGCGGCGAGCAGGTCCACACCGGGGCGTTCAAGGTGGACGCCGGGGCCACGATCAGTTTCGCCGGTATTCATACCTTCCAGGGTGTCCTGGAGGGCGACGGCGACATCCAGTTCAGGCAGACCGGTTCGGTCAACGACCTCAAGACCATGACCATGGACGTTTCCAAGTATTCCGTGGGCGGAACGCTCCGGCTGGATCCGGCAGCCAGGCTCACCCTGACAGGCGACGGCACCATCGCCGGGCTCGATTCGCAGGGTGCCGAGATCAAGACCAGCGGTCTGGTGACCATCACACGCAAGGTGACGGGCGCCCAGTTGGCGATCGCGGGCAGCGACGGCAGCGTCACCCGTTTTGCCAGCGGCGCGGATTTCCAGACCGGCTTCCAGGTGACCGGCGGCACGCTGGAGCTGGGCGGCGCCACGACCGTGAAAGCCGATCAGTTCCTGTTCGTCGGCACGAACGGGCACCTGGGCATTCGGCAAGGGGCAACGCTGAGCCTGACCGGCGGGCCGCCCGGTGCCTCGAGCGGCGTATTCGGCGGCGGCTCGCTGGAGAACAAGGGCACGATCGTGCGCGAGGGGGAGGGAGCCGTCCGATTCACCGTCAACACGGTGAACAAGGGCACCATCGACATCCGCGCCGGCGCCCTGGCGACGGGTGACCTTGTCACGTTCGAGAACCAGGGTCGCGTCGACCTTGCATCGGGCGCGACCTTCGATACTGGCGGCATGTACTTCCAGACGCAGGGGCAGACCACTGTCAACGGCCTGCTGCTGGCGGCCACGGTACGGATCGACGGTGGCGTGTTGGGTGGCAGCGGACAGATCGGCTCCGCCGACGCGCCGGCGGACGTGTTCAACGGCGGCGAATTCGCACCTGGGAACTCGCCGGGTACGCTCACCATCCACGGCAACTACCATCAGGCGGCGAATGCCTTGCTGTCGATGGAACTGGGGCCGGTGTCGGACCGGCTGGTGATCGATGGCGATGCGGACTTGGCCGGCACGCTGTCGATCCGCTTCTTCGCCGGTTTCATTCCCGCGCCCGGCCAGAGCTTCGAACTGCTCTCCTACGGTTCTCACACCGGCGCACTGACCCTGCTGCCGCTGGGCGAAGCGGCGCGCCAGGGTTACGTGTTCGACCTTGTGTTCGGTGAGCACGCGGCCACGCTGACGGTGACGGCGCTGGCGGCCGCTGTGCCGGAGCCTGCTGAATGGCTGATGCTCGTCGCGGGTCTCGGCTTGTTGGCACTGCGCGTCGTTCGGCGGCGCCGAACTGCGCGAGCTTCGGCGGGAAGCCGAGAGCAACACCTACCGGAGTTGATCGACAACTGAAAACCATGACCCGTCCGACCAC
>JANMWG010000117.1:0-4852 GCA_031393885.1 Betaproteobacteria bacterium | reverse complement strand
TGCTCCGAGCGCACCGACACCGACACGATCGGCTGGTCGTCGGGATTGAAGCGCGACACCACCGGATCTTTCACCTCGTCGCGGAAGGTGGAGCGCAGCGCCGCGACCTTTTCGCGCACGTCCTGCGCCGCCACCACCGGGCTGGTGAGCAGGTCGAACTCGGCGATCACCACCGACTGCCCCTCGTAGGAGCGCGAGGTCAGGGTCTTGATGCCGCTGATGGTGTTGACCGCCTCCTCGACCTTGCGGGTGATGTCGGCCTCGACCGCCTCCGGACTCGCGCCCGGATACAGCGTGGTCACCACCACGATCGGAAAGTTGATATCGGGAAACTGATCCACCCCGAGCCGCTGGATCGAGAACAGGCCCAGCACCAGCAGCCCCACCATCATCATGGTGGCGAAGACCGGGTTGGCGATGCTGACGCGCGTGAACCACATGGGGTCAGCCTCTCAGCTCTTGCCCGGCAACACGGCCAGCCGCACGCGATCGCCCGGCCGCACGTTGGTGAGGCTCGCGTCGAGCACACGCTGGCCCGGTTCCAGGCCGCCGATGACTTCGGCGACACCGCGATCCAGGTCGCGCATGCCGATGCGCACCGCGGTCCGGACCACCTGCTCGCCATCGATCCGGAACACGACGGCCTCGCCGTTTTCTTCGCGCAGGGCGCGCAGCGGTACCAGGGTGGCGCTGCGGCCGGCTTCGACCAGCACGCTGCCGGTGGCGAACATGCCGCCGCGCAGTGCGCCATCGGCGTTGTCGAGCACGGCATACACGCGGATCGACCGCGTGCCGTCTTCCGCCGCCGGGTTGATACGGTCGACCTTGCCGTCGAAGCGACGATCGCCGAAACCGTCGACGGTGAACCGGACGCTCTGCCCGGTGCGCACGGCGGCGATCTCGCTTGCCGGAATCACCGCGGCGAGCTCCATGCGCCCGAGGTCGACCACGCTCACGATGCGCGCGTCGATGGGCAGCTTCTCGCCCGCCTGGGCAAAGCGCTCGGCGACGATGCCGTCCATCGGCGAGCGCACCGTGCTGTCGCCCCAGGCCTTGCGCGCCACCTCGAGCTCGCCTCGAGCGATTGCAGGTTGGCGCGCATGACCTCGGCACTGCTTTGCGTGTTGTCGAACGCGTTTTGCGAGATGAAGTTCTGCGACAGCAACTGGCGGTTGAGATCGCGGGTTTTCTCGGCGAGCCTGAGCTGCGCGCGCATGGCCGCGATGTTGGCGACCTTCTCGTCCACCCGCGAGCGGATGTCGGCCCCATCGAACCGCGCCAGCACCTCGCCCTTGCGCACGGGCTGGCCTTCGCGCACGGTCACGGCGGCGAGTTCGCCGGCGACCTGGGACTTGACTACGACCTGCTGGTACGGGTGGAGCGTGCCCGACAACGCCACGCGCGGGGCCAGTTCACCGCGCTCGACCAGGCCGACGTCGACCGCGGCGAGTTCCATGATCCGCGCCGCCGCCGGTGTCGCCGCGGTCGCAGGTGCGGCGACCTGCTGGCGCTTGAACAGCAACACGCCACCGACCGCCACCACGATCACCAGGGCGACGATGACGCCGATGGCGACGTTGCGAAGCATGCGCTGCCGCTTCATGAGACCTTGGCCTCGCGATGGCGAACGCGACCGGCCGGCTTGGCCGGCTTAGTCCTGGTGACCCGCGGACGCAGCCCGTTCAGGATCATCTCCAGGTGTTGCCGCAGATAACGCCCGGGGTCCAGGCGGTGCACGTCGCAAACGTCGAAAGAGTGCCGCCACAGCAGCAGGTGAACCAGCGGCGCCAGCACCAGCCGCGTGCCGAGTTCGGGATCGATGGCGACGAACTCGCCGTTGGCGATGCCGCGCTCGAGAATGCGCTGCACCAGGCGATGCCCGCGACTGATCACTTCGGCGTGATAGAACCGCGCCAGATCGGGGAAGTTCTGCGACTCGGAAAACATCAGCTTGGAGATGCCCCCGAGCGGGTTGTCGCCGACAGCGCCCCACCAGCCGAAGAGCACCTGTTCGAGCAGGTCGGCCATGGCGCCCGTGTGCTCCTCGACCAGGCGTTCGCCGCGCTCCAGCGTCGGCACCAGCCCGGTGCGCACCACCGCCTTGAACAGATCTTCCTTGCTGGCGTAATAGAGATAGAGCGTACCTTTGCTCACCCCGGCCTGGCGCGCGATGTCATCGAGCCGCGTGGCGGTATAGCCTTTCTCGACGAACAGCGAGAGCGCGGCGGAGAGCAGTTCTGCCGGACGATCGTCCTTGCGGCGGGTCCAGCGGGCTTCGGGACGGGTGACGGTCTTGACGGACATGGATCGGCTGCACGAATACTGGCGGGGCAGGTCAGGGGTGAACCGCCCCGGCCTGGGTTGGCTGGATCGGGGCAGCGCCACTGCTGGCGACACTGGTACTGACCGACCGGTCAGTAAAGTACGATGCCCTGAGGCGGCGCGTCAAGGCTTGCCGCGCGAACACCGGATGCACCGCCACGCACCACGCACCAGGCGCCGAAGCCGATTGCGGCGCCGAAGGCGATTGCGGCGCCGGGCGGTCCGCAGTACCGTGTCTTGTCGCCATCCTGTCCCTCCGCCAAGCGTGCCCGGATAACCGAATGACCACTGTCCGCCCCGCCGCTGTTGCCGGCGCCTTCTACCCGGCAGCCGCCACCGAGCTGCAAGCGGCCGTCGCCGGCCTGCTCGATGCCGTCGCCCCGCCCGCGACCGGCCGCGCCCCCAAGGCCCTGATCGCGCCGCATGCCGGCTACGTGTATTCCGGGTCGACGGCCGCGGCAGCCTATGCACGCCTCGCCACGCTGCACGGCAAGATCAGTCGCGTCGTGCTGCTCGGACCCGCGCACCGCGTCGCTTTCGACGGGCTGGCGCTGCCCGGCGCCGATGCCTTCGCCTCACCGCTAGGACCGGTCAGGATCGACGCGGAGGCCGTCCGCGCCCTGGCCCACCTGCCCCAGATCACGACCAACGCCGAAGCGCATGCGCTCGAACATTCGCTCGAGGTCCACCTGCCCTTTCTCCAGCAAACACTGGGCGACTTCGCGCTGGTGCCGCTGGTGGTCGGCCGGACCACTCCCGACCTCGTGGCGGAGGTGATCGAGCTTCTCTGGGGTGGGCCGGAAACGCTGATCGTGGTGAGTTCCGACCTGTCGCACTACCTGCCGTACCGCACGGCAACCATCAGCGATGCCCAGACGGTGCGCGACATGCTGGCGCTCGACCCGGTCATCGACCACGAGCATGCCTGCGGCGCGACGCCGGTGAACGGCCTGTTGCGTGTCGCCCGGCGGCGCGGTCTTGCACCCGAGCTGCTCGCCGCCTGCAATTCCGGCGACACCGCGGGCGATCGCAACCGGGTGGTCGGCTATGCGTCGGTGGGCCTGTTCGAGGACGCCCCCGAGTCCCGGCCGTCGCCCGCTGTCGATCGCGGCGCGACGCTGCTCGCCATCGCCCGCGCCACCATCGGTCGCCAGCTCGGCCTGAGTCTTACGGCGCGAGAGGACGCCGCGTTCCTGAGCGACCTCGGTGCCACCTTCGTCACCATCAACCAGGACGGCCGGCTGCGCGGCTGCATCGGCAGCCTCGGCGCGCACCGCACGCTGCTCGACGACGTCAAGCACAACGCGCGCGCCGCCGCCTTTCTCGACCCGCGCTTCAGTCCGGTGTCGCTGCGCGAATTCGACCAGATCGAGGTCGAGGTATCTTTGCTGTCGGTGCCGGAACCGATGAGCTTCACCGACGAGGCCGACGCCCTGCGCCAGTTGCACCCGCATGTGGACGGCCTGATTCTCGAACATTCGGGTCACCGCGCCACCTTCCTGCCGCAGGTGTGGGAATCGCTGCCGACACCCACGGCCTTCATCTCGCACCTGAAGCAGAAGGCCGGGCTGCCCGAGACGTTCTGGGCCGACGACATGAGACTTTCCCGCTACACCGTCGAGAAATGGTCGGAGACGTCATAGACGCCAGCGCGGCCTACCCGGCGCGCTGGTGGCACAAACTCGACGACGGCCGCATCCAGTGCGACCTGTGCCCGCGCGATTGCCGCCTGCACGAAGGCCAGCGCGGCGCGTGCTTCGTGCGCGCTCGCGTGGACGACCGCATGGTGCTCACCACCTATGGCCGCTCGTCCGGCTTCTGCGTCGACCCGATCGAGAAGAAACCGCTCAACCACTTTTACCCCGGCACCGCCGTGTTCTCGTTCGGCACCGCGGGCTGCAACCTCGCCTGCAAGTTCTGCCAGAACTGGGACATCTCCAAGTCGCGCGACATGGACCGCCTGATGGACCGCGCCAGCCCGGACCGCATCGCCGACGCCGCGCTCGAAACCGGCTCGAAGAGCGTCGCCTTCACCTACAACGACCCGGTGATCTTCGCCGAGTACGCCATGGACGTGGCCGATGCCTGCCACGAGCGTGGCCTCCAGACCGTTGCCGTCACCGCCGGCTACATGCATCCCGAGCCGCGCCGCGCCTTCTACGAAAAGATGGACGCCGCGAATGTCGACCTGAAAGCATTCACCGACGAGTTCTACGTCAAGCTCACCGGCTCGCACCTGCAGCCGGTGCTCGACACGCTCGTGTACCTGAAGCACGAGACCGACGTGTGGTTCGAGATCACCACCTTGCTGATCCCGACGAAGAACGATGGCGATGACGAACTGCGCGCGCTGAGCATCTGGATCGCGGAGCACCTCGGCCCGGATGTGCCGCTGCATTTCACCGCGTTTCATCCGGACTTCAAGATGACCGACCTGCCGGCCACGCCGGCGGCAACGCTGACCCGCGCCCGCGACATCGCGCTGGCGGAAGGCCTGCGCTACGTCTACACCGGCAACGTGCGCGACCCG
>JANMWG010000111.1:0-5500 GCA_031393885.1 Betaproteobacteria bacterium | reverse complement strand
TCACCGTCGGGCTCACGCGCAGCGTCGTTGCGGCGCCAGCGGGAAAGCCGGTCACGCTCGATGTCGACGGCACCATCGACGAGACGCTGGTCGCGATCAAGCTCGCCAGCGCGCGCCTGACCGACTTCGCCCGTACCGGCGAGCAAGTACCGCTGCATCTGACGGCGGAGGCCGCAGGTGCCCGGCTCGAGCTGAATGGCCGCGTGACCTTGCCGGTCAGCGAGCAGAAGGGCGATCTGGAACTGCTGGTCAGTGGCGACAATCTCGATAACCTCGACCAGTTGGCGCACGTCGATCTGCCGCCCTGGGGGCCGTGGTCGTTCGGCGGCAAGTTCAAGGCATCCGGGCGTGGCTACGAGGTGCCGAATCTGCAGGTGAAGGTTGGTGCGAGCACGCTGAACGGCCGTGGCGCGCTGACCTTTGCCGGCGTCCGGCCGCGCGTGGATGTGACCCTGACCGCGCCCAACATCCAGCTCGACGACTTCAAGCTCGGCGACTGGTCACCGGCGGCAAAAAAACCGGCTGCGCCCGGACGCAAGCTCACGACCGACGAGTTGCGCAAGGAAGCACGCGACGCCGCGCGGAAGGGCCAGCGGCTGTTGTCGCGTGCCACCTTGCTCGCGCAGGATGCCTTCCTCGATGTCGATGTCGCGCAGGTGCTGTCGGGCAAGGACCAGTTGGGCAGCGGCAGGCTGCACGCGCAGTTGCAGGATGCCCGTCTCGAACTCTCGCCGGCGGAAGTCAACGTGCCGGGCGGGTCGGCGCGCGTCGACCTCGGCTACGAGCCGCTGCCCGACGACGTGAACGTCAAGGTGAAGGCGCGGGTGCGTATCGACCGGTTCGACTACGGCGTGCTGGCGCGTCGCCTCAAGCCCGACACCGATATGCAGGGCCGCTTCAGCTTCAATCTCGATCTCGACTCGACCGCGCCGCTGGAAGCCGTGATGCAGAAAGGTAATGGCAAGCTCCACGTGGCGGTATGGCCGATCAATCTCAAGTCGGGCGTTTTCGACATGTGGGCCGTGAACCTGTTCGTCGCGCTGATGCCGGCGGTGGACGATGCGTCGGCGTCGAAGGTCAACTGTGCGGTCGCGCGCTTCGATCTGATCGACGGCAAGCTGCGCCAGAACATGGTGCTGATCGACACCAGTCGCATGCGGGTGGGTGGCACCGCCCGCGTGGACTTCGCCGACGAGACCATTGCCGTTCACCTGCAGCCGAAGGCGAAGAAGCCGCAATTCTTCAGCCTCGCCACGCCTATCGACGTCGGCGGGCACATCACCGAGCCCAAGATCGCGCTGGGCGGGGCGATCATGAGCACGATCGGGCATTTCTTCGGTTCGATCGTGACCACACCGTTCGAGATGCTCACCGCCAAGCCCATTCCACGCGACGGCGCGGACGTCTGCGACCGTTGACGTCCACCCCCAGGTTGCGCTGCGCCTTCCCCCTCAAAGGGGGCGCAGCGTCCTCGGGGGACCCTGTGGGCGCTGCCCCTTCGATTCTTGGGGGCCCTTCGCTCGCGTGGCCGGTTCGCCATCGCCCTGAAGGGTGACTGCGTCAGGGAAGCGCATCGGTTGTGCTATTCCGCGTCGTCGCCGCGGTCCCGATCCCGATCCCGGTAGCGGAACTTGAGCACCACGACGAGGATCGACAGCGCCAGCGTGACGACGTTGGCGATGATGACCGGCCACGCGCCCAGCGCGATGCCGTAGGCCAGCCATAGCACCACGCCGAGGCTGAACACGGCGAACATCAGGACCGACACATCCTCGGCCGACTTCGATACCCAGATCTTGAGTACCTGCGGCACGAAGGCGATGGTGGTGAGGCTTCCGGCAGCGAGGCCAAGCGAGTCGACAAGGTTCATCGTCGGACCTTACCTCAAGGCAAGGCGCGAAGTTCAGGCGCGTTGCCCCTGCTCCTCTCCAGTGGCGATGCGGTGGATCATTCGGCCTTGATACCCGTGCTCTTGACGATCGCCGCCCACTTGGTCTGTTCGGCGCGAAAGAACGCGCCGAATTCGGCGGGCGTGTTGCCGACCACCTGCCCGGCCGACTTGGCGTAGGCCGCGCGGATCGCCGACGATAGCCGCAAAGGCTTGCCCGGTGCCGGGCGTTTCGGGAGCTTGGCTCAGGGCTTGCCGGCCAGGTAGCGCTGGAACCACGCCAGTTGCGGCTCGAAGAACTGCAGATGCTTGGGGCCGTGATAGGCCTCGAAATGGCCACCCGGCACCACCACCAGTTGCTTCGGTTCGCGCGCCCGCTCGAATGCCTTCCGCTCGCCGTCGGTGGGAGTCACGATGTCGTCGCTCGCGATCACCATCAGCAGCGGGGTGGGCGCGATCAGGTGGATGAAGGCGGTGGGGTCGTAGTCCATGCCGTTTTCCAGCGATTCGACCGTGACCTCGTTCTTCCAGGTCGGTGCGCGGTCCGCCATGTCCATGAACCACCGGTACGACTCTGGCTGCGGCAGCACCGCGGGCTGGCCTTCGGGCCCCACCACCGGAAAGGTCAGGACCTTGCCGCTGGTCATGCGTTCGGCGCGGGCCAGCGCGTGCCAGCCGGCGATGCCTTCGATCGCTTCGCGCGGCAACCGGGCGAAGTAGGCCTCCCAGACGTTGGTCACCGGCACCTGCGCCACGACCGCCTTGACACGCTTGTCGAAGGCCGCGAGATGCATGACGTGGCCGCCGCTGTAGGAACTGCCCCACACGCCGATGCGCGCCGGATCGACTTGCGGCTGCATCGACACCCAGGTGATGGCGTTGCGATAGTCCTTGATCTGATCCTGCCAGAAGATCTGCTGACGGGGTTCGCCTTCGCTGGCACCGAGGAAGCGGTAGTCGAACACCAGCACGACGAAGCCGGCGGCGGCGAACTTGTCGGCGTAGTTGTCGAGCCAGGATTCCTTGACCGCGCTGTAGCCGTGTGCCATGACGATCGCGGGCCGCTTGTCGCCGGGCAGGAGGTCACCGGGCAGGTAGTACCAGGCGGCACACTTCAGTCCCTGGCTGACGAAGGTGACATCGCGCCGTTCGAAGGCAGCAGCATGAGCTGCCGACACCATCGCCAGGAAGATGGCGACGGTTGCGATGGTGACCGGGATAAATCGAGACAACCGTGACAGCGTCGGGCCGATGTGCATGGCATTCTCCTGTTGGGTAGCGGGTGGCACCCGGCTTCGGATGCCGGGGTACCGAGGCCGTGGGCGGGACAGGAGTGGAAGACTCGTCCCGGATCACACTTTCGGCAATTCGCCTGACGGCAGCTAGCGGTTAGCGGAAGTGGTAACGACGCCATTCGTGCTTCGGCGCCGCTGCTGATTTTCTACCGATTCTTACGCTGTTGCAAACGCTCGAGATGCGCCCGCAGCGACGGCGATTCGGAGAGGCCCAGCGCCATTCCGTAGGCTCGCGCGGCGGCATCGGCATCGCCGGCCCGGGCGAGAAGCGTGGCCCGGGCCACCCAATAAGGTTGATAGCTGCGCACGCTGTCTTCCGGCACCCGGGCGAGCGCCGCCACCCCCGCTTCGGTGCCAAACGCTTCGGCGTGCGCCATGGCCCGGCTCACCAGCACGCCGCGTGCACCAGTGGCGGCGAGGGCGTCATACAGTCCGGCAATCGCGGGCCATGGAGTGACGCCGCCGCGCAGGCGCTGCATGTGGGCGGACTGGATCGCGGCCTCGATCTGGAATGGTCCCGGCCGTCCTTTGGCGGCTGCCCGCCGCAAGGTGCTCTCGCCGTCGTCGTGCAGTGCGGCATCCCATCGCGCCGTGTCCTGTTCCGACAACGGCACGAATGCGCCATCGGCATCGACCCGAGCCGCGCGGCGGCTCTCGCAATAGAGCACCAGTGCGAGCAGGCCCCCAGCCTCGGGTTCGTCGGGCAGCAGCTCAGCGACCAGGCGGGCGAGAAACAGCGCTTCGTCCGCGAGTCCCGCGCGCACCGCATCGTTCCGGCCAGGGTCGTCCCAGCCGGCGCCGTAGGCTGCATAGACCGCTTCGAGGACAAAGCGCACTCTGCCGGGCAACTCCGCTCGCTCGGGTTCCTCGAAGGCGATGCCGCTGTCGCGAATCTTGTTCTTGGCACGCACCAGGCGTTGCGCCATCGCTGCGGGCGAGGTGAGGAACGCTTCGGCGATCCGCGCGGCGTCGAGTCCCAGCACGCTCTGCAGCATCAGCGGGGTGCGAGCGCGCTCGTCGATCGCCGGATGCGCACAGACGAACAGCAGCCGCAGGCGCGTATCCGGGATCACGATCGTCTGGTCGGTCACGACCGGCTCGGCGAACAGGATCGCGAACCGGGGATCGGCCAGGACGCGTTCGTGGCGTGCGCGCTGCAGCAGGTTACGCTTCGCCACGGTGAGCAACCACGCATCGGGCGCCGCCGGGACGCCGCTGACGGGCCAGGTTTCGAGTGCGGCGAGCAACGCGTCGGCGAGCGCATCCTCCGCGGCCGCGAGGTCGCGCCAGCGCCACGCGAGCCATGCGACCAGCCGGCCATAGGAATGGCGCGCGGCGTTTTCGGCCGCGCGCCTCGCATCGGACATCGGCCGATCGGTCAGGATTGGGGCGGAGGCAGCACCGGGCGCACTTCGATGCCGCCGCTGTGGGCGGCCGGACTGCGCGCGGCCCACGTCAGCGCTGCGTCCAGGTCGGGCACCTCGATGACGAAGAAGCCGCCCAACTGCTCCTTGGTGTCGGCGAACGGGCCATCCTGCACCAGGCGCTGTTCGCCTTTCATGCGCACCGTGGTTCCGGTGGCGGGCGGTTGCAGCCCAGCGCCGCTGACCACGACGCCCGACGCCTGGATGGCACCGACGTATGACATCCACGCGCCCCAGTAGGCCGGCGCCTGGACCGGGTCGTTGCGGGTGGCGAAAGCCTGGGTGTTCTCGTAGAACATGAGCATGTATTGCATGTTGGTTCCTCTGGATTGGCGGCGCAGCGAAAGTGTGCGCCTGATGAGCAGATGCGCGACAGCGGGCCGGATCGACACCGCCGGAAGAATAAAACGGATCCTGATTAGCGACATTCCTCAGCCTCCCTCACCCTCGGTCCCTCTCCCGAGGGGAGAGGGATGTCTCGTGCTCCCAAGGGAGAGGGCTGTCTCGTGCTCCCAAGGGAGAGGGATGTCTCGTACTCCCGAGGGAGAGGGATGTCTCGTGCTCCCAAGGGAGAGGGATGTCTCGTGCTCCCAAGGGAGAGGGCTGTCTCGTGCTCCCAAGGGAGAGGGCTGTCTCGTGCTCCCTTCTCCCTCCGGGAGAAGGGCTGGGGATGAGGGAAATCTGAGCGTTGAATGCTGGGTTGCGTTGTTGTGGGCCAGTCTTGTGGTTGTTGCAGGCATCTGCATGTGGGCGGCGCGCTGAAGTTGTCGCAAATTGGTCGGTTTGAATATGTCGATGGCTTCGCGGTGGTAACGCCGGAGTTGACGACAGCGCTGGGCCGAGCGCGCTTGGCATTGCGTTCGACGAGATCAGACCTCGACCTGGTCCTTTGA
>JANMWG010000079.1:0-3885 GCA_031393885.1 Betaproteobacteria bacterium | reverse complement strand
AGCGCCCGTCGACCAGCAGACGCGGGCACTTCGCTGCTGCCTGTGTGCCTCCAACGAGGGAGGGCACGTTCCGGTCGAACGCAATCAAAGGCCGGGTAAAGACCCCAGGGAGGTATGTCCAGAGACGGTCAGTTCTTGGCCAGAACGCGAGCGTCTCTGGACATACCTCCCTGGGGTCTTTACCCGGCCTTTGATTGCGTTCGACCGGAACGCGCCCTCCCTCGTTGGAGGCACACAGGCAGCAGCGAAGTGCCCGCGTCTGCTGGTCGACGGGCGCTTCCCAAAGGATCAAAGGAACGTACCAAAGGGGCCAGGATCAAGTTTTCACGCGGATCGCATTGAGGACATGTCGATCCACCGTGCCCAACTCTCTGACGTGACAAATTTGAGATCCATTTGCGCGTCGGTCATCGCCGACGGCGATAGGCCATTCCAGGTTGTCGCAGCCAGCCCGGGCATGGACTCACTTTGCATGCTGGTTCCCGCCGGGCTTACTGCACGGCAAAGACGGAAATCTGTTCCGCACCCGCGGTCGCCTGACGCGGCCGGATCATGATTTCGACATCCTGATTCAAGGCGGTCAGAAACCCCAGCAGCCGCTCGACCGAGAACTGATCGAGCCGATAGTTCTTCAGGGCCGAGACCTTCGGCTGCGGAATATGCAGCAGTTTGGCGGTCTCACTCTGCTTGAGCTTGCGACCTTTCAGCAGAGTGTTGACGGCCAAAGCCAGCCGCGTCTTGGTCTGGCGCTCTGTCGCGTCCGGGTAACCGAGATCGGCGAATACGTTCGCCGTGCCGTGGGTGACCGCGATGTCCTGCCTTGTGCTCATAGTGGCCCCTTGCTCTCGTAGTCCTGTTGCGCGCGTTTCAGGCGCTGACCGACACCGCCGCAGCGGCTCGCCGACGCAATCAGGCGAACTTGAGCTCGATCTTGCCGGCGCGGCGGCGCACCGGGCCAACTACGATCTCGACATCGTGGCCGAGCTTCGTCACCAGTTCCAGCAGCTTGGCTTCGCTGACGCCGCGAAACTGGCCG
Organism: Betaproteobacteria bacterium; assembly: GCA_031393885.1. Lineage (GTDB taxonomy): Bacteria > Pseudomonadota > Gammaproteobacteria > Burkholderiales. The sequence continues at coordinate 2,849 of JANMWG010000079.1, read as the reverse complement.
CGGGTGATGCGTGACACCTTGGACTGGTCCATGCCAAGCAGCTCGGCCGCGCCTTGCTGGGTCAGCCGGCGGGCCTTGATGGCGCGAGCAATCTCGGCGGCGAGTTGCGACTTGCGTTGCATCTCGGGGGCGTCGACGTAGCCCAGGTCGGTGTAGACGTTGGTGCTGCCTTCTTCGATCACGATCTCGGTCTTGCGGCTCATCGGCGGGCTCCTGGTTTCGTCTGCGAAGCCTCGAAGTCCAGCTTCGCGGCCTTGAGTCTGGCGTGGATCAGGTCCATATCCTCTTTCGGCGTCGTGATGCCGCTCTTGGACTTCTTCTGGAAGCAGTGCAGGACATAGACAAAGCCCGAAAACTTGACGGTGTAGACGGCGCGGTAGGTGTCGCCACGATCGTCCTCGACAACCTCCAGCACGCCGGCTGATCCAAAGCCGCTCAACACCTTGGCGTCCTGGTGCTTGCCGCCGGCCTGTGCCAGATCGATGGCGTGCCCGAACACGTCTTTGACCTCCTCGGGCATAGCATCCAGATCGCGCTTGGCGGAGCCGACCCACTTGATGGGTTTGCGAGGCTGCTGCGTCGACATCGAAAGTATTATGCCAATTTGAACATATGTGTGTCAACGTAAGGGCCGTTGCCCCATGCCACCCCGGTCTCGCCGACGAGCGATGTCCCGCTGTTTGTGGCGTTCGTCAGGCCCCTACGCTGCATCATGAAATATCACCCCCAGCGTGTGCCGCCGGCCGGAGCGGACCCGGCTCACGCCATGCCGCAGGTTGACGCGATAGGCACCGCGCGTGCCTTGCACCGGGCGGTGATGCACCGCGAAGATCACGGCATCGCCTTGCTGCAATGGCACCACCTCGACCCGCGACTGCATGCGCGGGCGCTGCTCGGTCAGCACGAACTCGCCGCCGGTGAAATCCGCACCGGGTGCCGACAACAGGATCGCGACCTGTAGCGGAAACACGTGCTCGCCATACAGATCCTGGTGCAGGCAGTTGTAGTCGTCCGCTCCGTACTGGAGCAATAGCGGTGTCGGCCGCACCTGCCCTGCCGCATGGCAGCGGGCGAGGAAATCCGCATGTGCATCCGGGAAACGGACGTCGATGCCCATCGCCTCGTGCCAACGGTTGGCGATCGGCGCGAGCTGCGGGTAGAAGGCAGCCCGCAACTCGGCCACCATCGCCGGTAGCGGATACGCGAAGTAGCGGTACTCGCCGCGCCCGAAGCCATGGCGCTCCATCACCACCCGGCTGCGGAAATGTCGATCATCGGCGTAGAGATCGGCCAAGGCGCGGCAGTCGGCAGGCGCGAGCAGACGTTCGATCAGCGCGCAGCCGCGCGCGCTCAGCTCATCGCCGATGGCCTGCCAAACGAGATGTCGCATCAAGGGGTCAAGTCTTCCGGAAATCCGTAACCCACTCCCTCACCACGGCCCACTCCCGGGGGAGAGGGGGAATAAGGCGACGCGGGGCTGCGCTCACGCGGAAATCGGTAACCCGCTCCCTCACCCCGGCCCTCTCCCGGGGGAGAGGGGGAGCACGGCGACACGGGGCTTCGCTCGCGCGGAGATCGGCGATCCCTTCGCTCCGCCAGCAAAGCATCGGCATCGTCGGACTTCACTGTTTCGCTTCCCGATCCAGCAGGGCGCGCTTGCGTTCGACGCCCCAGCGATAGCCGGACAGATTGCCGTCATTGCGAACCACCCGATGGCAAGGGATCGCCACGGCAAGCGCATTCGCCGCGCAGGCCTGGGCCACGGCCCGCGCCGCTTTCGGCATGCCGATGCGCCCGGCAACCTGCGCGTAGCTCGCCGTCTCGCCGGCCGGAATGTCGCGCAGCGCCTGCCATACCCGCTGCTGGAAAGCCGTGCCGCGCACATCGAGCGGCAGATCGAGACCCAACCCCGGCGCCTCGACCGACGCCACGACGCGCGCCACGGTCTGCTCGAAGCCGGCGTCGGCACCGATGATCTCTGCTCGCGGAAACCGGTCCTGAAGATCGCGCGCCAGCGCGTCCGGATCATCGCCCAGCAGGATCGCGCACACTCCGCGCGCACTGGCCGCCACCAAGATCGCGCCGAGCGAACACTCGCCGATGGCGAAGCGGATCGTGGTGTCGGCCCCGCCTGCCCGATAGCGCGATGGGGTCATGCCCAGGACCGCATCGGCCTGCGCATAGAAGCGGCTGCTGGAGTGGTAGCCGGCGTCGTAGATCGCGTTGGTCACGGTGCCGCCCTGGTCGAGTTGATCGCGGAGACGCCGGGCGCGATGCGCTGCTGCATAGGCCCGCGGTGTCACGCCGGCAACGGCCTTGAACACTCGCAGAAAGTGCCAGGTGCTCATGCCCCCGTGTCGCGCGAGCTGTTCGAGACTCGGCACCGGGTCGGCCGATTCGATCAGCCGGCAGACATCGGCCACCGTTGCCGCGTGCTGCTCGGCAAGCGGCGGCTGGTCGGGCTTGCAGCGCTTGCAGGGGCGGAAGCCGGCGCGTTCGGCGTCGGCACGGGTTGGATGGAAGCTCACATTCTCGGGTCGTGCGAGCCGCGCGGCGCATGACGGACGGCAGTACACGCCCGTGGTCTTCACCGAATAGAAGAAGGTGCCGTCCGCGGCGGCATCGCGCGCGACGACCGCTGTCCATCGCGGATCGCTCACCGTTGCGGCGGCGAGCGGGGCCTGACGTTGTGCTGTGTTCATGTGAAGTCCTCCGACGGGTTTCGGGATAACGCTACCGTCGTCAATCTAGGCGCTGTCGGCTGGCACCGCACGCCGCGGATTGCTTTCGAATTCACGCCCCTGCGTCGGCGTGTCAGGCGGCGTCATGTCGGCGAAGAACGCCTCCAC
>JANMWG010000528.1:0-2962 GCA_031393885.1 Betaproteobacteria bacterium | reverse complement strand
TTCGATAGCGAAACGGTGGGAGAGCGAGGCCGGATTTTGTCGATTTCGACGCGCATATCGGGAATATGCCAGGAGAAATCGGCGAGATATGGACCGCTCTCCCGCCGTTGCAGCCGAATCATCCTGAGTCCGACAGGCTGCCAGGGTGGCCTGGCGGGAATTCTCGGCAGCGCCAGGAGCGAGAACGTGCAGGGCGAGGTCCAGAGGAAACTGGGCGTCCATCTCCAACGAGATCCTGCTCGAAGCCAACGAATGGGGCGGGCACTCGCCGCGATGGCGTCGGAAGCAATGGAGCGCCCGTACGCGATTCCGCACCGCTACCCGAAAGGTGAGTATCTGTTGCTGTTCGATCCACTGGATGACTCGTCGAACATCGACGCCAACATCGCCGTGTGAACCATCTTCTCGGTGCTGCGATGCGCCGAAAGCGTCGGACAGCCGGAAGAGCCCGATTTCCTGCAACCCGGGGCGCGGCAGGTTTGCGCCGTCTACCGACCCAATACGCTGCTGGTCCTGACGCTGGACGATGGAGTCAACTGCTTCACCCTTGACCGGGAACTGGGCAGTTTCGTGCTGACGCAGGAGAACCTGACGATGCCGGCGGATACGCGCGAGTACTCGATCAACCTGTCGAACGCGCAGCACTGGGAAGCGCCGGTCAGCCGCCACATCGACGAACTGCTCGCCGGCGGCACCGGTGTGCGCGGCCAAGACTTCAACATGCGCTGGGTGGCGTCGATGGTGGCGGACGTGCACCTGATCCTCACCCGTGGCGGCGTGTTCCTGTATCCGCGGGACTCGCGCGAGCCCGCAAAGCCGGGCAAGTTGCGCCTCATGTACGAGGAACGAGGCGAATCCGATGGCGTTGATCGTCGAACCGGCCGACCGCGCCGCGACCTGTGGCCGCCGGCGCATCCTGGATCTCCAGATCCGCGAGCCTGCACGAAAGAGCCGTGAGTTTCCGGGGTCGAAAAACGAGATCGAGCGCGTCACGTCGAACCACGCCTGGTCGTTTCCACGGCGGGCCGTACCAACCGGGGCGTTCCGGCAATCCAAAAAAAAGGGCGGCCGCGGGTCGCCCTTTTTCACATCGAGCAGTGCCCGACGATCAGCTCAGATGGTCGCTGATCAGCTTGGTCATCTCGAACATCGACACCTGCTTCTTGCCGCCGAAGATCAGCTTGAGCTTGTCGTCGGCGTTGATCATGCGCTTGTTCTTGGCATCTTGAAGTTCGTGCTTCTTGATGTATTCCCAGATTTTCTTGGTGACTTCGGTACGCGGCAGACCCTTGTCACCGACCACCGCCGCCAGCGTCGGGCTCGGGGTCATCGGCTTCATGAATGCCGCGTTCGGCGTGCGCTTCGCAGCGGGCTTGTTGTCGGCCGAAGCTGCCTTCTTGACGGCGGGTGCCGCGGCCTTCTTGGCAGGAGCCGCCGTTTTCACCGCCGGCTTCTTGGCGGGAGCCGCTTTTTTCGCGGCGGGCTTGGCGGCGGGTTTCTTCGCGGCGGGTTTCTTGGCTACGGCCATTGATGCCTCCAGTCGGGTTATGCAGTGATCAGGCGCTGTTGTCTTTGGACATGCAATCTAGCAGTGAAGCGCGACGGAGGATGCACAATTCATCCACATATGACAAGTGCCTTGCAGACGTTTTTCACTCTGGTAGCGGGCCTTTTGCCGCCCCCGGCGACCGGTTGGCCGCGAGGTTCGGCGAAAGTCGCGGCGCACCATCGACCAGCCGGCGAACGCCGGGGGTTGCCATCAGGCCGATTTCTTCAGCCGATCGAAGAATCGTTTGCGGAATTTCGCGACCTTGGGCGCCACCACGAACTGGCAATACGGCTGGTCCGGGTTGCGCTCGAAGTAGTCCTGGTGGTACGCCTCGGCCGCATGAAAGACCGACGCCGGCGCGAGTTCGGTGACCAGCGGCGCGGGCCACCATTTTTCGGCGCCGACGGTGGTCATCGCCGCGATCGCGTCCTCCCGCTGTCGCTCCGAATGATGGAAGATCGCGGACCGGTACTGGGTACCGGTATCGTTGCCCTGGCGGTTGAGCGTGGTCGGATCGTGGATCGTGAAGAACACGTCGAGCAGGTCACGACAGGTGACAACCGATGGGTCGAATTCGACGCGTACGACCTCCGCATGCCCGGTGTTGCCGTTGCAAACATCGCGATAGGTCGGGTGCGCCGTGTGGCCGCCCATGTAACCGGATGCGACCGAAACCACACCCCGCATACCGAGAAACACCGCCTCGAGGCACCAGAAACAACCGCCAGCCAACGTGGCGAATTCGGTTGCCGACGATGCGGCGGATTCTGTCGATGACATGATGCATTCTCCTTGCACGATGAGTGATCTGCGCGTTCAATGATCGCGCTCATGACCATAGCGTTCACTTTGATCGCCGCCACGGCGCCCTGGACACCGGTCGACGACGGCGTGATGGGTGGCCGGTCGGCAAGCCGCGCCGTTCCAACCGGCGATTCTCCCCTCGTCTTCGTGGGCGAGGTGTCGCTCGACAACAACGGTGGGTTCGCTTCGATTCGTACCGCGCCGCAACAACACATCTCGCGGGCGCCACCGGCATCGTGCTGCGGGTCCGCGGCGACGGCAAGCGCTATCGCGTCAATCTCCGCACCGACGCGATCTTCGACGGCATCCAGTATCAGGCCGGGTTCATCACGGCCGACGGCACCTGGCAGGATGTCGGCCTCGATTTCGCGCAGTTAGAGCCGCGCTTCCGGGGTCGCCCGGCACCCGCCGCGCCTCGACCCGGTCCGCATCCGCAGCTTCGGCCTAGCAGCCTGTCGGGCTTAGGGGTTCGATAGCGAAACGGGGGGAGAGCGAGGCCAGATTTTGTCGATTTCGACGCGCATATCGGGAATATGCCAGGAGAAATCGGCGAGATATGGACCGCTCTCCCGCCGTTGCAGCCGAATCATCCTGAGTCCGACAGGCTGC
>JANMWG010000527.1:0-9239 GCA_031393885.1 Betaproteobacteria bacterium | reverse complement strand
GACATTGACGCCCGGCTCGAACGGCACGCCGAACCCGGGCCGCCAGCCCGATGCGTTCCGACCATCGGCATCGTAGGTGAAGATGTTGGTCTTGAGCGCACCGAAACCTTTCTCGCGTACTTCCTGCCCGAGCGCCTTCACCCCGCCGATGTCGGTGATCGCAGGCGTGTAGTGGGTTGGATGGTTGATGCGCCACGTCGCGCAATGCGACCAATAGACGCGGATGCGGTCGCGCACCTTGCCGCCGAGCAGTTCGTAGACCGGCACGCCCAGACCTTTGGCCTTGGCATCGAGCAGCGCATTCTCGATGGCACCCATGGCCAGTGCGACGATGCCGCCCGCCGCGGGTCGCGTGGCGCAATACAGCTCGGTGTACAGGCGCTCATGGGCGTTGACTGACTGCCCCACGACGCGCTGGGCGAGGCGCTCGATCACAGCGCCCACCCCGGGCGCGCCGAAGCCCTCGTCGAACTCGCTCCAGCCGACGATGCCGGTATCGGTGGTGAGCTTGACGAAGTGGTAGTTGCGCCAGCCCGCGTCGCAGGACAGCGTCTCGATGCTGGTGACCTTCATGGTTTTGCCTCCTCTGATATGTTGAGAGCGCCAGTCGGTGCCGCTGGCCTACGAAAAGGACGCCCTATATGTGGTCGGATCGAGCCGGCAGTGGCGATCCGGTCGGCCATCCTCCTCGAATGAGAGAACGTCGTAACCAGCACCATCTCCGCGGATTTTTGCCGTGTGTTCGATGCGATCCGCCAACCGTTCGTGACCGCGTTGAATCCGACGCCAGCGCTCGTACTGCACGACGAACGCTTCGCCCGCGCGACCCAGACTCCGATTCCGCGCCTCGCGCTCGAACAGCAACCGCTTCGGGCGTCCAATCCATGCGTATCCGTCAGTCAGTCTTCATGGGTTGACCCCCATTATGGGGTCCGAACAAGCGCCGTTGCAGTGGTCGTTCCGTGTCAGCCATCGTCGCCCGGTAGCCGGTAACATATGCCGATGTCCGACGTTGAGCATGCTCAGGCCCGTCTGGTGATGGCTACACCCAAGATGTGTGGGAATGCGCTCGTGTGGTCGGAGCGCGAAAACCATGTCGGGCTGTTGCTTGCTACCACTCAGCCCGAGGACGACACCGGAGCTATTCTGCCCGGAATGACGCTGCAGCTTGTCGTAAAACGGCCGATCGTCGTCGACCGCTGCCTATACGAACTTGGATTGTTCCTTCTGGAAAACGGCGTCCGGCGCCGTGTCTATCAGTTGAACGTTTCGCCTGCTGACAAGCGATCGCACAACAGTCCGGGCGGGGCGCTATACGGCCCGCACGAACACATCGGCGACCAGGTGCAGTCCGTAACCACCCCCGGTATCGTCTGCGGCCGGATGGATGTAGCATTTGCGTTCTATTGCCAACGGATCAACCTGGCCTTCTCCGGCACCCTGAACTCACCGCTATGAACCGCGATTGGCTAGATACTGCTACTGCGTTCGACTGCGTGCCGATTCAGGGCCTGCACAACGAGCGCGGCATCGAAATCGGCACTCCTTTCTGCTACGCCGATGGCACCGCCATCGTGCTGTATGCGATGGAAGAGGGAGATCGCATTCTGCTGTCCGACAACGGGGAAATGCTGGCCCATCTCGAGACAGTCGGCATTCAGACGAGTCGGCGCTTGGCCAGCTTGCGCGAGCGAGTCGACCGGTTTGGCTTGACCCTCACCGCAAAGGGTGACGTGCGGGCACTTGTGCCGGCCGACCAAGGCGCACATATGCTCGCGACGGCCATCAGCGCCATGCTGTCCGTCGCCGACTGGGAACGCGAGCAGCTTGGTCTGGACGAACAGACCCGGAATCTCGCGGACGAAACCGAGATTCTGCTTCGCGAGTGGAAACCTGGCGTCGCTCTGCAACGGCGCCCGAAGATCAAGGGCCAGTCGAAGAGAGAGCACACGTTTGCCTTCCTCCTGGATGGCGAATACATCGATGTCATTCCACCCAATCACACGGCCACCGGCGCCACCATGCGCAAGGCTGGCGACGTGAAGAATTCGCCCTATCTGGCCGGACACGATATCCGTGTGATCGTCGACGACCGGCGAGATCCGGAGCGCGCTGATGTCGAGCGCCAGATTCTAGGTTCGCTCGTCAAAGCCATGACCCTGACCAAGCTCCAAAGCCTGGCCAAGCCGTCACGTATTCAGTAGGGTCGTATCGGCTTTGTGGGGAACGGTCCTCGCTCCAGCGCTGCGGCCCCCTCCTGCTTGCGCATGCCTTCGGTATTTTTAGCGGGTGACGCTTTCAATCGGTAATCCATCGGTAAGGCCGAGACGGCTACAATCGAGCCGGCGAGTTGCCGTTCGAAACGGACCGCTTGCACGGAGCGTGCGCCGGGTGGCGCGCTGCCCGATCACGAGACCTGAGGAGAATCGGCATGACAAATAACACGACAAAAGCGGGAAGCATGTGGAAGAAAATTGCTCTGGCCGGCGTAGCCGCAACGGCGATCGTCGTTGCGACGGCGCCGGCGCAAGCAGAGGAGAAAGTCGTCGGCACCTTCGGCTGGTTCGGCGTCGGCAAGGCCTACGAAATCGACAAGGGGCACTACTACTGGGTGGGCGAATTCAGCGGCACCTTCTTCAACGACAAGGGCGCGGGGAGCCCGCTGCACAACGCTGGCGTCAAGTGCCCCGCCTTCAATGATCTCGACTTCGCCAACAAGCGGTCGACCGGTGGGGGCTACTGCATCGTCGCGGATACCGACGGCGACCAGCTGTACCTGAGTTGGCGGAACGCGGGCGACGGCAAGACCGGTCCTGGGACCTTCGAGTACACGGGCGGCACCGGCAAGTACCAGAACTGGCGCGGCACGAACAAGTTCACGGGCGTGACCCAGATCAACTGGGCGGATGGCACCGCGAGCGGCTACGCAACCTGGAATCGCTGAGCAGCCGCTGAAGCGCGTTACCGAAGGGCCCGGGTTGCGGGCCCTTCGTGTCGTCGCATAGCCACCGCGCCTTGGTTCAGGCCAGTTCGTCCAATAGCGCCTTGGCGTCCATCAAGTCCCTGGTATCGAAGCCTTCCGTGAACCAGTCGTAAACACCTACAAGCAAGTCGTGCGCTTCCTCGCGTTTCCCTTGAGCCTGCCAGAGTCGCGCAAGGCTGGTCGAGGCGCGCAGTTCGATCGACCTGGCCTGATGGCGTCGCGCAACCTCGAGCGACCTGACAAAGCATGCTTCTACCTGCGAGTGGAAAGGCGAACCGCGCCTCAGCAGCAGTTCACCTTGCAGGTGGTGCAATTCGGATTCTGCGAAGCGCTCCGCCGTCTTCTCGACCAGGGCCAGCCCCGTGGCAACCTGGTCAAGGCCGTCGTCCACGCATCCGAGCGCCAGATAGCCATCCGCCACCAAGGCATGGATGGCGGTAAGCGAAACCTCCGCACCAACAGAACGCAAGACGTCGATCTGCCGAAGGGTCGATTCGCCCGCGTGCGTCGCAGCATCGCCATGCATCCGGGCCAAACCCAGATAGCAGCGACCGAAGGCAAGCCAGAATCCATACCCATGCTCGCTGCACACCGCCGTGACCTTCTCGGCGGCTTCACCCGCAAGCGTCCAGTCGCGAAGGTTGGACTGAAGAAACGCGTCAAAGAGGTGCGCCCATGCCACGCCGAACGGCTGACCACCCCCTTCCGCCATGGCGATCGCCTGCTGCTGGGCTTTTCGGGCCTGGTCAGAAAAGCCCAGCAGCCACAGGACCCAGCCGAGGTACACGAGGTTCGTCAGGCCGGAGTCCTGCCCGTAGAGCCGGATGTTGCCGCGATGAGCCTCGGCATCGTAGATGCGTACGCCTTGTTCGAGGTGGCTGCGCGCACGAGCCAGATCTCCCAGTCGATATGCCATCTCGCCGACGATGCGATGCCCTTCGCAGGCGGCCGCGCCGTCACCCATGCGCTGCGCGTGCTCCAGAAACTCGAGCGCCACCGCCTGCGCTTCCGCCATTCGGCCGGTGACGTCCAGAAAAGCCCAAACACCCCACAAGGCCGGGAAGAATTCCGGCGCATCGCCGACGGCTTCGCACAGCTTGCGAGCGCGGGAAAACGCCTGCGCCGGCTCCGGTGCTGCCCAGCCCTTCGTAAGCGCTGCCGCCTGCCCCAGCACCAATTGCAATGCGAGTTCCTGACGGGCGCGATCCCGCGGGTCTGACACGGCAGCCAACAGGGCAAGCCCGCTGGCGCAATGCGCCATGGCGTCCACGAGCGCGACGCGCTCCATCGCATTGGTGGCGGCCTTGTGCCAACAGCGGATCGCAGCCTCGTCCATGCCCGCAACGGTGAGGTGATGCGCGAGCAGTTCCGGTTCAGTGTCCCTGATGCCGGGAAAACGCTCCTCGATCACCCGCGCGATCTTCCTGTGCAGTTCCTGGCGGCGGCTCTTGAGCAACGAGTCATAGGCCACGTCCTGCACCAGCGCGTGCTTGAAAGTGTAGGTCGCATTCGGCGGCGTCCCTCTGCGGAATGCCAGTCCTGCATCAGTGAGCTGAGCCAATACCGCATCGAGCGGCGCTTGCGTCATCGAGACGACGTCGGCGATCAGCTCGTAGCGGAACTCGCGCCCGATGGCGGCACCGATTTGTGCGATCTCCTTGACCGCCGCGACCCGATCGAGGCGCGCCATCAAAGAGTCTCGCAGCGTGGGCGGGATGCTTACATCGTGCATGGCACCGACGTATTCGTAACGATCACCGACATGCTTCAGCGTGCTCGATTCGAGGATGGATTTGGTCAGCTCCTCCAGGAAAAGCGGCACCCCGTCGGTCTTGCTCAGGATCTGTTCGAGCAGGTCCGGAGGCAATGTCCTGCCGCTCACCACGCCGGAAACCATCGCCCGGCTTTGCGCACGGGTGAGCTTGGACAGATTCAGGTTGGTGACATGGCCGTGTGCCCCCCAGCGAGAAAGAAACTCGGGCCGATGGGTGAGAACGACCAGTAGAGGTACCGCTCGCACGCGATCGACCAGCAGGTCGAGCACTTCGAGCGTGGTCGGATCGGCCCATTGCAGGTCCTCGAACAACATCACGCTCGGTTGCCTGCGGGCGGCTGCTTCCGTCAGATCAACCAGGGCGCGCAGGGTCTCGTCCTTGTGCTTCTGCGGGGTCATTGAGGTGTCCCCGTAGCGAGCGGCACAGGGAATCGACAGCATCGAGGCGACATAGCGAACGTCGCTGATCGGCCGGCCATAGTGCGCGACCATCAGCGCTTCGAGCTTATCGAGTTTCGATTCGACCGTGTCGACTCGAGCAAACTTCAGCACCCGTTCGAAGTTGTCGATACTGGGCCAGAAGGCGCTGTTCACGTGGTAGGGCGAACACTGGAATCGCAATGCCTGCGCGCCCTGCGCTTCCAGCCGTTCGGGCAGCGCGCTCAGGATGCGGCTTTTTCCAATGCCGGGTTCCCCCGACAGGAGCACCACCTGACCTTCACCGTCCTGCGCCAGCGCCCACCGATCGAGCAGCAGTCCGAGCTCCTGCTCGCGGCCAACGAGCGGCGTCAATCGGCCCATCGTGGCCGCCTCGAATCGGCTGAGGGCGCGACTAGCCCCGCGAACCTCATAGGCGCGCACGGGAGCGTCGATGCCGCGCAACCGCTGCTCTCCCAGATCCTGATAATCGAACGCTCCGCCGGCCAGACGCCGCACCTCTTCGCCAATCACGATGGCACCGGGTCCGGCAATACCCTGCAATCGGTCGGCGACATTGACCGCAGTGCCGATCGCCCCCTTGTCGACCGAGGACACAACGACCAGCCCGGCGGCAATACCAATCCGCACCGTCAGTTGCCCGGTAGCTGGGTTCTCCAGCTTGCTCAGCGCATCGAGGATCGCCAAGCCGGCATGGATGGCACGTTGACTCTCGTCCTCGTGTGCGACGGGAAACCCGAAGAAGGCGATCGTGCCGTCGCCGCGGCGCTGGTGCACCGTGCCCTCGTAGCGCGAGATGCACGCCGTGCAAGCGGCGTCGTACGCCTGCACGATTTCCCACAGATCCTCGGGATCGAGGCGTGTTGCCAGATCATTGAATCCCGCGATCTCGCACGACATCACGGTCAGTTGCCGGCGCTCGCCCGTGAAGGGCGATGCGGCGTTCGAGTCTCCGCCAACCGGTTCCGCCGCTTCGGCAGGCTGGTGTGAAAGGGGCGCCACCGGATCCTCCACCAGCGTTCGCCGGCTCTGCGCAGTCTGCCGGTATAGCTGTTCTGTCGCCGGGTCCGGGGCCACCCCCAGTTCTCGCTGGAGCGTTTGGCGGCAGATCCGGTACTGCTTCATCGCCAGCGCATGACGGCCCTGGCGAACGTGCAGACGCATGAGCGCCCGATGGGCGTCTTCGCGCAAGGGGTCGAGAGCGACGAGGCGAGTCGCCATCACAACCGCCGAGTCGATCTGGCCGTTCGATTCCTGTCGGTCGAGCGCTCGCGTCGCAAGGTCGATGGCGCGCTGGCGCAACCGTTCGCGCTCGATCGAGAGCCACTGGTCGAACGCTGAGGTGTCCGATTGGAAGCCATCCAGGAAGTCGCCCCGGTAGAGATCGATGGCCCGCTGCTGGTCGTCGACCACCGGACTTAGCGCGAGTACCTCGAACTCGGCAACATCGACGTGTACCGCACCGGTGACAAATCCGACAGTCTCCTGGTCGGACAGCAGAACGTTGCCGACCTGCTTGCGAACGGCGGTCAGTGCCTGCCGCAGGCTCCCGCGTGCCTGGACCTCGCCATAGTCCGGCCAGAAGATGCCGGCCAATCGGTGCCTTGCCTGGACCGGAGGATCGGCAAGCGACAGGTAGGCGATGAGCGCGCGCGCTTTCCTGGGAAGCGGGCCGAGTGGCTCCCCGTCGATCGATCCGACTGAGAATCCCCCCAACAGTTGGAGCCGGATGCTTGCCATCCTGGTCGACCGTGTTCTGGACGTGAGATTGCGGCTTGCCGATTTCCTCGGCGCATTCTTGTGCGGTGCCGCGCGCGACGGGCTGGGCACCCTGCACCAGCCTGTCCCCCCTGGCGATGCACTTTCACGATTCTTTCACGTTCCACCGGACGGCACCATCACGCCGGCATACCAGACTCCTTCCGTGCAACCGAATCCTCTCGACCCTGGTTGCCGTTCGAAACGTCCAACGCATCAGGAGCACACCTGACGGCCGGGCGCCCCCGACCACAACAACAAAGGAGAACATCGGCATGAACGACATCAAGGCGACAACCGGCGGCATCTGCGCAAGGCTTTTCCTGACGAGCTTCGCGGCTGCGACGTGTCTTCTCGTTGCAGCACCCGCGCTTGCACAGGACAAGTTGGTGGGCGAGTTCGGCTGGTTCGGCGTGGGCAAGGCGTACGAGATCGACAAGGGCCACTACTACTGGGTCGGCGAATTCAGCGGTACGTTCTTCAACGAGAAGGGCGAAGGTAGCCCGCTGCACAAGAGCGGCTTCAAGTGCCCCGGATTCAACGACCTCGATTTCGCCAACAAGCGCACCAACGCCGGGGGCTATTGCATCAGCACCGACTTCGATGGCGACCGGTTGTATTTCACCTGGCGAATCCCCTCGGGCAACCCGGCGCCGGGCTCGAGAAACGCCGGCACCATCGAATACAACGGCGGCACCGGCAAGTACAAGGACTGGACCGGGAAGTATCCCTTCCTCGGGACCACCCAGATCAACTGGGCGGACGGCACGGCGACCGGCTACGCCACCTGGGTCCGCTGACCCGACACTGACTCCCTTGTCGGAAGGGCCCGCCATGCGGGTCCTTCCGCTTTTCTGTCCCACAACAACGCAACCTCGCAATCAACGCTCAGGTTTCCCTCATCCCCAGCCCTTCTCCCAGAGGGAGAAGGGAACAGGACACATCCCCCGGCAGAGGGACCGGGGGTGAGGGCCGCCTCTTCCGGGGAAGGCGCAGCGCAGCCTGGGGATGATCGTTGCCTCAGACGCCTACGACCTTTCCCAGATAGGCCGCCTGCAGCGCGTCGCTGCCCAGCATCTCGACAGCCGGGCCACCACCGACGATGCGCCCGGTTTCGACCAGGTAGCAGTAGTGCGCATGTCGCAGCGCCTTCTCGACGATCTGTTCCACCAGCAGGATCGACATGCCGTCGCGGCACAGGTCGGCGGCGACATCGAGGATGCGATCGATGACGATCGGCGCAAGCCCGCCCGACGGTTCGTCGAGGATCAGCAGCTTCGGCGCGCCGATGACGCCCTGGGCGACGGCCAGGATCTGCTGCTGCCCGCCCGACAGGCGCGACGCGCTCTGGTGGCGCTTGTCGGCGATCTCCGGAAACAGCGCGTAGATGCGATCGAGCAGCGAGCGATCACCGGACGGTGTGCGCACATAGGTGCCGATCAGCAGATTGTCTTCGACGGTGAGCGTGTGGAACACGCGATGGCCTTCCAGCACCTGCACCACACCGGCCTGGACCATCGTCCGCGCGCTGCCGGCCGAGAGATCGATACCAGCGAACTTCACGGTGCCGCCGCGTTTCGGAATCAGGCCGGACAGCGCATGCAGGATAGTGCTCTTGCCCGCGCCGTTGCGGCCGAGCAGCACCACGAACTCGCCCTGGCGTACGTCGAACGACACGCCATGCACGACCTCGGCCTTGCCGTAGGCCACGTGCAGGTCGCGGATCTCGAGCAACGGTTGCGACGAGCGTTCGGCCAAGGTCATGCTCCGAGATACACCCGGATGACTTCCGGATCGTTGCGCACTTCCTGCGGCGTGCCATGCCGCAGCAGCCGTCCGAGATTCAACGTGGTGACCCGGTCGGAGATGCCGAACACGAACTCGGTGTGATGCTCCACCAGTAGCACGCCGATGCCGCCGTCGCGCAAGGTGCGAATCACCGCGCCCAGCCGCTCGATCTCGGCACCGGTCAGGCCACCGGCCGGCTCGTCGAGCAGGATGAAGCGCGGTCGCAATGCGAGCGCGCGGGCGATTTCGAGAAAGCGCTGTTCGGCATGTTCGAGCAGGTTGGCGCGGCGATCGAGCGCATGGCCGAGCCCCAGGCCCGCGAGCAGTCCCGCCGCGCGGTCGCGCAGCATGCGCTGCTCGCGCCGCACGCGGGGCAGGCTCAGCGCCGTGGCCAGGAGCCCTGCACGACGGTCGCGCCAGCCGCCGAGCATGGCGTTCTCGAGCACCGTCTGGCTGCCGAGCAGGCGCGGCTTCTGGAACGTGCGGGCGATGCCGAGC
>JANMWG010000502.1:0-5171 GCA_031393885.1 Betaproteobacteria bacterium | reverse complement strand
GTGCGAAAGTAGGTCACCGCAAGGCTCCCTCCTGAAGTCTCCCGCCTTCCGTTCCGGAAGGCGGGAGACGCTTTACCTACAAATCAGTGTCACCACCCCAGGGTAGCCCACCGAAGCGCGGCGCCTGGCATCGCCCCCCGGGCGCAACGAGCTGGCCGCGAGCCGGAATCGGGCCGTCGTGCCGTTCGTAGGTTCGGTTTGCTTCCGGCTGGCTCTGGGTGCGAGCCTTGATTCCCCAGATGATCTCCAGCGCTGCCTGAAGACGGTCGACCTCCAGCGGAGGATAGTCGTGTCCGATCCGAAAGGCGCTTGGTACCGATACCAGGACGAGCATCGTTTGGCTCGAACAACCACTCATCGGGCACCCAGTGGAGCGCGGTAGCCATTGGCGGACGAACATCCCATGCGGATCCCGGTCTCGCGCCTGCTCGGCCAGGTTGTGGTAGATGCGGATCGTATTGATGCCCGTGGCGCCTGACTGCATCGGTACCTGCGGGTGGCAGATGCCTATTCCGCGACCCGCTCGCCGGTTCGGATTCGAATGTCTGGATGAAATGGTAATGCCAGTGCAACCGCGACTCGAACGACTTCGGCGAAGCTAGGAAGCCGGGTGGTCGCCGAGGCGGCTGGACCTCCAGAAGTTCGCGCCCGCGGCGCCACAGCGCTTGAGCGGCCTCCCGGTTCGAGACCGTGCCGAAGGCGACATGGTCACCCGACCGTGACGACTCATCGGCGGCGCTCAGTGGACTCGACATGGCCGAATAATAGTCGCGACCCTGTTCGCCCAGGAAAGTGGGCGGCAGATACAGTTCACGAAGGCGCCCGTCCCTCTGCCGGTCCGATTGCGCCGGTCCCGGCGCGGAAACCCGATCGAATGCCGTGAACCCGTCGCTGGCAATGGACATGGCGGACATCGCGCGACGTGCCAGTCGCAATGGCGGCGCCACCAGAGAGGTGCTCATGTGATGACCCCACGCCTGGGACCAGCGATCGCGATCGCGCAATCCTCGCACCCCACCATGCTGTTGCAACTCCCGCCACGGAACACCGACGGCACGGCATCAGGCCGCCACCCGCCGATCGCGGGCAAAGGTCACCGCGTTGCCGGTTTCCTCGTGGCTCCAGAGGGCAAACGCGCCAACGGCGTCCTGGATCGACGCCAGGACGTCAGACATCTCGCCGCGACGGATGACCAGAACCGATTCCATTGCGGCGAGCGCGGCCTGGAGCTTCAGCAGTGGTTCGCGCGCAAAGCCCAGGTGCGCTGCCGAGAAGTCCGGTGCTTCGACCACCGAGGGTTCGACCACGAACGGCGGCAACACCGGCGCCATGCCGAGCCGCCTCGGAGAACGGCGCGTGATCCACGACCAGCAGGGCGCGCTTGAACCACCCGATCTGAGGTGTGTCGTCGCTCATGGTTTCGCCCGGTTCGTCGCGGTTCACGGTGCCGATGTGCACCGCCAAGTCGCAGTCGTGGTGGGTCTTGCTCCACGTCCGAACCCGCGACCAACATGGAGTTCCGTGCTTGTGGCATCCTGATTAGCCTTGGTTCTGCCACTGTAGTAGCGCTGCTGGAACATCCCGGATCGACCACAATGAAAACCATGATTCGTATCGTTGCCTGGTTCACGCTGCTGGCCGCTGGGCTTTATCCGGCAATGGCGGCAGACGTCGTCAAGGGCGGCACCCTCACGATGATCGTGCAGCCGGAGCCATCGGTGCTGGTCTCCGCCTTCAATACGGCGGCGCCCATCGGTGTCGTCTCGACCAAGATTCTGGAAGGTCTTCTGACCTACGACTTCGACATGACCCCGAAGCCGGTCCTGGCCGAAACCTGGAAGGTGAGCCCGGACGGCAAGACCATCCTGTTCAACCTGCGCAAGGGCGTGAAGTGGCACGACGGCAAGGAGTTCACCTCGGCCGATGTCCAGTTTTCGGTGATGAAGGTGTGGAAGGAACTGCATCCACACGGCCGTTCCACGTTCGCGAAGGTCACCGCCGTCGAGACCCCGTCACCCTATGTTGCCATTCTGAAGCTGTCGGAACCGTCGCCCTACCTGATGAGCGCTCTCAGCGGCTACGAAAGCCAGATCCTGCCGCGCCACCTCTACGAAGGCACAGACCTCGCCGCGAACCCTTACAACAGCAAGCCGGTCGGCACCGGTCCGTTCGTTTTCAAGGAATGGCAGAAGGGCAACTTCGTTTTGCTCGAGCGCAATCCAGCCTACTGGGACAACGGCAGGCCCTACCTCGACAAGCTGGTCATACGCATCATCCCCGATGCATCCGCGCGCGCCGCGGCGTTCGAGACCGGCGAAGTCCAGCTCGGCGGTTTCAGTCCGGTGCCGTTGAACGACGTCAAGCGCCTCGATGCCACCGGCAAGTTCGACGTCGAGACCCGAGGCTACGAATACCTCGCGCCGATGTTCCTGATGGAGTTCAACCTCTCGAATCAATACCTCAAGGACATCCGGGTCCGGCGTGCCATTGCCCACGCAGTCGATCGTGACCTCATCGTCAAGACCATCTGGTTCGGCTTCGGCAAGCCGGCCACCGGCCCGGTGCCTTCGGTGCTGACGCAGTTCTATTCGCCCGATGTCACGAAGTATCCGTTCGATCCGAAGAAGGCCGAGGAACTGCTCGACGAAGCGGGCTTCAAGCGTGGTGCCGGCGGCAAGCGCTTCAAGCTGATCCATGACTTCCTCCCGTACGGCAACGATTACCAGCGCACTGCCGAATATCTCAAGCAGGCACTTGGCAAGGTCGGCATAGAGGTCGAGATCCGCAGCCAGGATGTCGCCGCTTTCATCAAGCGCATCTACACCGACAACGACTTCGATTTCTGCACCAACTTCTTCTATGCGATGCCCGACCCGACCATCGGCGTGCAGCGCATCTACTGGTCGAAGAACATCAAGAAGGGCGTGCCGTTCTCCAACTCGTCGGGTTACAGCAACCCCGAAACCGACAAGCTCATCGAGGCCATCCAGGTCGAGCACGACCGGCGCAAGCGCAAGGACATGATCGGCCGCTTCCAGCAGATCGTCGTCGACGAACTGCCGGTGCTCGACCTGTTCGAGGTCAAGTTCTTCACCCTCGCGAGCAAACGCGTGCAGAACCACACCGATACCGCGGAAGGCGTCTACAGCTCGTTCTCGCGGGTATGGCTGAAGAAGCAGTGATCGGCGACCGGCGCTGACGACCGGCTCCGGATTCTCCTTGCCGCGCTTTCTCCCCTATCTGATCCGCCGCCTGTTGCAGGCCGTACCCATCGTCGTGGGCATTGCGGTGTTCAATTTCTGTTTGCTGCAGCTCGCCCCGGGCGATGTCGCCGACGTTCTGGCCGGTGAGGCCGGTGGCGCCACGCCCGAATACATGGCGCAGATGCGCACCAAATTCGGCCTCGACCAACCGGTGCCGGTCCAGCTCGGCAAGTACCTGTTGAATGTCGCGCGGCTCGACCTGGGCTATTCGTTCCGCCACAACATGCCCGTGATCGACCTGGTGCTGTCGCGCCTGCCGGCAACGTTGCTGCTGATGGTCGCGGCCATCGCGGTTGCCTTCGGTCTCGGCATCGTGCTTGGCGTCACCGCGGCGCGGAACGTCAACCGACCGATCGACACCATCATCTCGGTTGGCGCGCTGCTCGCCTATGCGACCCCGATCTTCTGGATCGGTCTGATGATGATCCTGCTGTTCTCGGTCAAGCTCGGCTGGCTGCCATCGAGCGGCATGTACACCGTCGGCGCCGACCTCTCGCTCGCCGGACACGTGCTCGACGTGGCGAGGCACATGGTGTTGCCCACGGTCGCGCTCGGACTGTTCTTCATGGCGCTTTACACGCGCCTCATGCGCGCCTCGATGCTCGAGGTCTATGGTCTCGACTACGTGGTCACCGCGCGCGCGAAAGGCCTGTCCGAAACCCGCGTGGCATTCCGCCATGTACTGCGAAACGCGCTGTTGCCCATGGTGACGATGCTCGGCCTCCAGGTCGGGTCGATGCTCGGCGGTTCGGTGCTGGTGGAAACCGTGTTCGGCTGGCCGGGCCTCGGCCGTCTCGCCTTCGAAGCCGTGTTCCAGCGCGACAACAACCTGCTGCTCGGCATCCTGATGCTGTCGTCGGTGCTGGTGGTGATCGTCAATATCGTCATCGACCTGCTCTATGCGCGCCTCGATCCGCGCATCGACATGAAATGAAGGATTTCCTGCGCCGTTTCGCGCGCAACAAGGCCGCCGCGGCCGGTGTCGTGATCCTCCTGGTTGTCGCCGTCATGGCTTTCGCGGCACCGGCCATCTATCCCGGCAGCCCGTGGGACATGGTGGCGGAGCCCTTCCTCGCGCCTGGCGCCGATCACGCCTATCCGCTGGGCTCCGACATGATGGGGCGCGATCTCGCCGCCGGCGTCTTCCATGGCGCCCGTGTCAGCCTGCTCATCGGCCTGGTCGCGACGCTGGTGGCGTTGATCCTCGGCGTGAGCATCGGGGCGGTGGCCGGCTACTACGGCGGCTGGGTCGATGACGTGCTCATGCGGTTCACCGAGATCTTCCAGACCATCCCCGCCTTCATCTTCGCGATTGTGCTGGTTGCCATCTTCCAGCCCACGGTGACCAATATCGTGCTGGCGATCGGCACGGTTTCGTGGCCGCCGGTCGCGAGGCTGACGCGGGGCGAATTTCTCGCGCTGCGCAATCGCGAGTTCGTGCAGGCGTGCGTCGCCATGGGCATGGGCGATCTGCGCATCATCGTCGTCCATATCCTGCCCAATGCACTGGCACCGATCATCGTCACGGGTTCACTGATGGTTGCAACGGCCATCCTCACCGAAGCCGGTCTCGCGTTTCTCGGCCTGGGCGACCCCAATGTCATGAGCTGGGGCACCATCATCGGCGCTGGCCGCGAGGTGCTGCGCTCGGCCGCGTACGTCACCGCGTTTCCGGGCATCGCGATCCTCTTCACGGTGCTGGCGCTCAACCTCGTGGGCGAAGGCCTCAACGACGCGCTCAACCCGCGGCTCAAGAATCGCTGACGGTATCCACTCCTTGAGCCAGCCGCTGTTGCAGGTTCGCGATCTGCGAACCCACTTCTTCACCCGTGCCGGGGTCGCGCGCGCGGTCGATGGCGTGAGCTTCAGCATCGACGCCGGCGAAACGCTGGCCCTGGTGGGCGAATC
>JANMWG010000408.1:0-13768 GCA_031393885.1 Betaproteobacteria bacterium | reverse complement strand
CGACCGCCATGGCAGCGCAATCTGCGCGAACTGCCACTCGTTCGCCAGCCATTGCCGCAGTCGCTGCCAGAGACGCACCTCAAGACCGCTCGCCAGTTCCGAACTGCGAACCCAGTAGACGACGTCGGCGTCGCAGCCGTCGTGGGTCGGCGGAAACAGATAGACGCAACCGAGCACCTGCGATTCGTCCAGCGCGACGACGGTGTAGGTGAACGACGCGTTGGTCTGGGACTCTTTCTGGTGCCAGCCCAGATCGATGATGTCCTGTTCCAGCGTGAGCGTGTCGGTCGGCCATTCAGTGCCGGGACCGAACACTTCCTACAGGTCGGCGCGGCTCGACATCACCGCGTCGTAGTCCTTGACGGCATCGTGGATGGTGAACCGGCGCAGGCGCAGGCGATCGGTGTCGAAGCCCTGCGGCATCTTGTGGGTATGCGGCAACCACGGTGTCTTCATCGAAAAGTCCTCAGCCGACCAGTCCGCGTTCGCGCACGGTCATCATGGTGGCGAGCATCTGCGCCACCTGCTTCTCGCCGCTGGTGGTGCGCATCCAGGCTTCGCCGTTGCACACGGTGACGTTGCGCCCGGCGCGCACCACGCGACCACGGGCGATCAGCGTATGGCCCTGGGCGGGGGCGATGAGGTTGATCTTGAATTCGACCGTGAGCACGGCGGCGTCGGCAGGCATGAGGGTGAAGGCCGCGAAACCGCAGGCGCTGTCGACCATCGTGGTGATGACCCCGGCATGCAGAAACCCATGTTGCTGGGTCAGGTCGGCGCGGAACGGCATCTCGATGTCGATCTCGCCGGTGGCGATGCGAGCCAGGGTGGCACCCATCAACGTCATCACCGCCTGCCGATCGAAACTGGCGCGCACGTCGCGCTCGAAATGTTGATTCTGGGGTTTCGCCATGTTTTTGTTGGTTTGAAAATATCGACCTGTGAGTTTACGCGGGTTGTCCGGCCAACCGATGCCCCTACAACGCCTCCCCGGCAGCGTGCCCCGATGCCCAGGCCCACTGGAAGTTGAAGCCACCGAGGTGGCCGGTGACATCGACGACTTCGCCGATGAAATACAGGCCGGCCGCGGCGCGCGCTTCCATGGTCCTGGACGACAGCCCGGCGGTGTCGACCCCGCCCAGCGTCACCTCCGCCTTGCGGTAGCCCTCGCTGCCGCTGGGGCGCACCTGCCAGTCCTTCAGTTGGCCGGCGAGCAGGCGCAGCATGGATTCGTTCATGCGTTTCAACGGTTCGGTGGCGCTGTGCGCCGCACACCATTGTTGCGCCAGCCGTTTTGGCAGGTGGTCGGCCAGCACGGTGGCGGGTGTGCTGTCGCGGTGTCCGGCGGATGCGAGCATCTCGAACGCATCCAGGTCGGGCAGCAGATCGATGTGCAACGGCTCGCCGGGTTGCCAATAGGACGATGCCTGCAGGATCGCCGGCCCGGAGAGGCCACGATGCGTGAATAGCACGTTTTCGCGGAAACGGCCGTCACCCGCGCTCGCGACGGCATCGACCGACAGGCCGGACAGATCGCCATACCGCGCCAGTTCGGCGGCGTCGAAGGTGAGCGGCACCAGGCCTGCGCGCGGTGGCACGACGCCTAAGCCGAACTGCTCGGCCACGCGGTAGCCGAACGGTGTCGCGCCGATCTTCGGAATCGACAGGCCGCCGGTGGCGATGACGAGCGCGGGTGCCGTGAACACGCCCTGGGTCGTGGTCACTCGATACCCCGGTGAACAGGCGTCGACACGCTCGATCGCGCACCCGACCCGCCACGCCACGCCGCCCGCGTCGCATTCCGATTGCAGCATGGCGATGATCTGCGTTGCGCTGCCGTCGCAGAACAACTGGCCGAGCTTCTTCTCGTGCCACGCGATGCCATGGCGTTCGACCAGTGTCAGAAAATCCTGCGGGCGGTAGCGCGCGAGCGCCGACCGGCAGAACGCCGGGTTGCGCGAGATGAAGTTGTCCGGGCTGCAGTGCAGGTTGGTGAAGTTGCAACGGCCGCCGCCGGAGATGCGGATCTTCTCGCCGATGACCGGCGCGTGGTCCACCAGCAGCACCCGGCGCCCGCGTGCACCCGCTCTGGCAGCGCACATCATGCCGGCGGCGCCGGCGCCGAGAACGATGGCGTCGAAGGGCGCGGCGGTGTCCGCGTTCAGACTTTGGCCGCCTTCGCGGCGAGACGCTGGTCGAAGCGGTCGCGCTGGATGACGAAGCGTTCGTGCCGGCCCTTGCTGATCACGTCGACACCGTCGTGCGCCTCGACCTCGAACACCAGCCGGCGGCCGTCGACCTCGATGAGCTTCACCTTTGCCACCACCTCGAACCCGGGTGGCGTGGCCGCCGTATGGCTCACGTCGATGTGGGTGCCGACGGTCTGTTCGGCGGGCCAGTCGAGATGCGCCTTGATCGCGTCGACGCACGCCCACTCGAGAAACCCGACCATGAACCCGGTGGCGAACACCTGTGGCATGGCCTGGAAATCGGGCGATTCCGGATACAGCGCGGGCACCGTCTTGGCCGCGGATACCCGCAGGCGGAACTCATGCTCGATGCCGGGTTTGAGGGTGTCTTTCAAGGTGCTGCCGCCGGTGAAAGTCGATGGGTGTCCATCATATTGGAGGAGGGTGAAACCTGCGGCCGGGTCGACAACCAGGCGCCGAGCACCAGCACGCCGCAGGCCGCGACCGATGGCCACAGAAAGCCGCCGCTGTCGGCGGCCAGATAGCCGGCGAAGATCGGGCCGAGGATCTGGCCGGCGCCGAACGCCACGGTGAGGATGCCGATCGACCGGTTGCTGGACATCGACGTGATGGCGCGTCCGCGGGCGATGATGAGCGACGAGATGCCGACGAAAGTGCCGCCGAGGCCGATAGCGGCGATCGCGACGCCCGCCACCCCCAAGCCGGCAAACGGGGCCAGGGCCGCTCCCGCTTCGACCACGAACGAGATCGCGATGGCGCCGCGCAGGCCGAGCGTTTCCGACAATCGCGACCAGATGAAGGGCGACGGTACGGCGGCGACGCCGACCACGACCCATGACCACGTTGCCCAGTGCTCCAGCGACGGTACCGACCGTACCAGGGTGGGCAGGTAGGTGGCGTGAATGATGTAGCCCATGCCGAAGCAGGCATAGCCCAGCGACAACGCCGTGAACGGCCACGCGGACCCGTTCGGTGTCGCGGGTTCCGGTGTCGCGGATGTCGCGGCGGCCGCCGGCGCCGCGCCCGCCATGCGATCGAAGCCCCACACCGTGACGCCGAACACCGGCAGCGCGAGCACGCTCATGCCCCACCACAAGTCGCGCCAATCGGCGCCGAGCGCCTGCAGGCCGGCAATGATCAGGCCCGATGCCGAGATGCCGATGCCGATTCCCAGGAAGATCAGCAGCGTATGGCGCTGAGCACCGATGCGGCCCAGCGTGTCGATCGCGATGGCGATGCCGTAGACGAACGCGATGCCGCTGGCGATGCCGGCCACGAACCGGATCGCGATGAAGTCATTGGTGGAAGTGCCGAGTGCCATTGCTTCAGTGGTGAGCACCAACAGCACCAGGCTCGCGATGAGCAGGCGCCGGACGACGAGCGGCGCGGACAAAGCGGTGGCCACGATCGCACCGACGAAATAGCCCGCGAAGTTCGCGCCGGCCACCAGGCCTGCACTACGTAGCGACAACACTCCCGATGCCAGCATGTCGGGCAGGATCGGGGTGTACGAGAAACGGCCGATACCCATCGCCAGGATCAGCACGCCGGCCCCGGCGGACAATACCAGCGCGAACGACAAGGGGGCCGACGCCGCCGCGGTGGAGGGCGCGTCGTTCACGCGGTAATGGGTATGTTCACGCAGCGGCCACTCGAGCCAGCACATTCGCCACCGACAGATGCCCGCGCAGCCCTTCGTTGGTGGAGTGCCAATCGCCCGGGCCTCGATCCGCCATCCGCGCCTCGAAAAACTTTGCGGTGCCGACGATCTCGATATCCCGCGCGGCCGCGCCGGGATGGACAACGACGATGGCGCCATCCGGGCCGGTGTAGGTGGCGAGCAAGTCGCGTTCGCCGGCCGTGAGGCTGTTCATGTCGTCAAACACGCGATCGAGGCTGGTGTTCAGGTTGCGGCCGGCCGCGACCAGCGCCGAACGGGACAGGGGGCGAGGGGATGCGATCACGCGGCAACTCCTGTCGGATCATGGAGAGCACCTATTCTGCACCGCGCGGCGGGGCTCATCGTGAAGCCGCGGCGCGGAAGCCGCCATTGAGCACCAGCGCGGCCAGCACCCCGGCGACCAGCCCCCAGAACGCGGAGCCGACGCCGAACAGGGTCACGCCCGATGCCGTCACCATGAAGGTGATCAACGCCGGCTCGCGCTGACGCTCCTCGCTCAACGCGGTGACCAGCCCGTTGCCGATCGTGCCCATGAGCGCGAGGCCGGCGATCGACATGATCAGCTCGCGCGGGAATGCGGTGAACATCGCCGTGACGGTGGCGCCGAACAGGCCGATGAGGAGGTAGAAGACACCCGCCGACACCCCGGCAACGTAGCGCCGCGCCGGATCTTCGTGCGACTCGCGGCCCATCGAGATGGCGGCCGTGATCGCCGCGAGGTTGAGCGCAAAGGCGCCGAACGGGGCCAGCACCAGCGTGACGGCGCCGCTCCAACCCACTAGTGGCGACACCGGCGTGTCGTAGCCCGAGGCCCGGATCGCCGCGACACCGGGGACATTCTGCGAGGCCATGGTGACCACGAAGATCGGGAGCGCAACGCCGACGATGGCGCCGAGCGACCACTGTGGCGTGGTCCAGATCGGCCGCGCCATCTCGAATCGCAGGGCATCCAGGTGCAGCAGGCCCAGGGCTGCGGAAATGGCGATGCCCGACGCCAGCGCCAGCAGCACGGCATAGCGCGGCTCCCAGCGGCGGCCGAGCAGGTAGACCGCGAACATCGCGCCCGCCAGCAGCATCTGGGTCTTCATCGCGACGAAGGCATCGAGCCCGAAACGCAGCAGCAGCCCGGCGAGCATGGCGGCGCCGACCGAGAGCGGAATGCGGCTCATCGCGCGCTCGAACCAGCCGGTGAACCCGACCACGGCGGTGAGCAGACCGGCCACCATGAAGGCGCCGATCGCGAGCGGCATCGACACGCCGGCCGCGCCGGTGATCAGCAATGCCGCCCCGGCGGTCGACCATGCGGCGACCACCGGCTGGCGGTAGCGCAGCGACAACACGATCGACAGCAGGCCCATGCCGAGGCCCAGCGCCCACCACCACGAGGCGAGTTCGGCCGCCGTGGCGCCGACCGCCGTGGCGCCCTGGAACACCACCACGGCGGAACTGGTGAAGCCGACGAGAACCGTGACGAACCCGGCGATGACGGCCGAGGCCGAGAGGTCGTTGAGGAAGCGCATATCAGGCAAGCATGCCACGAGGGATGGTGGCGCGGGAAGGGCATCGGAAAGGGGATCGGGAATGGGGCCGGGCACGCGCCGATTTTCGAAAGGTATGCGTATTGTCGGCGTGTGATTCCGAGCGTAAAGTCATAACGTCCGTCGGCTTTGGCCATCGGGCTATTCGCAACGCTTCTCCACTTTCAGGGAGTCAATCATGTCACATGTTCGTCATCTTCTCGCCGCCACCCTGTGCTGCGGGTCGGTTGCCGCCGAGGCAGCCACGCTGTACGGAACCGAGTATGCAGCTTCCACGCCGCTCTATACCCTGAACGAGACGACCGGCGCGCTCACCGCCGGCCCCGCCACCGGAATCGACAACATCGGCGACCTCGCCAGCAGCGGTACCGACAACACGGTATGGGCCGTTCGCATTCCGAGCAACACGTTGTATCGCTTCGATGCGGGCACGAGTGCCACCGTGTCTACCGTGGCTATTTCCGGCACCTTTTCGCCGTCGGGCGCGCCGGAAAACATCGTCAGCATTGCCTACGATGCAAAGGGCGGCACGCTTTACGGCAATAGTACGGCCTCTTTCGGCGGTGCCAACAATCTCTACACCATCGACACCGTCACCGGTGCCTCGTCGCTGATCGGTAACCTGCAGATAGACAATATGTTCGCGCTCGACTTCGACGAGATCGGCGGCTTTTTGTACGGCGCGTCCGGGGCTTTCGGTGCACAGAGCTTTCTGTGGAAGATCAATCCCTTCACGGCCGCCACCACACTCATCGGGGAGCTCGCGCCCACCGGAAATTTCGACATCGCGTTCCGGCCCGACGACAACAAGCTGTTCATGGCCAGTGCCGGCAGTTCCTCGCTCTATACCGTCGACATCACCAACGCGGCAACCACGCTGGTAGGGCCGTACGGCAGCGTGACCAACATCGCCGGACTGGCTTTCGCGGTGCCCGAGCCACAAACCTGGGCGCTGATGCTCGTCGGTCTGGGCGCCGCCGGATGGGCCGGGATCAGACGCCGCGGGTGAGCACTACCCCGGCTTCCAGTGCCGGCCACTTCCCTGTTGGGAGGGCCGGCGCCAACCGAGGTGGCCTGAAGGGCCCGGACTCCTGCGTGGGCATAGCTTCATATTCGGGGCCGCAAGCGGCCCCGAGTCGCATCGCGATACGGGACAGCATCGATCGACACGGTCGGGCCCGATCCGCCATCCGACAAAACATCCAGATGACCATCATGTGTAGCTATCACGTGGCAGGTGACGGTGTGGGGGCCGGAATCCCACTCCGATCCATAGCCACTATGCTCTCGCCATGGTAACGACACTCCGGTCCGCGCGATGTTTCCCTGACCTTGCACCGGAGGCTTCATGTCCTACATGCTGTTGATCATCGAACCCCCCGGGCAGCGCGTCGACCGCGGTGCCGAAGCCGGCAGCGAGGTCTACCAACGCATGCTGGATTTCACCGCCGACCTGAAGGCTCGCGGCCTGTTGCTCGCCAGCGATTCGCTCGCCTCGGCGACCAGGGGTGCGCGGGTGCAGGTGCACGACGGCAAGCCGCGCCTGGTCGACGGGCCGTTCGCCGAAGCCAAGGAGATGGTCGGCGGCTTCTTCCTGCTGGATTGCCGCACGCGCGACCAAGCGATGTTCGGACGGCTGGCGGAAATCTGCGGCGAGATCGATTACCGCACGCGCGACGAAGCGATCGAATGGGCACGACGCTTTCCGGCGCCGCATGGCGCGCAGGCGGAGGGCGAGATCGACGTCCGCCAGATCCACGAACTCGACGCGACCATCGTCACGTGGTCCATGGAAGGCCGCGCCAACTTCGTGTCGAAACTGATGCAGGTGTTCTTCAGCATGGACAAGATGATCGGCAGGGACTTCGCCGCCGGCCTCGAGATCGTCGATGCGCTTGGTTGGGAACCCGCGCTCGCCAACGATCTTGCCCGTTTGTTTCTTGCCCGGAGACTACGTTGCCATCGCGCCTGCAAAATACACCCGCCGCGCAAAACGTGCACCGCGATCGGCCGGATCGAAATGCGGCGTCATCCAGTTGTCGTCGTCGACGAGGAACTGCGGCTGCCAGGTGTCGGGTCCGCCCGACCCGGGTTGTTCCGTATGCCGCTTCACCGCTTCGCGGAAGGCGTAGTGGCTGTAAAGGCGCAGGAACTCGCCGAAATAGATATCGGCGATGCGGCGGTCGCCGCGGATGACCAGCATGTTCTCGTCGTTGGTGTCGGTGCTGGCCTTGCTGAAGTTGGCGCTGCCGGTGACGACCACCGGGTCGGGGCCCAGCGGATCGGCCAGCAGATACTTGGTGTGGATCCACCGCACATGGACGTTGCCGGTGACCTGGGCCATCTCCGCGAGCCAGCGATCGAAGGCGTTGGTCACGATGCGGTTGCCGATCGCGACGACGACATTGGGCCGGTTGCGGATCGCCTGGATGTCGGTCTTGTCGGTGGCGCCGCCGCCGGCCGTCTCCATGAGCGCCATGCGCAGCACCGCGTCGTCGCGGCGGTAGACGTCCTTGAACCGCTGTTCCATGCCGAAGGCGAAGGTCATGAACAGCGCGCCGCGGGCTTCGCCGGCGAGTTGTGCATACCAGTCGAGCGCATCGAGATCGGTGCCGCGCGGGGATACCACGGTGGTGGTACCGGCGGACCACGGCGGCGGCGGTACCGGGGTCGCCGTGACGTTGGCAGCGCGATAGCTCTTGTCGATAGGCGGGTCCGCGGCCAAGCGCTTCCAGTAGTCGAGAAACGTTGTCGCCACCGCCGCATCCTCGACGATGTGACCGAGATTCGAATGCCCGAAGATGCCGTTCTCGGTGAGATTGGTGGACCCGGTCCAGACCGCGACCGGCTTGCCGTTGCGGCTCAGCACGAAGAACTTGTTGTGCATCAGCTTGCCGTGGGTACGCCCATGACAGATCGACTTGATGCGCGCCGTGGCGATCGCCGTGCGGTTCTTCTGCCATGGCCCGACCGGTTTGCCGTTGCTCGACGCCTCGATATCGTCGAACAGCACGTTCACCACCGCACCGTGCTGCCGAGCCTGTTTCAGCGCAGCGAGCGCGGCGGGCCACTGGAATTCGTAGACGGCGCCATGCACGGACCACCCTTGTTCCGCGCGGCCGATGAACGCGACCAGCGCCTCCAGCAGTCCGCGCGACAGCCAGTCGTAGGCGCCCTGCCCGGCGACGTTCGGCGGCTGATTCTGGAAGCGCCGCGCGTACTCCTGCGACGCCACCGATCCGCGATTGAAGAACGCCGAATGCGTCGCGCCGGTCGCGGCCTCGGTCGTGATCGCGATGTCCACCGAGTTGCGCGGCTCGAGCGCCGCCGGATCGCCGTACAGCGCCACCACGGTGTAGGTGTAGTCGCGCCCCGGTTCGACGCCGTAGTCGGCCCACTGGAACGACTGCACCGGATGATCGCGGGTCGAGAACGTCTCGCCGCGGGCCGGATGCGGTTCGGTCTTCTCGAAGGTCTTGATGCCGCGCAGCCAGACAGTTTCGCCGGTGACATGGTCGCGGCGCAGGAAACCGAAACCGCGCAGTCGCCGGCGGCGGCTGCGTACCACGTCGAGCCCGAAGAACACCACGTGGGTACCGGCGACGACGTTGATGGTCAGGCCGCCTTGTCGAATGCGATGGCGCATGAGGTGGGGCTCCCCGGATGCGATGCACGGCGTTGCCAACAACGCCGATCACGGTGTTGGTTGCGGATGGGCGGGTATTGTGCGCCCGGCTTGGGTTAGCGCGCCGAAGCTCGATCGAGCACATGGCGCGTCATCGCCAGTGCCAGTTCGTGCTCTCCCGTGAACACATGCCCCGCGTTGTCGCGGGTTAGCAGTCCGGCCTGTTCGTCGCTCTGCGCGCGGACGACGGTCTCGATCCCCGGGTTCAGCGCCCGGGCGATCTCGATCATCTTGCGCACGTTGAACGTGTCGGGCACGGCGATCACCAGCAACCGGGCCCGGGCGACATGCGCCTGGATCAGCACCGCGGGCTCGGCGGCGTCGCCGGCCACCGCGTGCAGCCCGCGTTCGCGCAATTTCCCGACCAGTTCGCGGTTCTGGTCGGCCACCACGAAACGCAAGCCTTCCTGGGTGAGCGCGTCGCCGATGCGGCGTCCGACGCCGCCGTATCCCACCACGATCACGTGATCGGTGACCTGGCTCGAGGCCACGCTGTCCGGCAACCCGGCAAGCGGGTCGTCGGAACGCTCGAGTGCCCCAGGGCGCTCGGAGCGCGCACGTAGCCACGACTGGATCGGCGCGATCGCCAGGAACAGGAGCGGGTTCAGCGCGATCGAGATGATCGCGCCGGCGAGGATCAGGCTCAACCCCGCGGGTGGCAGCAGGCCGGTGGCGATGCCGAGGCCGGCGAGGATGAACGAGAATTCGCCGATCTGCGCCAGGCTGGCGGACACGGTGAGCGCCGTGTTGAGCGGGTAGCGGAATGCCAGCACCAGCAGCAAGGCGGCGAGCGACTTGCCGAGCATGATGACCGCGACCACGCCGGCCACCCGCAGCGGCTGATCCATCAGCACATGCGGATCGAACAGCATGCCGACCGACACGAAGAACAGCACCGCGAAGGCGTCGCGCAACGGCAGCGTATCTTCGGCGGCGCGCAGGCTCAGGTCGGATTCGCGCAGCACCATGCCGGCGAAGAACGCGCCGAGCGCGAACGAGACCCCGAACACCGCCGCCGAGCCGTAGGCGATGCTCAGTGCCACGGCAATCACGCTCAGCGTGAACAGCTCGCGCGATCCGGTTTTCGCGACCTGCCACAGCAGCCAGGGAAAGACCTTGCGGCCCACCACCAGCATGAGGCCGATGAACACCGCCACCTTGCCCAGCGTGATGCCGAGGGTCTTGGCAAGTGCACCGTAGTCGGCGTCGACACCCCCTGTCCCCAGTTCCGCGAGTGGCGGCAGCAGCACCAGCACCAGCACCATCACGAGGTCTTCGACCACCAGCCAGCCGACGGCGATGCGGCCGTTGACCGATTCGAGGATGCCGCCACTCTCCAGTGCCTTGAGCAGGACTACCGTGCTCGCCACCGATAGCGCCAGGCCGAATACGATGCCGGCGCCGAGGCTCCAACCCCAGGACATCGACAATGCTGCCCCCATCGCCGTTGCCACCACGATCTGCACGATGGCGCCGGGCAGGGCGATGCGTCGCACCGACAGCAGATCGTCGAGAGAGAAATGCAGGCCGACGCCGAACATGAGCAACATCACGCCCACCTCGGCAAGCTGCCCGGCCAGGCCCGCGTCACCCACGAACCCGGGCGTGAACGGGCCGAGCAGGATGCCCGCGAGCAGATAGCCCACCAATGCCGGCAGCCCGGCCTTCACGGCGATGAAGCCGATGATCAGGGCGAGGCCGAAGCCCGCCGCCATGAGGCGAATGAGATCGACGTCGTGAGGCATGTGGAGACCGTGGTCGGAAAAAAATGGTGGCGGCTCCGGGGGATTGGCCGCCTCCGCCCCGATGTTACCGGGCTGCCGCGGGCGGGGCCGCGGATGCCGGCGCGCCATCAAGAGGCGCGGGGGGGTCGTCGACTTCGATCATGACCTCGTTGCGACGCAGAAACCACGGCAGGAACGGCGGGTTGTAGCGGGCGAACATCGGCGCGCCGATGGTTTTCAGACCGGCGCTGCGCACCGCGTCGAGCAGGATCGCTTCTTCGGTGCGGTAGCGGGACTGCGACCAGGTACCGGAGTAGCGGTGCGCGGCCATCAGACGGGGCTCGACCTCGCGTACCCGGACTCGCGGGTCGGCGGGCTGCGGCAAGGTGGCCGACGTGAACGTTGCCGGCATCACGAAGGCAAACACGTAGCGGTCGGTCGATCCGGGCGCGGTCACCGGCGCCTGGATCACCGGCGCCGTCATCGCGATCTTGGTGCGCTCCCGATTCTTGCCGCCGATGAAGTCCGCGAGCGTCCTGAAAGCCTTGTTGCCGACCTCGCTGAAGTTGCCGTCTACCGTGATCTCCGCGATCAGGCCGGCGCCGTAATGCCGAAGCTCGAAGTTCGGGAAGCGGCGCGCGACCTCGTAGGGGGCTTCCTCGATCGCCTGAGCAAAGGCCGGGATCAGCAGGACCATCCCGGCAAGCAGGAGCAGGGCACCGCGGTGGCCGATTCGGGAGTGGGTTGCGGAAGGCGTTCGCATCGGGCTGGGCAAGGTGGCGGGGTCGGTGCTGGGGCAGGGCGCAGGTCGAGGATGACACAACCCGCGCGATATTCTTTGCGCAAGCAAGGACGATCTACCAGTCCCGGCGCTTACAATTCGTAAGCCAATGATCGATCTCCCGCACTGGTTCTCCGAGTCCGGACCGCTCGCCGCCGCGATTCCGGGCTACAAGGTGCGCGCCCAGCAGATCGAGATGGCGCAGGCCATCGCCGACACCATAGCGGCGCGCTCGGTGCTGGTGGCCGAGGCCGGCACTGGCACCGGCAAGACCTTCGCCTATCTGGTGCCGGCGCTGCTGTCGGGCGGCAAGGTGATCGTCTCGACCGGCACCAAGACCTTGCAGGACCAGCTCTTCGGCCGCGACCTGGTGGTGGTGCGCGAGGCGTTGCGGGTGCCGGTGACGGTGGCGCTGCTCAAGGGGCGCGCCAATTACGTGTGCCACTACTACCTCGAGCGGGCCAAGCAGGATGGCCGGTTCACCTCGCGCGCGGATGTTGGTTACCTCGGGCTGATCTCGAGCTATGCGCGCACCAGCAACACCGGTGACCGCGGCGGCCTGGGCGAGGTGCCCGAAGACGCCGGCATCTGGGCGCAGGTCACCTCGACGCGCGAGAACTGCCTGGGCGGCGAATGCCCGAACTTCAAGGATTGTTTCGTGATGAAGGCGCGCAAAGAGGCGCTCGAAGCCGATGTCGTGGTGGTGAACCACCATCTGTTCTTCGCCGACGTGATGCTGCGCGACGAAGGCGTGGCCGAGCTGCTACCCGCGTGCAACACCGTGATCCTCGACGAGGCGCATCAGTTGCCCGAGACCGCCAGCCTGTTCTTCGGCGAAACCACGTCCACCACGCAACTGGTCGAGCTGGCGCGCGACACGCGGCTCGAAGCGGCGGCGCACGCGAGGGATTTCGCGGCGCTGCCGGCCGCCGCTCAGGCGCTGGAGAAGGCCGCGAAGGATCTGCGCCTCGCGTGGGACGGCGAGACCGCGCGGGTGCCGGCGCAGCAGGCGCTGGGGCGGAAGGATTTCGTGGCCGCGCTGGAAACGGCGATCGGCGCTCTTGCCGCTCTCAACGGGGTGCTCGAATTCCAGGCCGACCGCAGCGAAGGCCTGCAACGCTGCTGGGAGCGTAGCTGCGATCAGCTCGAGCGGCTCAAGCGCTGGCATGAGCAACCCGACCCCGATTTCGTGCGCTGGGTCGAGGTGTTCGCGGGGTCGGTGCAACTGCACGCCACGCCGCTGTCGGTCGGCGGTATCTTCGCCCGGCAGGTGGCCGAGACCGCGCGCGCCTGGATCTTCACTTCCGCCACGCTGTCGGTGAAAGGCGATTTTCGGCACTACGTCGAGCAGCTCGGCCTCGGTGAAGCACGCACCCAGACCTGGGAGAGTCCGTTCGACTATCCGCATCAGGCATTGCTGTACGTGCCGGCGTCGATGGCCGAACCCAACACCGAGGGCTATACCCGCGCGGTGGTGGCGGCGGCGCTGCCGGCGATCATCGCGAGCGAAGGCCGGGCGTTTTGCCTGTTCACCAGCCTGCGCGCGATGCGCGAGGCGCGCGACCTCATCGAAGAAGGGTTGAAGAAACGCGGCTTCGACTACCCGGTGCTGATGCAGGGTGACGGCTCGCGCACCGAATTGCTCGAACGCTTCCGGCGCCTGGGTAACGCGGTGCTGGTGGGCAGCCAGTCATTCTGGGAGGGCGTGGACGTGCGCGGCCCGACCTTGTCGCTGGTGGTGATCGACAAGCTGCCGTTTGCACCGCCGGACGACCCGGTGCTCACCGCCCGCATCGCGCGCATCAACGACACCGGCGGCAACGCCTTCATGGAGCATCAGTTGCCGCAAGCGGTGATCCTGCTCAAGCAGGGCGCAGGCCGCCTGATCCGCGATGAGACCGACCGTGGCGTGCTCATGATCTGCGACCCACGCCTGATCACCAAGGGCTACGGCAAGCGCATCTGGCAGAGCCTGCCGCCGATGCGGCGCACGCGCGACATCGCGGAGGTGGAGGCGTTCTTCGCCGACATGACGCCGCCTGACACGCCGACGCAGGGGCGTGAATTCGAAAGCAATCCGCGGCGTGCGGTGCCAGCCGACAGCGCCTAGATTGACGACGGTAGCGTTATCCCGAAACCCGTCGGAGGA
>JANMWG010000360.1:0-15563 GCA_031393885.1 Betaproteobacteria bacterium | reverse complement strand
CCTGTGGGCGCTGCCCCTCCGCTTCGAAGATTCCCTTCGTTCAGCATCGCTGCGCTGCGGCTTCCCCCCAGGGGGCGCAGCGTCCTCGGGGGGCCCTGTGGGCGCTGCCCCTCCGCTTCAGAGATTCCCTTCGTTCGGCATGGCCGTGCTTCGCCTTCCCCGAGGGGGCACAGCATTCCTTCGGGGGACCCTGCGGATGCTGTGCCCGCTCGCTTCGCAGATCTGAGGCGGTCCGGGGCTCGCTGATCCTCCTTTAGGCATCAAGCGGCGCCACTTGGGCGCGGCGGTTCCTGGTACCAATGCGCATCGCTCTTGGCATCGAATACGACGGTCGCGCCTTCTGTGGTTGGCAGACGCAGCTTGCGGGCTGTGGTGTGCAGGACGCCCTCGAGGCAGCCCTGTCGGCCATCGGTGGCGCGGCGATCACGACGGTGTGCGCGGGCCGCACCGATGCCGGGGTACATGCCTGCTGGCAGGTGGTCCACTTCGATGCCCCCAACCCGCGCCCGGGTTCCGCCTGGACCCGTGGGGTCAACGCCTTGTTGCCCGCAGGCGTGGCTGTCTTGTGGGCCATCGACGTGCCGGACGGGTTCCACGCCCGTTTCGGGGCAGTCGAACGCCACTATCGCTATGTCCTGGTGTGTCGCCGGCAGCGCCTGGGCCTGGAGCATGGCCGCGCCGGCTGGTGGCATGGGCCCCTCGACGTGAATGCGATGCGGGTCGCGGCTTGCGCGCTCCTGGGCGAACACGACTTCAGCGCATTTCGCGCCGCCGATTGCCAGGCAAAATCACCGATCCGGAACCTGGTTCGCGCCGACATCCACGTGAGCGGCAGCGTCGTGCGCTTCGACTTCGGCGCGAACGCATTTCTGCAGCACATGGTCCGCAACATCGTCGGTGCACTGGTTTATGTCGGGGCGGCGCGCCGCGATCCGGCGTGGATCGCCACCGTGCTGGCCGGGCGCGACCGCGCGCGCGCGGCACCGACATTCATGGCCGATGGCCTGTACCTCATCGGCGTGAAATACTCCGCCGATACCGGCTTGGCCGCCGGCCCCGACCCCTCGGTACTACCCTGATGTCCGTTCGCGTCAAGATCTGCGGAATCACCTGCATCGAAGACGCGCTCGCCGCCGCCGCCGCCGGTGCCGACGCCATCGGCATGGTGTTTCATCGCGCGAGTCCGCGTGCCGTGGACCCCGAGACCGCCGCCGCAATCGTGCGGTCCTTGCCGCCGTTCGTCACCAGCGTCGGTCTGTTCGTGGATGCCGCGGAGGTCGAGATCGAACAGATCCTGCGCGTTGTTCCGCTCGACCTGTTGCAGTTCCATGGCAGCGAAACACCGGCGCAGTGCGAGCGTCACGGGCGTCCGTTCATCAAGGCGGTGGCGGTGAGACCGGAGATCGATTTGCTACAATTCGCGGCTTCTTTTCATCGGGCGCGTGGCCTGTTGCTCGACGCCTTCGTGCCTGGCCTCGCCGGTGGTACCGGTATCCTGGCCGATTGGGCGGCAATTCCGCGCGCCATTCCATTGCCTGTAGTTCTTGCGGGTGGTCTTCACAGCGGCAATGTTGCCGCTGCGGTGCGAGCGGTGCGGCCCTGGGCGGTCGATGTCTCCAGCGGCGTTGAACGCGCCAAGGGCTTCAAGGATCACAACAAGCTGTCGGAATTCATGCGAGGAGTTCGAGATGCAGATGTATGACCTGCCAGACCGCAAGGGCCACTTCGGCCCCTACGGCGGCGTATTCGTGGCGGAAACGCTGATCCATGCGCTCGACGAACTGCGCGACCAGTATGAGAAGCTTCGCACCGATGCGGCTTTCCTCGCCGAATTTGCGCACGAGCTCAAGCACTACGTCGGCCGCCCGAGCCCCGTGTATCACGCCCGCCGGCTGTCCGAGAAAAGCGGCGGTGCCCAGATCTGGTTCAAGCGCGAGGATCTGAATCACACCGGTGCCCACAAGATCAACAACACCATCGGCCAGGCGCTGGTCGCCCGCCACATGGGCAAGCGGCGGATCATCGCCGAAACCGGTGCCGGTCAGCACGGGGTTGCTTCCGCCACCATCGCGGCGCGCTACGGCATGGAGTGCGTGGTCTACATGGGCTCGGAAGACATCCAGCGGCAGTCCCCGAACGTCTATCGCATGAAGCTGCTCGGCGCCACGGTCGTGCCGGTCGAGAGCGGTTCGAAGACGCTCAAAGACGCCCTCAACGAAGCCATGCGCGACTGGGTCACCAACGTCGAGAGCACCTTCTACATCATCGGTACCGTGGCCGGGCCGCACCCGTACCCGATGATGGTCCGCGACTTCAATTCGGTGGTCGGCAAGGAACTGCTGACGCAACTGCCCGAGGTGATCGGGCGGCAACCCGACGCGATCCTCGCCTGTGTCGGTGGTGGATCCAATGCCATGGGTGCTTTCTATCCTTACATCCCGCATCGCGACGTGCGCCTGATCGGGGTCGAGGCAGCGGGCCTGGGCCTGGACAGTGGCAAGCACGCTGCGACCTTGTGCGCGGGCCGACCGGGCGTGCTCCATGGCAACCG
This sequence comes from Betaproteobacteria bacterium, assembly GCA_031393885.1. Taxonomy (GTDB): domain Bacteria; phylum Pseudomonadota; class Gammaproteobacteria; order Burkholderiales. The sequence goes on along the minus strand of JANMWG010000360.1, from coordinate 13,012 downwards.
TACCTACCTGATGCAGGATGAGAACGGCCAGATCACCGAGACCCACTCGATATCGGCGGGTCTGGATTATCCGGGCGTGGGTCCCGAGCACGCCTGGCTCAAGGATACCGGACGTGCCGAGTATGTCGCCGTGACCGACGACGAGGCGCTCGAAGCCTTTCATCTCACCTGCCGGCTCGAAGGCATCATCCCGGCGCTCGAGTCGAGCCATGCGGTGGCTTACGCGATGAAACTCGCAGCGACCCTGCCACCCGAGCAGGTGCTGCTGGTCAATCTCTCCGGCCGTGGCGACAAGGACATGAACACCGTCGCGCGCCACTCCGGTATCACGTTCTGATGGCGACCTCGCGCATCGCCGGTGTGTTTGCTGCACTGCGCGCCCACGGCCGCAAGGCCCTGATCCCGTTCGTCACCGCAGGCGACCCGGACAAGGCCACCACGGTCCCGATCCTTCATGGCCTGGTGGCGGCTGGTGCCGACATCCTCGAACTGGGTGTGCCGTTTTCGGACCCGATGGCCGATGGACCGACCATCCAGCGATCCAGCGAACGTGCGCTCAAGCACGGAACGTCACTGCGCGATTGCCTTGCGCTCGTCAGCGAGTTCCGCCGCACCGACAACGCGACACCGGTGGTGCTCATGGGCTATGCCAACCCCATCGAGGCCATGGGCTATGCCGCCTTCGCCGCCGGCGCGGTGAGCGCCGGTGTCGACGGCGTGCTCGTGGTCGACTATCCGCCCGAAGAAAGCGCCGGCTTGCACAGTGTGCTGGCCGCCAGCGGCATCGACTGCATATTCCTGCTATCACCCACATCCGTCGAACAGCGCATGGACGATGTTGCCCGGTTCGCCAGCGGTTACGTGTACTACGTATCGCTCAAGGGTGTGACCGGCGCCGCCAATCTCGATCTCGACGAGGTGGCTGCGAAGATTCCCCAAATCCGCAAACATGTCGATCTTCCGATCGGTGTAGGGTTCGGCATCCGTGACGACGAAACCGCCCGGGCGATCGCCCGCATCGCGGATGCTGTCGTGATCGGCAGCTGGTTGGTGCAGGAGATCGAGAATTCGGCGCCCGGTGAAGTGGTTGGCAATCTGGGGCGGCTCGTCGGCGGGATCCGGCGCGCCATGGATTCCTGAACCCATACGCCTGCCGAGCAGGATCGGCCTTCCGCTGCGCAATGCGAAAACTGCCGACGAGATCGCGATGAGCTGGTTGCAGAAGCTGTTGCCGCCGAAGATCAAGCGCAACGCGGGCGCGGCGCGCAAGGCCGTGCCGGAAGGTCTGTGGACCAAGTGCGAGGTCTGCGAGACCGTGCTTTACCGCGCCGACCTCGAGCAGAACCTGAGCGTCTGCCCGAAGTGCGACCATCACATGCGCATCACCGCCCGTGAGCGCCTCGACTATTTTCTCGATGCCGACGGACGCTTCGAGATCGGTGCGGAGGTGGTTCCGGTCGATTTCCTCAAGTTCGTCGACAGCAGGCGCTACATCGAACGCCTCGATCAGGCGCAAGCGGAAACCGAAGAAGAGGATGCGCTGGTCGCGATGCAGGGGTCGATCGTCAACCTGCCGCTGGTTGCCGTCGCTTTCGAGTTTCGCTTCCTCGGTGGATCAATGGGATCGGTGGTGGGCGAGCGCTTCGTTCGTGCGGCGCGCACGGCGGTGGAGCAAGGCATTCCATTTGTCTGTTTCAGCGCCAGCGGTGGCGCCCGCATGCAGGAGGGGCTGACCTCCCTGATGCAGATGGCGAAAACCACCGCCGTGCTGACCCGGCTTGCCGCGGCACGCCTGCCGTTCATATCGGTGCTTACCGATCCGACCATGGGCGGCGTGTCCGCGAGCTTCGCGATGATCGGCGACGTCGTGATCGCCGAGCCCAAAGCGCTGGTGGGGTTCGCCGGTCCGCGGGTGATCGAACAGACCGTGCGACAGACGCTACCCGAGGGCTTCCAGCGTTCCGAGTTTCTGCTGGAGCATGGCGCGATCGACATGATCGTGGACCGACGGCAGATGCGCGACCGGATCGCCAATCTGTTGCGCCTGCTGTCGCGCCCGAAGGCAATGTGAGATGTGGTTCACCCCCAGGCTTCGCTGCGCTGAGTTGACGCTCACCCCCAGGCTTCGCTGCGCTCCGCCTTCTCCCTCGAGGGGGCGCCCCGTTCCTCGGGGAACCCTGCGGACGGGGCCCCTTCGTTTCGGAGGCCCCTTCGTTCAGTACCCCCGGGCTTGCTTCGCTTCGCCATCCCCCGAGGGGGCCAGCGCCCTCGGGAGCTGCCCGGCGGGTGCTGAGAGGCTGATGAACCGTAGGCCGGGCCGTTCGCTGCTCCCCAGCAGGGGGATGATGCGCCTGGCCCGTCGATCCCGCTGGCCGGGCGCGCGCTGATTTCAACGCCACGGCAGCTGAGGTGAAGGCCGACGGCATCGCGATTGGTACGCCGACACCGGATGCGTCCCTCGCTCAGTGGCTGGCCTACATCGAGCGCCAGCATCCGCAACCGATCGCCATGGGCCTCGAGCGTGTTGCCGAGGTTCGCGACAGCCTCGGGATGCACGTTCGATTTCCGATCTTCACCGTCGGGGGCACCAACGGCAAAGGGTCCACCTGTGCGATGTTGGAGGCCATGCTCGCCGAGGGCGGGTATCGCGTCGGGTGCTATACCAGCCCGCACCTGCTTGCCTACAACGAACGCGTACGTGTCGACCGCGAGAACCTGTCCGATGGTGATCTCTGCGCCGCGTTAGCCGCCGTCGAGGCTGCCCGTGGCCTGGTGCCATTGACCTATTTCGAGTTCAGTACCCTCGCTGCCCTATGGCATTTCGATCGGGCCCGACTCGATGTCGCCGTGCTGGAAGTGGGGCTGGGCGGACGCCTGGACGCGGTCAATGCCTTCGACACCGACTGCGCGCTCATCACCAGCATCGGCCTCGACCACACCGAGTACCTCGGGCCGACACGCGAGGCTATCGGTTTCGAGAAGGCGGGTATCTTTCGCGCCGGCCGGCCGGTCGTGATTGCCGAGCCGGACCCGCCGTACACGCTGCTCGATCATGCCGCCCGGGTGGCCGCGCGGGTCCTGCGAATCGGCGTCGACTTCCGGGCGGAACCCGACGGCATGCAATGGCGCTATTCGGGTCCTGGCGGCATGCGGGCCGGGTTGCCGCATCCGGCGCTGCGCGGGCCCTATCAACTGGGCAACGCGGCCGCCGCCATTACCGCGCTGGACACCTTGCGCGAGCGACTGCCGATATCGATGGGCGCGGTGCGGCAGGGCCTGCTGCGTGCCGATCTCCCAGGGCGTTTCCAGGTGCTCGCGGGACGACCGGTCACGATCCTGGATGTCGCGCACAATCCGCACGCCGCCGAGCGTCTGGCGGCCGCGCTGGCAGGCATGACCGGTATCCGCCGCACCATGTTCGTGTTCGCCATGCTCGCCGACAAGGACATCGAAGGTGTGGTTCGCGCCGTCAGGTCGGGCGCCGATCGATGGTATCTGGCCCCACTGGGCGGGCCGCGCGGCGCCCCGGTCTCGCGCCTCGATGCCGCGCTCGATGCCGAGCAGGTGTTCGATCCGGTCGAGCGCTTCGGCACTGTGGTCGAGGCGCTCGCCGCAGCGCGGGAAGCGGCAGGCGTCGATGATAGAATCGTCGTGTTCGGATCCTTCCTAACCGTGTCGCAGGCGCTGATGCATCTTGCGCGCCGGGGCGCCTGACCGATGGCCCAGCCTGTCACCGACGACGAACTTCAATTGCGAAAGCGGGCACGCCGCCGCCTGGTCGGCGCGATCGTGCTGGTCCTGCTGGTTGTTGTTTTCCTGCCCATGGTGCTCGACAACGAACCCAGACCGCTGGCGCCGAATGTCGTCGTCACCATCCCGCCACAGGGCTCCGCCGAGTCGAAGTTTCCCGAGCGGCCACCTGGTTCCGCTGTGCCTGCCACCCCGGGTCCGACGGCGTCACCGGGCGGCGCGCCCGGTTCGCCACCCGCATCGGGTATGCCCGACGCCAAGCGACCTGATCCTCCCGTGGTGCCCGGCCAGGTGCCGCCATTGGAGGTGATCCCCACACCATCCGGCGAGGCAGCGCGCACACCGCCGCCCACCACGCTCCCTTCCACCGGGGCAAGTGCGACCGGCAAACCGGAATCCCCCGTGGTGAAAGGTGTCGAGCCGCGCAAGCCGGACGACACCGCCAGGCAGGAATCCCCTCGTAAGCCGGACGAGCCCCGCAAACGCGACGAGCCGGGAAAACCCGAAGAGCCTCGCAAACCGGTTGCGTCGGCGGCGGCTGCAGCGGTCGAGCCACCGGCAAACGCGAAACCCGGGACACCCGCCGCCAACGGGCCCTGGGTGATACAGCTCGGGGCGTTTTCCGATCAGAACAACGCGAAGCAACTCGTCGAGCGCGTCCGCGCGCTGGACCTGCCGGGATACACCGAAGCCACAAAGACGTCTGCCGGCCTCAAGACGCGAGTGCGTGCCGGACCGTTTGCGGCGCATGATGCCGCCGATGCTGCCCGGGCGAAGCTGCTGTCGCTCGATCTCGCGCAAAGCGACCTGAAGGTGGTTCGGCAAGGTGAGTAGTCCTGGAGTCCTCGACCATGACCTGGTTCGATCTGACGGTGTGTGCCATCGTGGCCCTGTCGCTGTTGCTTGGCGTGGTCCGTGGGGTGGTGCGCGAATTGATCGGGTTGGTGTCCTGGGTTGCCGCGCTGCTGCTGGCACGCGCCGTGGCCCCGGCAGTGGCGGCATGGCTTCCGGTTGGCCTGCAGCCGGCAGTCTTGCGCCTCGGGATCGCGTTCGTGGCGGTGACGGTGCTGGCGCTGGTGGTGATCGGTGTGATCGCGATGCTGGTCTCGGCATTGATCAAGGCTGCCGGCCTTTCGCTTGCCGATCGCATGCTCGGCGCGGTCTTCGGCGTGGTTCGCGGTTTGTTGATCGTGCTCGTCGCCGTCGTGCTCGCGGGCCTGACGCCTGCGCCGCGCGCCGCCGCGTGGCGAGGTTCAATGCTGGCGCCGGCATTCGAGACCGCGGCGCTATGGTTGAGTCCCTGGTTGCCGGCGCCGATCGGCAGCCGGATGAAGTACACGTGATCCGCTCGGACGCGGGCGTTCGCAGCTAGCAGCACCACAGGGTCCCCCGAGGATGCTGCGCCCCCTGGAGGGGGAAGGCGGAGCGCAGCCTGGGGGTGGGCTTCACAGTCATCCGGTGCCATCGGCGCCGGCAAGGAGATCTTCAGCATGTGTGGCATTCTCGGAGTGGTCTCTTTCAGACCGGCGAACCAGTTGCTCTATGACGGGTTGCAGGTCCTGCAGCATCGCGGCCAGGATGCCGCCGGGATCGTCACCGCCCAGGGCAGCACCTTTCACATGCACAAGGGCCCGGGCATGGTGCGCGACGTGTTCCGCACCCGTGACATGCGCAATCTCCTCGGCACGACCGGCATCGCGCACTGTCGCTATCCCACGGCCGGATCGGCCGAGAATGGCGCGGAAGCCCAACCGTTCTACGTCAATTCGCCTTTCGGCATCGTTCTCGGCCACAACGGCAATCTCACCAACGCCGAGCAGCTCAAGAGCGATCTGTTCCGCCAGGATTTGCGGCATGTGAACACCAATTCCGACTCGGAGGTCCTGCTGAACGTGCTTGCGCACGAACTGCAGTATCACGCCCGCGGCTTTCGGCTCGACGCCGAAGCGATCTTCAAGGCGGTCGAGGGGGTGCATCGACGCTGCCGCGGTGCCTATGCCGTCGTGGCCAGCATCGCCGGCTACGGGTTGCTCGCATTCCGCGACCCGTTCGGCATTCGCCCGCTGGTGTACGGGCAGGCGCAAACCGAACACGGTACCGAGTATCTGGTCGCGTCCGAGAGCGTGGCACTGGACACCCTGGGCTTCGGTGCGGTGCGTGACGTCCAGCCCGGCGAAGCGATCTTCATCGATCTCGATGGCAACTTCATGAGCCGCCAGTGCGCATCGCATCCGACGCTCAACCCCTGCATCTTCGAATTCGTCTATCTTGCAAGGCCCGATTCGGTGATCGATGGCATTTCCGTCTACGAGACGCGACTGCGGATGGGCGAGAGTCTGGCCGACAAGATCCAGCGCGAACACCGTGACATCGACATCGACGTCGTGATCCCGATCCCCGACTCGAGCCGTCCGTCCGCGCTGGAACTTGCCAATCGCCTCGGTCTGTCCTATCGCGAGGGCTTCATCAAGAACCGCTACATCGGTCGTACCTTCATCATGCCGGGGCATGCCACGCGCAAGAAGTCGGTGCGTCAGAAGCTCAACGCCATCGGCATGGAGTTCAAGGGCAAGAACGTGCTGCTGGTCGACGATTCGATCGTGCGTGGCACCACCAGCCGCGAGATCGTGCAGATGGCGCGTGAGGCCGGCGCCAACCGCGTGTTTTTCGCGTCGGCCTCGCCGCCGGTCCGGTTTCCGAACGTGTACGGCATCGACATGCCGTCTTCGCGTGAATTGATCGCCAATGACCGCGACGACGACGCGATCGCGCGCGAGATCGGCACCGACCGGCTCATCTACCAGGACCTCGAGGCTTTGGTCGACGACGTGCGCTCCGTCAATCCGGCGGTGCTCGATTTCGAGACCTCCTGTTTCAGTGGCAAGTACGTGACCGGCGACGTCACCGAAGAGTATCTCGCCGGCATCGAAGCCGAGCGCAACGACGACGCCATTGCACGCCGCGGATCGACGGCCAGCACGACCCAGCTCGATCTCAATTTGCTGGAGGCAGGCTGAGGGAAGCTTCGCCGCGACCGCCGGTGGCGGATGGTTCGATGTCGGCGGCTCGATTGACACTGCCCGAGTTGCGAGTCAGACTCGAGCTCAGCTTCATGAGTACGCGCCGATTTGAGATCAGCTTGCGGGCGCGTAAAAAATACGGCTAAAGCGTCACGAATGAGACCAACCCGTTCGAGCGCAAGCCGGACGGGTTTTCTTTTTCGTGAACGGGATCATCATGAATCACGAGCAGACAGGTTTCGACACCCTGGCGGTGCGCGCCGGCACCGATCGGACCGCATTCGGCGAGCACTCCGAGGCGCTGTTCCTCACCTCGAGCTTCGTCTTCTCCAGTGCCGGGCAGGCGGCGGCCAGGTTTGCCGGCGACGAGCCCGGCTACGTCTATTCCCGCTACACCAACCCTACGGTCACCGCCTTCGAGCAGCGCCTCGCGGCGCTCGAGAACGCCGAGTGTTGTGTGGCGACGGCTTCGGGCATGGCGGCGATACTCGGGTGCGTGATGGGGCTGATGAAGGCGGGTGAGCGGATGGTCGCGTCGCGCAGCCTGTTCGGTGCGACCACGCAGTTGTTCAACAACTTCCTGGCGCGTTTCGGCATCGAGACCGAGTACGTCGTCCTGACCGATGTCGCCGCCTGGGAAGCCGCGGCATCCAGGCCGGGCACGCGACTGCTGTTCGTCGAGACACCTTCCAATCCACTGACGGAGATCGCGGACATCGCTGCCCTGTCGGCGATCGCGCGCCGTACCGGCACGCTGCTGGTCGTGGACAACTGCTTCTGCTCGCCGGCCCTGCAGCGGCCGCTGGCCCTTGGCGCCGACATCGTGATCCATTCCGCGACCAAGTATCTGGATGGCCAGGGTCGTGTCCTCGGTGGCGCGGTACTCGGAAAGCGCGACCTCGTGTTCGATCCGCTCACGGCATTCCTGCGCAATGCAGGTCCGACCCTGAGTCCGTTCAATGCGTGGGTGATCCTGAAGGGTCTCGAAACTCTCAAGCTGCGCATGGAGGCGCAGTGCCGTTCGGCGCTAGAGCTGGCTGGCTGGCTGGAGCGCCATCCGCGGGTGCGTCGGGTGCACTATCCCGGGCTCGCCTCGCATCCCCAGCATGACCTCGCGTTGCGTCAGCAAAGTCTCGGCGGCGCCATCCTCAGCTTCGAAGTCGATGGCGGCCGGACTGCCGCCTGGCGGGTGGTCGACGCCTGCAAGGTGATCTCCATCACCGCGAACCTCGGCGATACCAAAAGTACCATCACGCATCCGGCAAGTACCACTCATGGGCGGGTTGCGGTGGCGGCCCGAGAGGCCGCCGGAATCGGTGAAGGGCTGTTGAGAATCGCGGTGGGCCTCGAGGGCGTGCCCGATCTGGTCGGCGACCTCGAGCGCGGGCTCGGGCAATAACGTTCGCGCCCTGGCGGCTACCGCAGCGGGTGGCGTGTCACGCCATCGGCATCGACGCGGAGATACTCGCCCTCGCGATACCAGTCCGCCAGGACCCAGCGTTCGCAACGGTGACCGTCGACCACCAGTTCGTGCCGCGCGGGACGATGCGTGTGGCCGTGAATCAGGCGCGGCGGATACCCTGAGGAGCGAAACGCCGCCACGACCGCTGCCTGCGCGACATCCATGATCTCCGCCGACTTGATCTGTTTCTGCTGTTCGCTGCGCGCACGCATCTGACCGACCTGCTGCCGTCTTGCCGCCAGGGGTAGTGCCAGAAACTGGCGCTGGATCGCGGGGTCGTGCACGTGAGCGCGAAATCGCTGGTAGTCATGGTCGTCGGTGCAGAGCGTGTCGCCATGCATCAGCAGTGTCCGGACACCATGCAACGAGAGCAATGCCGGATCCGCCAGCAGACGGCTGCGGGTGGCGGCGACAAAACCTTCGGCCGCCAGGAAGTCGCGATTGCCATGCATGACCGAGATGCTGGTGCCCGCGTCCGCGAGCCGGCTCAAGGCGTCGGCGACATCGCGATTCAGCGGCTCATCCAGGGTGTCGTCCCCGACCCAGAATTCGAACAGATCGCCCAGGATGAAGAGGTTGGTGGCAGACGCAGCCGTATCGGCGAGAAAACGCAGGAACAGACCGGCCATCGCCGGTCGTTCTTCCGCGAGGTGCAGGTCGCTGATGAACAGGCTGCACCCGCGCTCGTCGTTCACCGCGTTTCCGGCGGGCAGAAAACGACGTCGACAGCGGTGGTCAATGCATCACACCACTTCAGCGCTCGTGATCGTGACGTCCGCGAGTGGCACGTCACTGTGGAACCCCTTGGTGCCGGTCTTCACCTTGCGGATCAGGTCGACGACATCCTTGCCTTCGACCACCTTGCCGAACACGCAGTAGCCCCATCCGTTGGCACTGGGGCCGCTATGGTTGAGGAAGTCGTTGTCCTTGATGTTGACGAAGAACTGGGCCGATGCCGAATGCGGATCCGAGGTGCGGGCCATCGCCACAGTGTACATGTCGTTCGTCAGGCCGTTGCTCGCTTCATTGGCGATCGGCGCGCGCGTCGGTTTCTGCTTCATGCCGGGCTCGAAGCCACCGCCCTGGATCATGAAGCCGTCGATGACGCGATGAAACACGGTATTGGCGTAGTGGCCGCTCCCGACGTACTCGAGGAAGTTGGCAACGGTCAGGGGCGCCTTGTCGGCGTCGAGCTCGAGGCTGATGATGCCGAGCGTGGTGTGCAGTCTTACCATGGGTGATTCCTTCGCTTTTCGAATCTATTGGTCGGCCAGCAGCCGGGCGTTCTCGATGAGCACGGTCTGGCGCGGAACGTCGGTGGGGAACGGACCGCCCGGACCGGTCGGTGCCGCGACGATGCGCTGCGCCACAGCCATCCCCTTGATCACCTTGCCGAACACGCAGTAACCCCAGCCCCTGGGGGTGGGCGCGACATGATCGAGGAACGGATTGTCATTGACATTGATGAAGAACTGCGCGGTTGCCGAGTGCGGATTCGGCGTGCGTGCCATCGCGATGGTGCCGGCTTCGTTGCGCAGGCCGTTGTCGGCCTCGTTGCTCACGGGGTCGCGCACCGGCTTCTGCTGGAATTCCGCCGTGAAGCCCCCGCCCTGGATCATGAAGCCCGGTATCACGCGATGGAACACGGTTCCACGGTAGAAGCCGTCCTGCACATAGCGCAGGAAGTTCTCGACGGTTTTCGGTGCCTTCTCCGGATAAAGCTCGATGACGATGACACCCGACGATGTTTCGAACTCGACCTTCGGATTGGCGGCGATGGCGTGGGCCGTGGCCAACGCAAGAATGCAGGCGGCAATGACAGCGCGAACGACGGACATGCGGTGTTCTCCGGTGGAAGGGCGAAACGATGGAATGGCGGGAAGCCGCGGCAGATCAGGCCGAACCTTCGAACGCGATCTTCCAGCGTTCGCCATCACGGATCCAGTACTGGCGCTTCCGCATCACGTTCGACAGGTTGTTGCTCTGGTAGTCCTGGGTGAAGTTGACCACCGCGAGTGGTTCCTTGCCCGGGTACAGGAACATGCTCACCCCGTCGAGCTTCACCTTGATCCAGGTCTTGCCCAGGGCAACGCTGCGCTTCTGGGCGGCCCATTCCGCCAGGCCGGTGGTGCCCGACGAAAAACTGGCGGCGTAGTGCGAGAGGTAGTTGTCCGGGCGATTGCTTTCCCAGTCGCGGCGCCAGCGTTCGACCGAGGATTCGAGACCGGCGCGCACCGACGACAGGTCTTCGGCACCCACCCAGTCGACCCCACCGGAGATGATGACCGGCGTCACGCCGATCTGGAGGGTGCGGGCGATGTTGTCCAGATCCTCGTTGGTGAGCACGACACAACCGTCCGATGCGCGTGGCGGCCGGCTGTAGGTGTCGCGCGGCGTGCCGTGGAGCCAGATGCCGTGACCCTCGCGCCCGTTGCGCTGGTCCCATTCGTTGGGATAGCTGATCGGGAAGGCGCCGGAGCCGTAGAGCGCCCCGAGCTTGTTGCTCGGCAGGCTGGCGGTGACGCGATAGACGCCGAGCGGGGTGCGCTTGTCGCCTTCGCGCGCCTTGTCGGTGCCGTTCTTGCCGATCGTGATGTAGTAGTCGGCAACGTATTGCGGTGTTCCGTCGTGATTCTCGAACAGGTACAGCGAAGAGCGCGCCGTATCGACCACGATCGCGTACTTCTGCTCGGGGGCGAGCTTGAGCAGATACCGCGGCAGGCGGTCACGCGGGGTCTCGGTCTGAAGCCGCAGCAGGCGCGCCCGCGCCTCGTCGCGCAGGTCGCGCACGCGGTCTTCCGGGGCCCCGGGCATGTTTCCCATGGTTTCGAGCGGGCGGGTGCGGGCCATCAGCAGATCGCCCTTGACCAGTTGGGCCAGGCGAAAATTCGGATTCGAGGCCAGCAGGCGGTCGAGTTCGGATTGCGCGGATGCGATCCGGTCGTCCGCGATGTTCTTCAGCACCGACACGATGGCGGCTTCCGCGCCCGCGAGGTGGTGCTGGACGGGCGCCAGCACGCGCATGGATTTGGCCCCCATGGCGAGCGTGTCTGCGGTCAGCGCGGATGCGATGCCGATCGCCGCAAGCAGTGCAATCGCGCGCGACCGACGCAGTACCTCGGGCATCATCGTCCGAGTCCCTCGGTGGATATGAGCCAGTGCCCGGCACTGCGTACCAGCGTCAGTTTCTTCATGCTGCTGGTCTTGAGCGTCTCCGATTGATAGGCCTGCCTGAACAACACGACGGCCTCTTCGGGACTCGCGAAAGTGACCTTGGGTTTCTGTACCTGGACGTTGATGCGCTTGCCCTTCACTACCCGGTCCCGCCGGGCTTGTTCCCATGCCGCACGGCTCTGCCCTCGAGGCGGCTTGAACGATGGTGCGTAGTGGGCAAGATAGATCTTGGCATCGCCGCTCGACCAGGCTCGCGCCCACCCGTCCACCGCACGCAGCACATCGGCTTCCGGGTTTGCGTCGGCCGACCGATCGGTCGGCACATCGGCTGGCTTTGCCGAAGGCGAAGCTGGCGCAGCGGATACGCCCGGCCCGGTCGACGGAACGGCGGGCTTTGGCGGCGTCGTGGCCGCGGCGGTTGGCGCGGCTGCGGTACTTGCAGCAGGGGCAGCGGCAACCATTGCCGGTGCGGTCTTGGGGCCGACCGGAAGCGGATCGCTGACCGTGCCCTTCACCAGCGCCTGGCCACCGGCCTTGGTCGAGAAAAGTTCCTTCACCAGCGCAAGCTTGGATTTCGCCGACGTGTTGCTCGAATCGAGCTGCAGCGCCTTGTCGTAGGCTTCGCGCGCCATCTTGGCGTACACGTCGCCGAGATTCTCGTGGGCGGTGGCATAGCTCGGGTGGGTGCGGATCGCCATTTCGAGCGCCTTGCGAGCCTTCTCGTCCTGGCCTTGCGCGGCATACAGAACCGCGAGGTTGTTGTACGGCTCCGGCAACTCGGGAAAGTCCTCGGTCAGGCTGGAGAAGATCCGGATCGCTTCGGCCTGTTTGCCTTGCTCGGTGAGGATCAATCCCTTGAGGAACCGGGCACGAGCGTCTTTTGGCTGATGAACCAGGAACGCATCGGTGCGCTCCAGCGCCTGTGGATAGCTGCCCTGGGTGAACAGGCGGCGGGCTTCCTGGTAGTCGTCAGGGGCGGCGTTGACCCCGGGCAGCGCGAGAACCAACAACAGGAGCCCGGTCGCGACACGGTGCAACGGCATCATCATGCTATACTTTTTTCGCAAGTTTCGTGTACAAGTCACTGTAATTAGGCGCGATTTTAGCAAGAATACACCTGCCTTCACAATCTCGCGTCAGGCTTATCTTCGCGATATCCGCACAACATCCCACATCGTCTCACACGCTTCGACATGATCCGGATCTACAACACGCTCGCGCGCGAGAAACAGGATTTCATTCCCATCCGCTCCGGCGAGGTCCGGATGTACGTCTGCGGCATGACCGTATACGACTACTGCCATATCGGCCATGCACGGGTCATGGTGGTTTTCGACATCGTTCAGCGATGGTTGAGGGCCAGCGGCTACGCCGTTACCTTCGTCCGCAACATCACCGACATCGACGACAGGATCATCCAGCGTGCCCGGGACAACAACGAATCCATCGGCGACCTGACCCGGCGGTTCATCGGGTACATGCAGGAGGACCAGGGGCGCCTGGGAGTACTGCCGCCGGACCACGAGCCGCGCGCCACCGATCATGTGCCCGCGATGCTGGAAATGATCGGCGCGCTCGAGAGCAAGGGCCTCGCCTACCGGGCGGT
>JANMWG010000357.1:0-2223 GCA_031393885.1 Betaproteobacteria bacterium | reverse complement strand
CGCCATCGGCGTGAAGTCGGGCTACACGCCTCAGGCTGGACCGTGCATCGTCGCCTGGGCCGTGCGCGGCGAGCACCACGTGCTGGTCGTCCTGCTCGGCGCCCGCAATCGCTGGTGGGACGCGCATGCGCTGCTCGATCGCGCGTTTGCATCCATTGCCATGAGGTGAGCGGTCGGACAGGGGTCATGCCGTTGCGGCGCGAAACGCCGCCTGTACCGCGCGTACCAGAGAAGGGTGCAATGTGCCGAGCTTCGGTGCCTGTCCGTGCGGCGCGGCCGGCGGCACCGAGAACCACTCGGTTGTGAACGGGAGATCGACGGCTCGTCGCAAGTCGAACTTGGTGTCGTAGCTCAGACCGGCCGCCTGGTAGGCGGCGGGATTACGATCGCGCAGGATCGCGAACTCGCCCCGGAGCAGGGTGGTGGTGCGCTGGCTCGTGCCGTAGGCGACCCGAACCGTGAACTGCGGCGCGTCGTCGTCGAAGACCGCCAGGATCAGTGCCGGCCGAGGCTTGGGTCGGTGATCGATGTGGTCGGGAAAGTGGCACCAGACGATCTCGCCTGCGGTGGGCTCTGCCCACCACGCCGATGTCATGCAGATTCGATCTCGAACAGGCTGGACCGCACCGAACGCTTCTCGCCTTGCGGAGCGCGCTTCCGGATCTGTCGCATCTGGGTGGCCGTGAGCGGACCTTCGTCAGCCTCGTATTGAGGCAGCAGCCTCACGGCCATGTCGCGCAGTGCGAGATGAATGGCCTGGGTCTCGTCGACCCCCAGGCGTTCCGCCAAGCGCTTGGCGGTGTCGCGCGTCACGCCAGTCATGCTGTCGGCGGGACGATAGCGAAACGCTATCTGGTCGGTGGGGTTGCGGGCGGGCATGAAGGATTCCGTTCGGTTAGATATCTTGAAGATATGTTCCTGGATCTCGCTTGTCAAGTCGAGCTACGCCCAGTCGAGCTACAGTCGGCAGGTCGGGCCGCGGGCGATGAACATCGTCTGCTGCTCGTGACTTCTTCACGCTTGCAACGCCACTTCCTCATCGTCACCCGCGCGCTCGCCTACGTGACATAAGGGCGGGTAACATCCACTGCTGTTCAGTAACGCGGAGGTTGCCATGGACTGGAGGCCGTACATCACCGCTGATCCGCAGGTCATGCATGGAGCGGTCTGTTTCAGCGGAACCCGGATTCCGGTGTCGGTGGTACTGGACAACCTGGCAGCGGGCGAGACTGCCGCGACGATCCTGGAGGAGTACCCGACACTGAGGCCGGAGCACATTCCTGCGGCGATCGGATACGCGGCAGACCTGGCGCGCGAGCGGATCGTTCCTGCACCAGTCTAGAAATTGTATGGGGTCAGGCCTGCGATCCTGCATATTCGACACACTGCAACCGCGATCCGGGAAGCGGAACGATGTTCGGCATGGCAATTGACTTACGCCGTAAGCCGTTCTAGATTCGGTCACTCCGAAAATCACCGGTGATACGCCATGTCTACGGTACTTGTTTCGTCAAAGGGGCAGATCGTCCTGCCGGCGGCGATGCGTCGTCGGCTCGGATTGGGTCCCGGTGCCCGCCTCGAAGTGCGCGAAGAGGCCGACGGACTGACGCTGCGTGTCGTTCGATCGATACGGCAGGCGGATCTGAGCGCTCTCGCCGGCATGGTGAAGGCGAAGGCACATGGCAAACCTCGGCGCCTCGAAGACTTCGATGCCGCATCGCTGGTTGTTCGCGCAACCCCGACCAGGCGATGAGGGCCCTGGACACCAACGTGCTGGCCAGATTCTTCATCGACGATCCAGACGACCCGCAGGCAGCCAGGCAACGCCCCGCCGCCGTTTCCGCCCTTTCGGAAAGGGCCTTCGTGCCGGTGACGGTCTTGCTGGAGCTGGAGTGGGTGATGCGCGGGTTCTATGAGATGGGACGGCGTGACATCGCGAGGGTGTTGACCGCGCTCGCGGGTATCGAGCACATCACGATCGAAGACCGATCCGCCGTTCTGGCAGCGATCGACGGATTCGGTGCGGGGCTCGATTTTGCCGACGCGCTGCACCTCGCCCGCAGTTCGCGTGCCGCGTCATTTGCGACGTTCGATCGACGTTTCGCCACTCGTGCGCAGGCTCTGGCGCTCTCGCCGCCGGTCGAACTGCTCCGCTGAATCCTTGCTCGGCGCAACGCGGCGAGATCACCAAATGTGTTCGTACAAGACCTGACACCATGTTCT
>JANMWG010000300.1:0-1664 GCA_031393885.1 Betaproteobacteria bacterium | reverse complement strand
CCGACCAGCCACGCAGTTCACACGTGCGACGGGCGGCCGCTTCCTGCGCCTCAAGGCCAAGACCAGAGACAGCCTGTTCGTCGGTCGAGCACCGGACGTAGATAACTGCCCGGTTCGCTTCGGTGGTCTTTGTCCGCTTTGCCATGTCCTGAGTGTATCCCTAAACGTTCGTTTAAGGATACAGCTAATGACAGAACAGGCCAGATGACCTATGACAATCCCTGACGTTCGCAAGTGTGACCGTCCGGCAGATGAACACCGGCCACGATGTGGGGCGGCGCTCCCGCTCGGCGTAGGTAGTCGATGAGTGCGGGGACGAACGCCCCGACCTCGCACGTTTCGAGCGTGGTCAGGATGCCGTCGAGATGGGCCGCACGCCGCGCCCAGTTCCACGTACGCGCCTCGATGACCGCTACCGCCACGTGCCCGGCCTCTAGGACTTCCTCGGCGATCTCGTCGGCATCGGGTGGAAGGTCTTCTTCGGCGTCGTCCTCGTCGGCCAGGTCGATGGCCTCCGGTATCCGGCCGAGCGAACACGCCGCGTCGAGTACCGCCTTTAGCCCGTTCGAGTACCGCAGCGACTTCACGCCGCGGCAGGCCTTCTCGAACTCACGCCATGCGAAGATCGCATCGGTATCGCCCGTCTCGGCGAAGTAGCGCACGAGATCGAACGGCGCGAAGGTCATCGAGTGCTTCGAGCGTTTCACGTCGGAGCGGGTCAGTTCGGCGCCCAACGTCCACGCCTCCGATCCTTTGGCCATGTAGCGGGAAACAGCCCGGCATTTGCCGTCGACCAGGCCGATACGCTCGGCCCGGAAACCGGCGAGAAGGTCGGCGTGCCTGGCTTGTGCGTCGGTCACGGCAAGCCAGCGCCGGCGCAGCATCACTACCGCCCGATCGGCTTGTACGGGCGTGAGAACCCTGTCGAACAGCAAGATGCTCTGCACGTGCGGATGACCTGAGCCGTCGAGCCGCAACGTCCACTCGAAGGCGTCGATGCGGCCGACGAAGCCGTAGGCCGCCTTGAATCGAGCCAGCCATCCGCCCCGGAACATCTCGGTGTAGCAGGCACGTACCGCGGTCGTTGTCGCTGCGACCATCTCGCCGGGCTCATCGGCGATCGTGAACACCGCGAACAGCGCAGTACCACCAGCGTTCAACCAGCCCGATGTACGCCTATCTATCTCACGTGCCCGTTCATCGCGTGCTTTCGCCGAACACCAGGGGCAAAGGTGAATCAAGCGACACACCTGGGCGCCAGCGAAACCGGCGACACGAGCGCCTGACGGAAGGGTCTTCACGGATGCGAGTACGTCACCGCGGGCTTTCAAGCAGCCGGTCAAGCGGCTATGTGTCGTCATCACCTCGCCAGCGATCGAAAGCAGGGCGAGCCTTTCAGCTCGCCGAGTCGGACAGTCCGGCGTGACATCGGTGGCCACCTCGAAAGCAGAAGGGACGGACTCGGGAGAAGTGGGGACAGACCGGGGAGAAGTTGGCACAGACCGGGGAGCGGATTTAGATAGGTGTGCTACGCGGCCCGCAATCGCGTAGTAGTTACCAAGGGCCGGAATTGGAAGGGGTGCTGTAGGAGTGGAGGGAATTGGAGGGTGTGATGGGTCGGGCGTTGTGCGTCTCCCGTTGCCGGTCGGGCCGCTTCGCTCAGC
>JANMWG010000285.1:0-6256 GCA_031393885.1 Betaproteobacteria bacterium | reverse complement strand
ACCACGTCGTGGGCGTCCGCGTCCGCGGGCGGTGATCCCGGTGGACGAAGGTTTCCAGCAGGTGGAGACACGCGACAAGTAATCGGCCGCAGCGCACCGCGACCAAGTCCAGGGGCCCTTCGCGGGCCCCTGGTCATTTGGAGCTGCTGATCTTCTCCCGGAGCGCCTTCAGCAACCCATCGGCCCCCTCCTCCACCAGATCGAGCACCTGGTCGAAGTCTGCCGGCCCACCGCAATAGGGGTCGGGCATCTCGCGCAGCGGCTGATCGGGGGCGAAGTCGAGGAACAGCCCGAGATGCCCCTTGAACCGGGTCGGTCGCAGCCGCTTCAGGACATGCAGGTTGTTTCGGTCCATCGCCAGGATCACCGCGAAGCGATCGAAATCTTTGGTAGTCACCAGCCGGGCCCGTAGCGGCGACAAGTCGTAGCCACGCTGCGCGGCCGCGATCATGGTGGCCCTATGCGGCGGCTTGCCGATGTGCCAGTCGCCCGTGCCGGCGGAGTCGGTGAGGATTTCCGCCGCCAGCCCGGCCTGCGCCACGCGATGCTGGAACACCCCTTCGGCCGTGGGCGAGCGGCAGATGTTGCCCAGGCACACGAACAGCACCCCGACCGGCGGTGTTGTGTCGAGCCGCAGGCCGATGGGCGGCTTCGGGTCTAACGTCACGCTGTCACCGACTCAACCGCGCGCCACCTTCGGCAGCGGCACCACATTGCCTGGCCCGGTGTCGGCGGCGCCGAAGAGCTTTTCCTTGAGGCGCTTGAGTTCGTCGCGCATCTGCGCCGCGCGCTCGAACTCCAGGTTGCGCGCGTGCTCGAGCATCTCGCGCTCGACCCGCTTGATCTCCTTGCCCAGATCCTTCTCGCTCATCGAGCGGTAGGTGACCTCGTTCTGCGCGGCGCGCTGCAAGGTACGGGCTTCCTCGATGTCGTAGACGCCGTCGATCATGTCCTTGATGCGCTTCACCACGCCAATGGGCGTGATGCCGTGCTTCTCGTTGAAGATCACCTGCTTGGCACGGCGCCGGTCGGTCTCGGCGATGGCGCGTTGCATCGAGTTCGTCACGCGATCGCCGTAGAGAATCGCGGTGCCGTTCAGGTGCCGCGCGGCCCGGCCGATGGTCTGGATGAGCGAGCGCTCGGAGCGCAGGAAGCCTTCCTTGTCGGCATCGAGAATCGCCACCAGCGACACCTCGGGCAGGTCGAGGCCTTCGCGCAGCAGGTTGATGCCGACCAGCACGTCGAACTCGCCCAGGCGCAGGTCGCGCAGGATCTCGACCCGCTCGACCGTCTCGATGTCGGAGTGCAGGTAGCGCACCTTGATGCCGTGCTCGGCGAGGTATTCGGTGAGGTCTTCGGCCATGCGCTTGGTGAGCGTGGTGACCAGCACCCGCTCTTGCAGCGCCACGCGCAGGGTGATCTCCGACATGAGGTCGTCCACCTGGGTAGCCGCCGGCCGCACGATGATCTGCGGGTCGACCAGGCCGGTGGGGCGCACCACCTGCTCCACCACCTGCTGCTGGTGATCCCGCTCGTAGTCCGATGGCGTGGCCGACACGAACACCGTGCGCGGCATCAGCGCCTCGAACTCGTCGAAGCGCAGCGGCCGGTTGTCCATGGCGCTGGGCAGCCGAAAGCCGTAGCCGACCAGATTCTCTTTGCGGGAACGGTCGGCGCGATACATGCCGCCGATCTGCGGCACCGTGACGTGGCTCTCGTCGATGATCATCAGCGAGTCCGGCGGGAGGTAGTCGATGAGCGTGGGCGGGGGCTCGCCCGGCTTGCGGCCCGACAGGTGGCGCGAGTAGTTTTCGATGCCCTTGCAGAAACCCAGCTCATTGAGCATTTCGAGGTCGAACCGGGTGCGCTGCTCGATGCGCTGCGCCTCGATCAGCTTGCCCTCGTTCTGGAACTCCAGGATGCGCGACGAGAGCTCGATCTTGATGGCGTCGATGGCCTTGAGCGTGGTGCTGCGCGGGGTGACGTAGTGGCTCGACGGATAGACCGTGAAGCGCGACAGCCGCGACAGGATGTGGCCGGTGAGCGGGTCGAACATCGAGATCGACTCGATCACGTCGTCGAACAGCACTGCGCGGATGGCCGTCTCGGAGTTCTCGGCCGGAAAGATGTCGATCACGTCGCCGCGGACCCGGAACGTGCCGCGCCGGAAATCCATGTCGTTGCGCTCGTATTGCATCTCGGCCAGGCGCTGGATGGCCTGGCGCTGTTCCATCTTCTCGTTTTCGCGCAGGTGCAGGATCATGGCGTGGTAGTCCACCGGATCGCCGATGCCGTAGATGGCCGACACGGTGGCCACGATGATGGCGTCGTCTCGCTCCAGCAATGACTTGGTGGCCGACAGCCGCATCTGCTCGATGTGCTCGTTGATGCTCGAGTCTTTTTCGATATAGAGGTCGCGCGAGGGCACGTAGGCCTCGGGCTGGTAGTAATCGTAGTACGACACGAAATACTCGATGGCGTTGTCCGGAAAGAACTCGCGCATCTCGGAGTAGAGCTGCGCCGCCAGAGTCTTGTTGGGCGCCATGATGATGGCCGGCTTGCCGATGCGGGCAATGACGTTGGCCATGGTGTAGGTCTTGCCGGAGCCGGTGACACCCAGCAGGGTCTGGAACGGATAGCCCTGCTCCAACCCGGCGGTGAGCTTGGCAATTGCTTCCGGCTGGTCACCCGCCGGCTGGAACGGCTGATGCAGGCGGTACGGGCTGTTGGGAAAGGTGGCGATCACAGGTAAAATCCGATGCGAAAAAGCGAATCGAGTCTAGCACGCAGCCCGGTGGCAGCCGCGGTGTGACCAGACCACCGCGATGTTGTTCCGGCCGCGCCGTATCACCCTCAAAAGTTCACGGTTCATCCTCAGGAAATCATCATGTCCGCATCCTTGTTCGCCGCCGTGCAGATGGCGCCGCGCGATCCCATTCTGGGCGTCACCGAGGCCTTCGTGGCCGACACCAACCCTGCCAAGGTCAACCTGGGCGTGGGCATCTACACCGATGACACCGGCAAGGTGCCGCTGCTCGAGTGCGTGCGCCGCGCCGAACGCGCCCTGGTGGAAGCCGCCACGCCGCGCTCGTATCTGCCCATCGACGGCCTGGCCACCTACGACAAGGCCGTGCAGGCGCTGGTGTTCGGGGCCGGCAGCGCCGTCATCACCGACAAGCGTGTGATCACCGCCCAGGCGCTGGGCGGCACCGGCGGCCTGAAGCTGGGCGCCGACCTGCTCAAGCGCATCTCGCCCGATGCCCAGGTGTGGATCAGCGACCCCTCCTGGGAAAACCACCGCGCCCTCTTCGAAGGCGCCGGCATCGCCGTCAACACCTACCCCTACTACCACGCCGCCAGCCACGGGCTGGACTTCGACGGCATGTTAGCCACCCTGCGCGGGCTGCCGGTCGGCGCCATCGTCTTGCTGCACGCCTGCTGCCACAACCCCACCGGGGTCGATCTCAGCGCCGACCAGTGGAACACCGTGATCACCACGGTGCGCGAGCGCGGCCTGGTGCCCTTCCTGGACATCGCCTACCAGGGCTTCGCCGACGGCATCGACGCCGACGCCTCGGCCGTGCGCGCCTTTGCCGCCTCGGGCATCCCCATGCTGGTGTCGAACTCATTTTCCAAGTCGTTCTCGCTCTATGGCGAGCGCGTGGGCGCCTTGAGCATCGTGGCCGCCAGCCCCGACGAAGCCGCCCGGCTGCTGAGCCAGCTCAAGCGCGTGATCCGATCGAACTACTCCAACCCGCCCACCCACGGCGGCAAGGTGGTGGCGGCCGTGCTCGACTCGCCCGAGCTGCGCACCCTGTGGGAGCAGGAGCTCGGCACCATGCGCGAGCGCATCCGCGCCATGCGCAGCGCCCTGGTGAACGCCCTCGAGCAGAAGGTGCCCGGTGCCGATTACGACTACGTGCTGCACCAGCGGGGCATGTTCTCGTATTCCGGGCTCACCAAGGCCCAGGTGGACCGCCTGCGCACGGAGTTTTCTGTATATGCCATCGACACCGGCCGCATCTGCGTGGCGGCGCTGAACACCCGCAACGTCGGCTACGTGGCGGATGCGGTGGCGAAGGTGATCGCGTAGGCGGATTCAGGTTCTTGCCCTGCCCTCGTTGACCGGTCAGGGTGCGGCACGTTAAGCTTCAGGGCTTCGATTCCTCGATAGCTCAGTTGGTAGAGCGACGGACTGTTAATCCGCAGGTCCCTGGTTCGAGCCCAGGTCGAGGAGCCAGATAGAGAAAACCCCAGCAGGTGAGAGCTTGCTGGGGTTTTTGTTTTCAGCGACGAACGGCCTCTCAGAGTCGTGCAACGGCTTCAGACTCCTGCCGCTTCAGCTTTGACACTTTGCATCATGTAGCCAAACTTGTTCACGATGAGTGCCTTACGGGCTTCTATGAAATCGTCGTAGCGGTCCAGCATCCACAGCGAGGCATCCTCGGGAATCAGGTGCAAACGAAGGTACTGCACATGCGCGTCGGGCGAGGGAAATCGCGATGGATCGAACCACTCCGCAGGAGACGTATCACATTTGCCACTGAATCCGTTCTCATCTGCAGTTAGGAGCATGCAGTTCGCAATCTGGTCACGCTGTTCCGCACGGTAGTGAAGGATGTTGCGCTTGCCGCTGTCCGGATTGACGTCCTTCACTGTCTTGAGCAAGCTCTGGGGAAAGATGTGGTCGACTTGGGGGCCATTGGCGCCGAGCGCCGGCGAATAGTCGAAGTCGCGGTACCAAAGGTTGAAGAACAGGTGAATCGACCTTGAACCATAGTACTGCTCGAAGAGCACATTGGGTGTGATTTCCATGCTTCGCCCGTCAGCACGGATGACGCCATACACCTCAGACAAGACAAAATCACCTTGATCCTGGATGTTGCGGACAAGCTTGTCGATCAGGTTGTCCGGGCTGCCACCAAACACACCGGTAACCAGCACACGTAAAAGGTAGGCCGCCATATCCGTGTTCGCGGAGAACTTCGCTGGGAAGTGATGTCGGAAGTAGATGAGCGGAATCAACGCCAAGTACGAAGGCATTGCCTTGTCCGAGCGGATGTACGTCTTGGCTACGAGAAGATCACGCACCGACTTGATCGCTTCGGCCAACTCCGGCCACTTGTCGATGATCTCTTCCTTCGTCTTGCCATCGCGAAACTTTTCGACCTCATATCTAGCCCCCTTACCGAGCACCGTCAGGCAAGCCTTCAGGACGAAGTCCCGGTCAAAGGCAAAACTGCTCTGATTCAAGTCTTCGAGCAGTGTCTCCATCTCGCCATCTGCTGCATCCCAACTTGACGTGAGCAGCGAGAACAACAAGTCCGACTTGCCCAGCTTTGTTCCACCGGAGTTGGCTCGTATGAAAATTTCTACGATGTCGTCGACCTTATAGGCGTCCGGGTTGTCGATGCCATCGAGTTCCTGGAACGTGATGTTATCGTCATTGACAAACTCCTGTCTGGCACGTTCGATGTTGCGGCCGACAGAACGTTTGTCGCTATCGGAGAGCGGCGCGAGTGCGCGGTTGATCAACGCTTCGGCGATCAACGCTTCGGCGATTTCGCCAGGCAACTTGCTTTTCTCAAACACGACGTCCTTAAACTTCACCCACGGCCAAACACCGGAGGCTTCGTCCTTGAAGGCAAAACGATAACGAATGTCCTCGGGTGCAGCCAACACTCCACTCAATACGTCGAAGTACAACTCGCGGCCAAAGTAGCTGCCGCGTAGACCAATAAACAAGCTCTGCAACCGTTGTTGTCCGTCGAGCACCATCATCTTCGAGCGCGTGTTGTCAGGCACGTAGAAGTTCGTGAGCTTTAGATCAGGCAGAAAGTTATCAATGAACTTCCGATGCTTGACCTGCTCTTTCGTCTTCCAGACAAGGAGCGTGCTGATGGGGTACTCACGCATGATCGAATCGAACAAGCGAGCAATCTGGTCCTCGTTCCACACGAACGGGCGCTGGATATTTGGCAGCCAGAAACCGCCTCCTTCGGCCTCGTCATCATTGAGGTAACTAACGATCTTCCGGATCGGCAACTTCTTATTCTGCATAAGCGGACTCCAGACCTAATTGTCTAACGACACCTGAGTGACGCGTGGACCATGTCTCGCCGCCGACACTTACCAAGTATCGGCACCAAACCTCAGCCATCTCAACGGTTTCGAATACCATAAATGGTTCCCATAATAGCAGAAACTGACTTTTACAAGCGACTAATGTTGTGTTGATTTTAGTCGCCAGTCAACT
>JANMWG010000250.1:0-1677 GCA_031393885.1 Betaproteobacteria bacterium | reverse complement strand
GCTTCGTGCTCGACTTCCAAAACAACAGCGAGGCCATCACTCTCGCGTTCCAGGACTACTACCGAGCAACGCTGCTGGCCGAGGAAACCGACCCGAACAAGCTGCACGATCTTCAACGCGCGCTGGACGGCGCGCAGGTGTACTCGGCCGACCAAATGCAACAGTTCGCCGCCCTGTTCCTGGCCGGCGCCGAGCGTGATCAGCTCGACCCGATCCTGGATGCCTGTGTGGCGGCGTACACCGGCACCCTCGATGAGGACCAGCAGGTGGACTTCAAGGGCAAGGCCAAAGTGTTTTGCCGCACCTACGACTTCCTGGCCTCGGTGATGCCCAGCGCCAATCCGGAGTGGGAGAAACTGTCGATCCTGCTGAATCTGCTGGTGTCCAAGCTGCCGGCGCCGAAGGAAGAAGACCTGGCCTTGGGGCTCCTTGAAGCCATCGACATGGACAGTTATCGTGTCGAGAAAAAGGCGCTGATGAAGATCGCGCTGGTCGATGCCGATGCCGAGATCGCGCCCGTACCCACCGACGGCGGCGGTCGCAAACCCGATCCCGAGCTGGACCGCTTGAGCAACATCCTCAAGACGTTCAACGACAACTTCGGCACGCTGTTCGCCGACACCGACCGCGTGGCCAAGCGCATCCGGGACGACATCGCACCCAAAGTGGCCGCCGACAAGGCTTTCCAGAACGCCCGGGACAACACGCCCCATACCGCGCGCATGGCCCACGACCAGGCGCTGGGCAAGGTGATGCAGATCCTGCTGAAGGACGACACGCAGGTCTACAAGCAGTTTGTCGAGAACGAGTCGTTCAGGCGGTTCGTGGGGGATATGGTCTACCAGCTGACGAGTCAGCCAGATGCTGATCGGCACGCCTGATACCAATGTGCCGGGAGATGCGTCGAGGCCCTTGTTTCAAGAGCCGCCTGATGATCTCGGCAATCTCGAATGGACGCCCGGTGCATTGTTGGTCGCGCTGGGGTCGTACAGCGAATATGAACGAATAGAGCTTGCACGGGCGTTTCGGACGGCAGCGGAGCGACTGATGGACTCAGCCATCTCTGCCCGCGAGGGGTGGGAGGCCGTCTACCCGATTCTGTTCTGCTATCGGCACACCACTGAGCTGTACCTGAAGGCAATCTTGGTTGATGCGCCATTTCGGCATGGCCTTGATGAGCTGGCGTCAGAGCTTCAGAAGAAGATCCTGGGCAAATACCGCCACGATCACGTCGACCGGCTGATCGGTCGCATTCGCGAGCTTCATCGCATCGATCCTTCATCGACGGTGTTTCGCTATGCGGACGGCGCCGAGCGTGCCTACAAGAACAGCGGTGTTTCGCTCCCGGACCCGGAATTGTGGGTCGACTTTCCTCACCTGCGGCGATCACTGGGCGATGTCTTCAATGCCTTGGACATGATTTGGCTTCGCAGGTTTGAGCAAGACCGCAAGTAGGTCGGCACGACGCTCTCGATTGCGCGGGCGGGCAACGCGCTCGCTTGCATCAGATCCGTGTCGTGTCAGCGCCTGCCTAGAGGGCCTTAGTCGTCGAGGCAGGCCCAGTGCTTTGCAATGGGCCTCAGCCCTGCTTTGTGCTGTTGAAGTGCGGCGCGGCGATAGATCGCTCAGCTGGGAAGCTTCGCGCGTGTCGTCATGCTGATTCGCCTCGTCACGTTA
>JANMWG010000238.1:0-7386 GCA_031393885.1 Betaproteobacteria bacterium | reverse complement strand
CCCTGGAGGGGGAAGGCGCAGCGCAGCGCAGCCTGGGGGTGGACGTCACCTCAAGCCGTGGCGCGGGGGGTCGGCTCCGGTTCCACCACCGTGGCAACAGGGCCGGGCGGTTCGTAGGCAAGCACCGGTGCCAGCCAGCGTTCGGTTTCGGCCAGGCTCATGCCCTTGCGCGTGGCGTACTCCACGACCTGGTCGCGATCGACCTTGCCGGTCGCGAAATAGTGCGCCTCCGGATGGGAAAAGTAGAACCCGCTGACCGCGGCCGTAGGCAGCATCGCGTAGCTCTCGGTGAGGATGATGCCCGCAGCGCCCGGCGCATCGAGCAGATCGAACAGCGGGCCTTTCTCGGTATGGTCCGGGCAGGCCGGGTAACCGGGTGCCGGGCGGATGCCGCGATATTTTTCGTCGATCAGATCGTCGACACCGAGCGTCTCGTCGGTCGCGTAGCCCCAGTATTGCGTCCGGGTGCGCCGGTGCAGCAATTCGGTGAAAGCCTCGGCCAAGCGGTCGGCCAGCGCCTTGAGCAGGATCGCGTTGTAGTCGTCGTACTGCGCCTCGAACGCGGCGACGCGCTCGTCGATGCCGATGCCGGTGGTCACGGCGAACGCGCCGATGTAGTCGTCCACCCCGCTTTTCCGGGGGGCGATCAGATCCGCCAGTGACAGGTTGGGGCGGTCGAGCGGCTTCACCATCTGCTGGCGCAGGAAGTGGAAGGTCATCGCCACCTGCTGGCGCGACTCGTCGGTGTAGATCTCGATGTCGTCACCGTTGACGCGGTTCGCGGGAAACAACCCGACCACGGCATTGGCGGTCAGCCATTTTTCATCGATGATCCTGGCGAGCATCGCGCGGGCGTCGGCGAACAGGTTGCGTGCGGCTTCACCGACCACCTCGTCGTCGAGGATCTTCGGGTAGCGGCCGGCCAGTTCCCAGGTCTGGAAGAACGGCGTCCAGTCGATGAGTTCGGCGATCTCGGCCAGCGGATAGCTCCGGAACACCTGGATGCCAGGGTGCTTCGGACGCGGCGGGACGTACGCGCCCCAGTCGGTTTTCAGGCCGTGCTCGCGGGCCTGGGCGATGCTGTAGTGCGGCCCTTGCCCCTTCTTGCCCTTGTGCTGCTCCCGGGTCTTGCCGGCCTCGGCCTTGATCTTCTTCACGAAGTCGTCGCGCTGGTCGTCGGACAGCAGGCTGGAGCAGACGCCGACGCTGCGTGACGCATCGGGCACCCAGACCGTCGGACCGTGATAGCCGGGCTCGATCTTGACCGCAGTGTGCACGCGCGAGGTGGTGGCGCCGCCGATGAGCAACGGAATCGTGAAGCCCTGGCGCTCCATCTCGCGCGCCACGTGCGCCATTTCCTCGAGCGACGGCGTGATCAGCCCTGACAAGCCGATGATGTCGGCCTTTTCGTCACGCGCCGTCTGGAGGATCTTCTCGGCGGGCACCATCACGCCCATGTTCACCACGTCGAAGTTGTTGCACTGGAGCACGACGGCGACGATGTTCTTGCCGATGTCGTGCACATCGCCCTTGACCGTTGCCAGGACGATCTTGCCCTTGGCTTTGGGCGCTTCACCGGAGAGTGCCTTCTCGGCCTCGATGAACGGAATGAGGTGGGCCACCGCCTCCTTCATCACGGGCGCGGACTTCACCAGCTGCGTCAGGAACATCTTGCCGACTCCGAACAGGTCGCCGACGACATTCATGCCGTCCATCAACGGCCCTTCGATCACGTGGATCGGACGCGCGACCTGCAGTCGCGCCTCTTCGGTGTCCTGAACGATGAACTTGTTGATGCCTTTCACCAGGGCGTGTTGCAGCCGCTGCGACACTGGCGCGTCGCGCCAGGACAGATCCTCGATATTGACCTTGCCTTCGGCCTTGTAGCTTTCGGCAAACTGGACCAGTCGCTCGGTGGAATCAGCGCGCCGGTTGAGCAGCACGTCTTCCACGCGCTCCAGCAGGTCGGCGGGAATATCCGCATACACCCCGAGCTGCCCGGCGTTGACGATGCCCATGGTCATGCCGACCTTCACCGCATGGTAGAGAAACGCGGTGTTGATGGCCTCGCGAATCGGTTCGTTGCCGCGGAACGAGAACGACACGTTCGACACGCCACCGCTGATCTTGGCGTAGGGCAGCGTCTGGCGGATCGCGCGCGTGGCCTCGATGTAGTCGACGCCGTAGGTCGCGTGCTCCTCGATGCCGGTGGCGACGGCGAACACGTTGGGGTCGAAGATGATGTCTTCGGGAGGAAATCCGACGTCATCGACCAGCAGGCGATAGGCGCGGGTGCAGATGTCGATGCGCCGCTGCCGGGTGTCGGCCTGGCCTTTCTCGTCGAAGGCCATCACGATCGCGGCGGCACCGTAGCGGCGGACCAGCCGCGCCTGCCGCAGGAACTCGGCCTCGCCCTCCTTCATGCTGATGGAGTTGACGATGCACTTGCCCTGGGAGCACTTGAGGCCGGCCTCGATCACGCTCCACTTGGAGCTGTCGATCATGACCGGCACCTTCGAGATGTCGGGCTCGGAGGCGATGAGATTCATGAACCGCGTCATCGCGGCGTGCGAATCGAGCATCGCCTCGTCCATGTTGACGTCGATCACCTGCGCGCCGTTGTCGACCTGCTGGCGGGCGACCGCGAGCGCCTGCTCGTATTCGCCATTCAGGATCATCCGCGCGAAGGCGCGCGAACCGGTGACGTTGGTGCGCTCGCCGACATTCACGAACAGCGAATCGTCGGCGATGCTCATCGGCTCCAGACCCGACAAACGCAGCGTGCGTTCGATGGTCGGGATCGCGCGCGGCCTCACCCCCTTCACGGCTTCGCAGATCGCCTTGATGTGGGCCGGGGTCGTGCCGCAGCAGCCACCGGTGATGTTGACCAGCCCCGCCTCGGCGAACTCGCGCAGCATTCCCGAGGTGTAGTCGGCGGTCTCGTCGTATTCGCCGAAGGCATTGGGCAACCCGGCATTAGGGTGCACGCTGACGTGGGTGTCGGCAATACGCGACAGTTCCGCCACGTAGGGTCGCAATTCCTTGGCGCCGAGCGCGCAGTTGAGCCCGATCGCCAACAGGTTGGCATGCCGGATCGAGTTCCAGAACGCCTCGGTGGTCTGGCCCGACAAGGTCCGCCCGGAAAGATCGGTGATGGTCCCGGAGACCCATACCGGCAATCGCATGCCGTTGCGGTCGCAATATTCGTCGATCGCGAACAGCGCCGCCTTGCAGTTGAGCGTGTCGAACACCGTCTCGACCAGTAGCAGATCGGCGCCGCCGTGGACCAGACCATCGATGGCCTCGAGATAGGAAGCCACCAGCTCGTCGAAGCTGACGTTGCGGAACCCGGGATCGCTCACGTCGGGCGATAACGACGCGGTGCGGTTGGTGGGGCCGAGAACCCCGGCGACGAACCTCGGTTTGCCCGGCACCTTCCCGGTGAATTCGTCGGCCGCTTCGCGTGCCAGCCGCGCGCCCTCGAAGTTGAGCTCGCGCACCTGCGGTTCCATGCCGTAGTCGGCCATGGCGATGCGCGTCGAATTGAAGGTGTTGGTCTCGACGATGTCGGCGCCGGCTTCGAGGTACTGGCGATGGATGCCACCGATGATGCCGGGCTGCGTCAGGGTGAGTAGGTCGTTGTTGCCGGTCTGCTCATGACCGAAATCGGCGAAGCGCGTGCCGTGATAGTCGGCCCGCGCGAGCTTGTGCCCCTGGATCATGGTGCCCATGGCACCGTCGAGGATGAGAATGCGCTCGGCGAGCAGTTCGCGAAGCAGGGGAGTGCGGTCTGGCTGCAAGGAATGTGGTCCCTGAAAATGAAAAACCCGGGGCGCTGAAAGCGGTCGGGTTTCCGAGCGCTTTAGCGGTATTTGTTACGCGCCCGCAAGCTGCGGTCAAAACGGCGCGGAAAGCAAGGAAGGTACCGAGGCGCCTGTTACGTGTCAATCGCGGGCCGTATGCCAGTGAGCCGTCGATACTGAATGGCCTCGGCCACCTGCGCCGATTGGACCCGCGACACTCCTGCAAGATCGGCAATGGTCCGGGCGACCTTGAGGATTCGATGGTAGGCCCGGGCCGAAAGACCCAATCGCCCGATCGCGGCGCGAAGCAGGGCTTCGGCCGCGGCATCGGGCGCGCAGATTTCGTCCACCGCTCCGGGATCGAGGCGCGCATTGCTCATGCCTTGGCGCTCGACCTGGGCTCGCGCCGCTGCCTCGACCCGATTGCGCACCGCGGCGCTCGATTCCACGGCCGACGTTCGGCCAACGAGGTCATCCTCCGGCACAGCCGGGACCTCGATCTGGATATCGATGCGATCGAGCAAAGGCCCGGAAACGCGATTGCGATAGCGGGCAACCTGATCGGGAGTGCACTGGCAGCGATTGGCCGGATGGCCGAGATAGCCGCACGGGCAAGGGTTCATTGCCGCCACCAACTGGAACCGTGCCGGAAATTCGACCTGTCGCGCCGCGCGCGACACGCTGATGCGCCCTGACTCCATGGGCTCCCGCAGAACTTCGAGAACATGCCGGTCGAACTCCGGCAGTTCATCGAGGAACAACACGCCATGCATGGCCATCGAGATTTCTCCAGGACGGGGAATGCTGCCACCCCCGACCAGGGCGACCGCGGAGGCCGTGTGATGGGGCGCCCGATAGGGCCGCTGCTTCCAGCGCCGAACGTCGAAGCCGCCATGGGCCAGCGACTGCATTGCCGCCGACGCGAGCGCTTCGTCCGCACTCATGCTCGGCAGGATGCCCGGGAACCGCTCGGCCAGCATGGTCTTGCCGGTGCCCGGCGGACCCATCATCAACAGGCTGTGGCCGCCAGCTGCGGCAACCTCCAGGGCCCGGCGTGCCTGTGCCTGGCCCTTGACGTCGGTCAGGTCGGGATAGCGCGGAGATTCAGGTTCAGGGCAACCGGGCGCACGGGCGAGCGGCACGTCGCCATTGAGGTGCGCACAGACGTCGAGGAGGCTGGTGGCGCCGAACACCTCGGCGCCACTGACCAGCGCGGCCTCGGCCACGCTTTCCATCGGCAAAACGAAGGCGCGCCCGCCGGCATGGGCCTGGTAGGTCATCGCCAGCGCCCCACGAACCGGACGCAGCATCCCGGTGAGCGCCAACTCACCGGCGAACTCCATGGTGGGCAGCAGATTGCCCGAGACCTGACGGGATGCCGCGAGGATGCCGACGGCGATCGGGAGGTCGAAACGCCCGCTTTCCTTGGGCAGATCGGCCGGGGCCAGGTTGACGGTGATGCGGCGCGCCGGAAACTCGAACCGACAGTTGATGATCGCGGCGCGGACCCGGTCTTTTGCTTCTTTGACCTCGGTTTCGGGCAGACCGACGATGGTGAAGCTCGGCAGTCCGTTGGAAAGATGAACCTCGACTTCGACCTCAGGCGCGTCCATGCCGGCGAGGGCACGACTGCGAACGACGGCAATGCTCATCGGCCTGCAGCCTGCAACCGCCCGGGGATCAGACGCCGGGATCGGGCGGCGCTTCGAGAGCGGCGATGCGCTGTTCGAGTCGATCGAGCTGTGCCCGGGTCTGCGCGAGCACCCGCGCCTGGGCATCGAACTCCTCGCGCGTGACCAGATCGAGCCGGCTGAACATGTTGCCCAGCATTGCGCGGGCATTGCGCTCGACGTCGGCCGCCGGTGAATCGGCGGCGAAGGCACGCAGACGGCTGGCGAAATCATCGAGCATGGACGATGGCGACATGGCTGCAT
This sequence comes from Betaproteobacteria bacterium, assembly GCA_031393885.1. Lineage (GTDB taxonomy): Bacteria > Pseudomonadota > Gammaproteobacteria > Burkholderiales. The sequence continues at coordinate 1,649 of JANMWG010000238.1, read as the reverse complement.
TCCTTCGTGATCTTCGGTGGCACCGAGTGTAGCAAAGGCGTCGGCCTCGAGAGCCATGCTCTTATAGGGTGCACGACCACCATTTGCCGCCCTGACTCAGTGCGACGGGCCGACACTACCCGTATAAATACTACATAACCTATTGTTTTAAGGTTGAATTTTTTGTGGCACTTAAATTGCACTACAGCGTTCGCGGATTTTCTCTTTCCCCCGCTTCTTCCAACTGCCCTTCAGAGAGGACACCCCCCATGTTGAACCCGAACGTCCTGACCGCTGCGCTCGCAAGCCTCGGACTGGCTTCCGCAGTTGCGTTCGCGGAGGAAACCGCACCGGCGGCGGCCCCTGCGCCGCCGTATACCGTTACCGGCAACGTAACTTTTCTCAGCGATTACGTTGTTCGCGGCCTCACCCAGACCAACAACAAGCCCGCCATTCAGGGCACCGTCGAATTCGGCCACAGCAGCGGTTTCTACGCCGGGCTGTTCGGCTCCAACGTGAGCTGGTTAAGCGATGCCTGGGAAGCTGCGGCCCCGGGCGTCAATCCGGCGGTATACGGCGGCGCCAACAACATCAGCGCCAGCCTGGAAGTGGACCTCTACGCCGGCTTTCGCAACAAGTTCGCCGAAGATTTCTCCTATGACCTCGGTGCGGTTTACTACTGGTATCCGGGGGAATACAAGCTCCAGGGAACCACCGGGCTGAAAAACGGCAACACAGCGGAGATTTACGGCGCCATCGGCTGGAAGTGGATCACCGCCAGGGTGTACTACGCGATCACGGATGGCGTCTTCATGATCCCGAACGCCCAGGGTTCGGTCTATTTCAACCTGGGTGCCACAGTGCCGATCGGCGAAACCGGGTTCAGCGTCGTCGGTGGCGTCGGCTCGTGGAAATGGAGCGGCACGGCCGACTACCTGAAAACCTCCAACTCAGGTGTTGGCCAGAAGAACGACATGTACGATGCGGTCGACTACAAGATCGGCATCACCAAGGACTGGCTGGGCTTCTCCTTCGGCGCCTATTACTGGGGCAGTACCGCCGCCAAGACCGTCGTAGGCAGCACCGGCGCCACCATCGCCGTCTGGGGCAACAAGTTCGGCAGCAATGTCGGCGACAACGTGTTTTTCGTCTCCGCCACCAAAGCGTTCTGATCCGGCGATCGTTGCGCGGGGCCGCAATGGTTCCGCGCCGTTCGCGCGCAACTCCCACCACAGGACAATCACATGAAACTCGTCACCGCAATCATCAAGCCCTTCAAGCTTGACGAGGTGCGCGAAGCGCTATCCGCCATCGGTGTGCAGGGCATCACCGTCACCGAGGTCAAGGGCTTCGGCCGCCAGAAAGGACACACCGAGCTGTATCGCGGTGCGGAGTACGTCGTCGATTTCCTGCCCAAGGTCAAGATCGAGGCCGCCATCAAGAGCGACATGCTGGACCAGGTCATCGAAGCCATCGAGAAGTCGGCCAATACCGGCAAGATCGGCGACGGCAAGATTTTTGTGTTCGACCTCGAACAGGTTGTCCGTATCCGCACCGGCGAGACCGGCGGCGACGCGCTTTAACCAAGGGGAACTTGATGAAGAAAATCCTGACTTTGTTCGCGCTGCTGGCGGCCTTCGGTTTCGGCACGCCGGGGTTCGCGGACGACA